>NZ_RYDO01000002.1:0-437897 GCF_003984855.1 Flavobacterium sp. GSP6
ATGAGCCCGACACAATATCGGGCTCATTATTATCAAAATTAATTATAAATTTGTCTAAACTTTTGGGTGCAGTCTATAAAAAGGCAGCCTTTTTTGTATAAAAAACTGCTCCATAAATGAAGCAGTTTTTAACTACAATTACAACTAAATATTAAATTTTACCGTCTTTGATTTCCTCCACAATTTCAGGATTTAACAAGGTTGAGGTATCGCCAAAATTAGAATAATCCCCTTCGGCAATCTTACGCAAAATTCTGCGCATGATTTTTCCGGAACGGGTTTTTGGCAAACCGGAAACAAACTGGATTTTGTCTAATTTGGCAATGGGTCCTATGTGATCGGATATGTGTTGGTTGATTTCTTTACTCAGGTTTTCTCTGTCGCGATATTCTCCGGTTTCTTTTAGAATTACAAAACCATACAACGCATTTCCTTTGATATCATGCGGGAAACCTACAATGGCTGATTCCGCAACAGCAGGATGTTCATTGATGGCATCTTCAATAGGGGCAGTCCCCAGATTGTGTCCGGAAACAATTACTACATCATCTACACGTCCAGTGATTCTGTAATACCCAACCTCGTCACGCAAAGCGCCGTCGCCAGTGAAATATTTACCTGGAAAGGTAGAAAAATAGGTTTCTTTATACCGTTGATGATCGCCCCAAATTGTTCTTGCAATTCCTGGCCAAGGAAATTTAATACACAAACTTCCGGTAACCTGATTCCCTTCTATTTCATTTCGTTTTTCATCCATCAAAACGGGTTGGATTCCCGGTAAAGGTAATGAAGCATAAGTAGGTTTTGTCGGGGTTACAAAGGCAATTGGTGAGATCATAATTCCTCCGGTTTCCGTTTGCCACCACGTATCTACCACAGGACATTTTTTATCGCCTACGTGGTTGTTGTACCAGTGCCATGCTTCCTCATTGATGGGTTCTCCTACAGATCCAATTACTTTCAAAGAGGTCAACTGGTAGCGTTGCACGTATTCGATGCTTTCTTTTGCTAAAGCTCTAATCGCTGTTGGCGCCGTGTAAAACTGGGTAACTTTGTGTTTTTCGATGGTTTGCCAAAAGCGACTGAAATCAGGATAAGACGGAACGCCTTCGAAAATTACGGTCGTAGCTCCGTTCAATAACGGGCCGTAAAGAATATAGGAATGTCCGGTAATCCAACCAATATCAGCGGTACACCAGAAAATATCATTGTCTTCATAATTAAAAACGTTCTTGAACGTATATGCGGAATACACCATATAACCGGCTGTAGTGTGAACCATTCCTTTTGGTTTACCTGTTGAACCGGAAGTATAAAGGATGAACAAAGGATCTTCGGCATCCATGATTTCAGCCACATTGTTATTCGAAGCTTGGTCTAAAAGTGGTTGCAGCCATTGGTCACGACCTTCTTTCATGTGGATAGTGGAGTTGATTCTTTTAGCTACTAAAACGTTCTCTACACAAGGGCAATTCAATAAGGCTTCGTCAACGATACTTTTTAAATCGATGGTTTTATTCCCGCGATACCCACCATCTGAAGTGATGACCATTTTACATTCGCTGTCATTGATTCTTGCGGCAACTGCCGAGGCGGAAAATCCTGCAAAAACAACCGAATGGATTGCTCCAATTCTGGCGCAGGCCAGAGTGGTAATCGCTAATTCAGGAATCATTGGTAAATAAATACAAACCCGATCTCCTTTTTGTATGCCTTGCTCCTTTAAGACATTCGCCATTTTGCAAACACGCTCGTATAACTCATTATATGAAATATGCAATGCCTCTTCATTTGGGTCATTCGGTTCAAAAATGATAGCTGTTTTATCTCCTTTTTTAGCAAGATGCCTGTCGATACAGTTTTTTACAATGTTTACTTTGGCATTGGTAAACCATTTTATTTCGGCGTCAGCCATATTGAAATCAACTACTTTATCCCATTGCTGGTACCAAGTAAAATTCTCTGAGGCCACTTTGTCCCAGAATTTTCCCGGTTCACGAATTGATTTTTTGTAATGTTTAAAGTACTCTTCTAGATTATTAATTTTATAGTAACTCATGATTATTGATATATTTTATATGTTGTTAATTCCTATTTTATACTTTTTTAATGCGGTGATAATTTCTTCCACAATCGATTCGTCGTCAATGGTCGACGGAATTTGGAATTCGGCACCATCTGCAATCCTGCGCAGTAGTTTTCGAAGGGTTTTTCCCGAGCGCGTTTTTGGTAAGCGCGTTACAATAACTACATTTCGTAAAGAAGTGACCGCTCCAATTTGCTGGCGAATCAATTTAATAATTTCTTGCTCCAATTGATAATGCTCTATTGCAATATCTAATTTCGTTACGACCAATGCCAACGGAATTTGTCCTTTCAAATCATCTTGAATTCCAATGACCGCACACTCTGCAACGAATCGGTGGGAAGCAACAACTTCTTCCATTTCAGCTGTAGATAAGCGGTGTCCTGCTACATTGATAACATCATCCGTTCTTCCGGTGATGAAAATATAACCGTCCTCATCTTTATAACCACCATCACCAGATAGATAATAGCCATCAAATTTGCTGAAATAACTGGCTTTAAAACGGGCTTCGTTTTCCCAGATACCCAACATATTTCCCGGAGGCAAAGGTAATTTTATGACAACCAAGCCTTCTTCATTGGCGCTTAATTCGTCACCGTTTTCATTGAAAATCCGAATATCATATCCGCAAACTGCTTTTGTGGCAGAACCGAATTTCACTGGCATTTTTTCAATGCCGAGAGAATTGGCAATCATTGGCCAGCCTGATTCTGTTTGCCACCAATGGTCAATTACAGGAATAGGAATGTGTTGTTGATACCATTCTAAAGTGGCATTATCACAACGTTCGCCCGCCAAAAATTGATTTTTGAGACAACTTAAATCATATTGTTTGATGAATGTTCCATCAGGATCTTCTTTTTTGATAGCTCTGATGGCGGTAGGAGCCGTAAACATAGTGCCCACTTTATGCTCTGAAATTATTCTCCAAAACGTACTCGCATCGGGAGTTTTAATCGGTTTGCCTTCAAAAATTATGGTAGTATTTCGATTTAATAACGGAGCGTAAAGGATGTAGCTATGACCTACTGCCCAACCCATATCTGATGCGGCCCAAAAAGTCTCGCCTTCTTTGACATTATAGATGTATTTCATAGAAAATTTCAATGCCACAGCATATCCACCAGTATCTCTTACAATTCCTTTTGGCTTTCCCGTCGTTCCCGAAGTATACAAAATATAAAGCGGATGATTTGAATTTACAGGAACACAAGGAGTTTCTTCTGAGCCATAAACCAAGGCATCATAATCTACATCATATTTCTTAAACGGAATTCGGGCGCCTAATTTTCTGTTGAAAACGATTACTTTTTTTGGTCGGTGTGAAGCGAGTTCAATAGCTTGATCGACCAAAGGTTTGTACGCAATCAAACGATCCACTTCAATTCCCGAAGAAGCGGTAATAATGGCCCGGGGTTTGCAATCATCGATTCTGATGGCCAATTCATGTGGTGCAAAACCTCCAAAAACAACGGAATGGATTACGCCAATTCTTGCGCAAGCCAACATGGCAAAAGCTGTTTGTGGAATCATGGGCATGTAAATTATTGCGGTGTCGCCTTTTTTTAATCCCAGTGATTGCATGCCTCCTGCGAGTTTTGCAACTTCGGTTTTTACTTCCGAAAAAGTGTATTTTTTTACGGTTTGTGTTACCGGAGAGTCATAAATAAAAGCGACCTGGTCCCCACAGCCATCCTGAATGTGTTTGTCTAACGCCAGGTAACAAATGTTCAATTCGCCATCTTTGTACCAAAGCGGATAGCCATTTTCGTCTTTTGACAAAATTGTCTCCGGTTTGTTGTACCACTCAATTGCATCAGCTTGTTCAGCCCAGAATTTTTCTGGCTGCTCAATGCTTTCCTCATAAATTTCCTTGTATGTCATTGTGTTGAATTTGTTTCTTATTGAATTAATTCATGAACTTGGTCGACTAACTTTTTGATTGAAAAAGGCTTGACTACATATAAATTAGCGCCTAATGAAAGGCCTTTTTCAATGTCCTTTTCCTTGTTTTTTGCCGAAAGGAAAATGACTTTGCAATGCTGCAACCGTTCGTCTTTTTTTATTTGCTCTAATGTGGCATACCCGTCCACCATAGGCATCATGACATCAAGAATAATGACATCCGGAAGTTTATTTTTTAAAATATCCAATGCTTCCTGACCGTCGCGCGCAATGAAAACTTCAAAATTGTTCTTTTTGAAAGTGTACTCTAATGACATTACAATATTTGGTTCGTCATCTACAATTAAAATTTTTTTCATTTTTAATTATTTTCTGTTGTATTATAATTGGGTAATGTAAATACGAATGTGGCGCCTTCAGCGGTATCGTCTTCGGCCCAAATTTTACCTTTGTGATGTTCTATTATTTGTTTGCATATGGCTAAACCCAAGCCGCTTCCTATTGGTTTTTTTACGTTTTGGTTTCGAGATTGATAAAATTTATCAAAAATAGCTTGAAAATCTTCTTTCTTAATTGCCTTGCCGTTGTTGTGTATTTTGACTTCAATATTGTCTTTGTTTTCATGAATGGAAATCACTATTTTCCCGTTTGTCTCAGCGCAGAATTTTATCGCATTGGATACTAAATTGTGAATCACCTGAATGATTCGTTCCTCGTCATAAAAGGCTTTGATCTCTCTTGATTCCTCCTGAAATTCAACATTTATGTTTTTGTTTTTTAGGAGTTGCTGGAGGGAATTCAATGTTTTTTTGATTGTTTTTGAAATGTTGTTTTTAGAGAGGTAAATTTTTTGTTTTCCGGTTTCAAATTTTTCTAAATCCAGAATTTTATCAATTAAACGATTCAAACGATCGGACTCAGAAATGATATTTTGCAAAAACTGTTTTCTCAACTCCTCCGGAATGTCGTCATCATCATGAAGGATTTCGCTTGCCGCACGAATTGCGGTTATTGGCGTTCTCAATTCGTGGGTAACAGTGTCAAGAAATTCATCTTTTTGAATGTCTTTGTTTATTAATTCCAAATTGGCATTTTTGAGTTGTTCGGATATTTTTTTTAATTCATTTGAGGTGTCTGTCAGCTTTTTGTTGATGATGATGTTTTCTTTGGATTCTTCTAAAATTCGCAACACTTCTGGCAGACTGATTTTATCTTCTTTGACCACGCTTGATATTAATATTTTGGCGGAAGCCGTACCAATGTGTCCCGTCAATAAATTCTCAGCAAATTTTATAAATCGGGCATCGGCGGTGGTGATGTCTTTGTCTATGTTGTATTTCAAATTGAAAATGGTCAGTGCACGTTTTGTTCTTTCTTCCCCTAGAAATCGCTGCAATACTTTTTGAATGTCGGAGATATAGGCCGTTCCTTTCCAAATAAAAGCATTTTCATGATTGGTAATGTATTTGTCGATGTCTACAAACATTTCGGCATAATTGCGTTCCCTGTAATTCCCTTTAAAACTAACGGAAATGGCCAGATAACTCATCAAATTGATTAATAAACTCCAAAAAACGGCATGTGGTATAGGTTCTAAATAATCCAGTCCGAAAAGCTGAAATGGTTTTAGAAGTTCAATTCCCCAAGGGCCTTCTTGAATGAATAAGCTTGTTGATTCGGTTATCCCAATGGCGTAAGGAACTAGAAGGGTATAAAAACAGGTTATAAATCCAAATAAAATCCCTGTTATAGCACCATTTTTTGATCCTCTTTTCCAGAATATGGCACCAAAAAAAGAAGGAGCCAATTGCGCGATTACTACAAAGGCGACAAGTCCTATGGAAACCAAAGAGTAGTCCAGAATAAAAATTCGATAGATAGCATACGCCAGGATAATGAGAGAAAAAATGCCTATTTTCCGACTGATCAAGATGCGTTTGTTGTTTTTTTTCTGGGAATCATTCTCGAGTGAACCTATAAAGCCATAAGGGATTAATAGGTTGTTACTAAGCATAGTGGCGAGCGCAATTGAGGAAACGATTATCATTGAGATCGCTGCCGAAAATCCGCCCAGAAAGACTAAAACCATTACGGTGTTGTTGTTGAAATATTGTGGGATTAACAATGAATAGGTATCGGAATTGAGTCCTTGCCCCTCAAATAAGATGTTTCCTCCCCAAGCAATTGGGAAAACAAAAAGATTAAAAAGCAACAGATAGAGTGGAAAAAGCCAAATGGCTGTTCGAATGTGGCTTTCTTTATTGTTTTCTACGATGGCGGTGTGAAACTGTCTTGGCAATAAAAAAATGGCAAACATAGACAACACACAAAGGAAAAACCAGTTGATTCCGTTTGTAATCCCGCCAATGGTATTTTTTTTGTCAAAATTTTCAAGGACACTCGCTTTTTGATAAATATCATCAAACCCATCAAAAACAAAGAAGGTTACGTAAATGCCAATCATTAAAAAGAAAACTAATTTTAGGATTGATTCCATGGCTACGGCAGTTACAATACCACGTCTTTTTTCGGAAGCATCCACGTAGCGTGTTCCATAATAAGAGGCAAATAATGCCAAAGCAAGACACACATATGTAGTTGTATCCGTAAAGATGTTGTCGCTTGATTGTGTTTTGCTGACAATATGAAAGGTATCTGAAATTGATTTTAGTTGTAGTGAAATATAAGGAAGTATCCCAATAACACAAACCATGGTGACTAATGCTCCAAGAAATCTACTGTTTCCGTATCGTAAAGAAATAAAATCTGCTATACTGGAGATTTTATTTACTCTCGAAATTCGGATAATTCTCTTTAGGATGATCATCCACGTTGGTATAATAATAATAGGGCCTAAATAAATAGGTAAATAGGCTAGTCCTGTTTCTGCTGCGACTCCTATACTGCCATAATAGGTCCAAGCAGTACAATATACTGCCAATGAAAAAGAATAGACATACGGATTGTTAGTCCATTTAGAATGTCTTCTTTTTTCAGACCAATGCGCTATGTAAAATAAAATGGAGACATAAAGCGCTAAAATCAGTAAAACCCCTACGCTATTCATAATATCTTTTTATGATTAAGTAGGTTATAGCGATTGAAAATAGCCATGCCGAAAAAATGTAGAGGTAAATTAGGGGTAAACCAAAAATAGGTTTAGAACTGTCAAATAATAGCAAAAGCGGAATATTCAATGCTAATAAGATTAACACTGAGAGTATAACCAGCTTTTGTTCATGTCTTTTTTTCATTGTAAAAAAATAAACAATCTCTGCAAAAAAATGCAGAGATTGTTTTTAAGGAATGCATTTAATTAATCGTTTTTTTCATCGTAATCTCCCATTAAGGAGAAGTACCCAAAGGCTCCCAATCCTAAAACAATTAGTGGGGTGAGTATGAATAGGATGATAATCCCGAATACTAAATCCTCTTGTTTACCGGACATAAATTTGGGCAATCCGAAAGTGAAGATGCAAAAATAGGCTGCAGCAGCTGCTAATGCAATCCAAACTAATCCTAAAATTCTTTTTATTTGATTCATAGCTGTGTTTTTTAAATGTGAGCGTTTTTGTCTTTATTTTTAATGTAAACCATTCCAATTACAAAGCTGATAGCAGCAATAACAATTGGATACCAAAGTCCTTCGAGGTAAAATTCCGGATTCCCGCCCTCTTTTGCATTTATAACAAAATAGGTTGAAATGGCAGGAAGCAGTCCTCCAAAAATTCCATTTCCTACGTGGTATGGTAACGACATAGACGTATATCTAATTTTTACAGGGAACATCTCTACAAGGAAAGCCGCAATTGGACCATATACCATTGTAACAAATATGACCTGAACGAAGACTAGAAATATTAACGACCATTCGTCAGCAGTGGAGATCTTAATAGTTGTTTTGGTGTCTACTTTTGCTTTGCCATCTACAATTACTGCCGTTCCGTTTTCTAAATGTACGGTTTTTATTTCTTGAAAAGTAGTTCCATCCGCATACTCTTTATTGGTGGTGTAAATAGAGTCCATGGTTTGCTTCTTGTTCTCTTTCAGCTCCGCGATTAGCGTTGTTTTTTCTACCATTTCCGTTTTATTGGCTATCGAGGTAGTTTCGTACATACTTTTATAAATAGGTCGGTATAATATGATGGCTAGCAACATCCCGCCCATCATGATGTATTTTCGGCCTACTTTATCACTTAACCAACCAAAAAGGATGAAAAACGGAGTACCAAGCATTAATGCAATTCCCAGTAAAGTGTCAACTTGTGACGAATCAATAGCCATTACTGTTTTCATGAAATTCATGGCATAGAATTGACCGGTGTACCAAACGACCCCTTGACCCATAGTAGCTCCAAATAAAGCTAATAAGACAAATTTCAAATTGTAACGATTTCCAAAACTCTCTTTCAATGGATTGGTACTGGTTTTTCCTTCCGCTTTTGCTTTAGCAAAAACAGGAGATTCATCCATATTTTTTCTAATTAAATAGGAAACGCCAACCATGATGATAGATACCCAGAACGGAACTCTCCATCCCCATTCGTCAAATTGCTCTGGCGTAAGGATATTTCTAGTGGCTAAAATCACCATCAAAGAGATGAATAAACCCACCGTTGCAGTAGTTTGAATCCACGAAGTCCAGTAGCCTCTTTGTCCTACAGGGGCATGTTCCGCTACGTATGTCGCAGCTCCGCCATATTCACCACCCAAAGCAAGACCTTGAAGCAAACGTAGAATTAATACTAATAAAGGAGCCATAAAACCAATGGTTTCATAACTCGGAATACAACCAATCAGGAACGTGGCTCCACCCATCAAAAGTAAGGTGACCATGAAGGTGTATTTTCGGCCAATTAAATCGCCTAATCTTCCAAAGAAAAGGGCTCCAAATGGTCTAACTACAAACCCTGCGGCAAATGTTGCCAAAGTAGATAAGAAAGCAGCTGTTGGATTATCCGAAGGGAAAAATTTAGTTGAAATTACAACTGCTAAACTTCCAAAGATGTAAAAGTCATACCATTCGATCATGGTACCCATTGAGGATGCGGAAATAACTTTCCAAATTCCTTTTGTTGATTTTTCTTTCATGTATTGTTATTTTTAAAATTGATTATAGATAAATTTGAAGTTGTACTATGAAGTCTCCTAATGATCCTGAGCGGTTTGTAAGAGAGGTGTATACGGGTCTAGTTGAATATTGTGCCGTTATTTTGGCATGGTGTCCATCTAGGAAAAAGTTAGATCCTACATCAAACTGTGTGCTTGATTGTTCCAAAGCATCAAAGTTTTTATAGGTAACAGCACCAAAAGGCTGGATACGAATTTTAGGTTTCGCTTCTTTACATGGCAATAAAACACCAGCTTGTGTGTACCAAATATTTCCAGATCCCATCGTTGGCTGTGCATTTCCAGCTCCTGCTATAGCTCTACTCCCTGTGAAATTTGGATCTACTGAGCCAATATTCATAATCCCAACATTACGCAAATAATTAGGACCAAAATCATAATCATATAGTACACTGTAAGCTGTAACGGCCATTTTGTTTTCTTTTTTTCCAATAGGCATATCAAGAAAAACATCGGCAGAGAAAAGTTTGATGTCATGTTTGTTGATAGTGCTGTTTACAGAAGTTTTTGTGGCATCAGGCGCAGTGTAAAAACCAGCGCCAATGTTGAATACTTTTTTAGTTCCTAAATAGCTACCTACTTTAAAAGGCAATACATTAGCTTCTTGATCTAAAAATTGATACTCAAAATAACCCGCTTTAGACCATTTTGTATTTCCACTGTTATCTACAGCTACGGCATTCGATGCATTCGAGGTATTTGTAGGTGTTAAATTCGTAGCATACGGTTTATTATAACTCATTCTGTATTCTAACTTACCGTATTTTCCTTTAGCGAATAAACCTACTTGTCTGGCAAACTGATCGGAGTTCTCTATTAAAGGCCAGTTAAAAACAGGGGCGTCTATGGTTAAGAAGTTTAGCGTTGAAGCCATCGTAAGTCTAGACAATCCCATGTAGTAGTGCAATCCAGCACCGAGGGTGAAACTAAATTTCTTATCTTTTTCTGGCAATACAACTGCATATTCATTCCATGCGTCATGAAAGAATAAACCCGGTTTTTTTCCGGCACCGTAGCCACCAGTACCTGAGGATCCTGCTGCACCACCGTTAATAAAAGTTTGGTTGTTGATTCCAAAATGGGTTAAGATCATGTATCTTTTGGATACTTGTGCATAAGCTAGAAAACGCAAACGTCGATTACCAATGTCGGTTGCAGTTGAAGTTGCTTCGCCACCAATCATTGTTCCTGGATTCATCTGAGAGGAACGCATCCAGATCTGGTTCCATGCAATTACACGCATGAATTTGGAACCGTCTTCGTTCAGGTTAAATTTCAATCCAGCGCCATAGTCAGTAGAGCCTTGTGAAAAACTTTTTAGCGACAATAATAATAGTACCGCTATAAAAAATATTTTTTTCATAAATAAAATTTTGGTTATTAAATGGTTGGTTAATAAAGTGCCAAATTGAGTTATTTAATTCTAGAAAAAAATTTTGATATATTTTTATGTAAAGAGATATAGTTAGTCCTTGAATCGTTCCCATTTTATGAGCATAAATTTGTCTCCTAGTTCTGTAATGATCATGCCTGCCCCGGATAACAATTGTTTGTTTTTGAGGTATTCTACCAGTTCTAAGTGACTAAAAATCTTATAAGTAGGGTGGTAGTTTGCGTGCGAAGGTTTTTTGATGTTAAAGGACTTTACCCAATTGCTGATCGTAACATGTGAAACGCCAAGAATACGCTCTATTTCTCGAAAACTGAGTCCTTCCAGATACAGCTGTAAAGCCTTGGTAACATAGTAATCATCAATCTTTTTTCCTATTTTGTTAACCGTGAAAAAATACTTGCATTTTTTGCATAAATACCTTTGTTTACTGTTGATTATGCCGCTTTTTATAATCTGATTGTTTTGGCATTTAGGACAGCTTAAAATCTCCATATATATAAATTTTGCATAAATATAGTAATTTAGCAACAATTTAAAAATGAATTGTGTAAAAAAAATGGATTTATTTTGCACACTATCTGTTTTTATTGGGGAATGCTTTAATTATAAGTAGATAAATGCAGTTTTATATAAAATGGTTTTTAGAAAATAGAAATTAAATAGGTGTTGAAAATTAAATAGGGTTTGCCTCTTTGTAGTGCCTTTTTTTAGACAAAAATATCTTTGGTAGTAAATAAAAAGCGCTATTCTATCTGAAGAATAGCGCTTTTTATTGGTATTGAAATTGGTTCTAAAGTGAGGAGTCTTCACCAACACCAGAAGGAATTCGGATGTTTTCTACAATTTCCTGAACTTCCTGCGGTGGTTCCGGTGTAAAACTATTGATAATAAAAGCAACAATGAAATTGGCTAGCATAGCGATTGTACCAAAACCTTCTGGAGAAATGCCAAAGCGCCCGCAGCTACCAAAGTAATAACCCAATCCGGTAAATTGGCAATTTCCGGATTTGCCAATACCATAATGTCATTGTCATTTTTTAGTTCACTTCCCTTTAATCCTTTTGCTTCAGCAGTGGCTATAAAAGCCGGATCCTTGCTGTGCAAACCAAAATCCCAGTGGAAATCCGCCCAGTTTTATGGTGTTTAATTATTCTGCAAATAGTATTCCTGCTCCAAAAGAAGCGATAAGCCAGATCGCTAGTAAAATAAAGAGGTATCGTATATTTTCCTTCCAATAGGCGCTTGCGTTTTCTGGTGTTGTCATACTGTTTTTTTTAATAGATTAATTTATAAATAGATCATGGCTTGCAATGTAATGGTATTGATGGTGTTGAACGTAGCATATTTCAGAGATTGAAATTCTAACGTTAATTTTGAATTATGGCCGCTGAAATAAGCATTGGCGCCAATTCCAAATTGATTTGCAGAATCGTCTAAAACATCAATTTGACGATTGTCATAAGATACATACGGCTGGATACGGGTTTTAGATTCTCCCGGAATAACATACCCTACATGACCGTGAACTAGAGAGCCAGTTTCGTATGTAGTTCCTAATCTAAAATTTTCGCCATAATCTGTTTTTTGAAACATACCATAAGCGGTTATGGCACCTCCTTTAGTGCCAACTGGGACATCGTAAAAAGCATCCAGAGCAAAAATGTTTACATTTTCACCACTTATATTTCCCGAAGCATCCGCTACGACTGCACCATTAGGATGGGAAAAAAATCCGGCTCCAATATTAAATACTCTTTGTGTTCCTAAATAGGATCCTACTTTATAGGGCAAAACATTGCTTTCGGTATCAAAAAGGCTGTATTCAAAATAACCAGCAAAGGTTTTTCCGGCAGCTTTTGAACCCAATAACCTTCTGCCGGTATAGGTGGCGGCTCCATCATTAGTAGGCACAACTAATTGTTCTAAATTATTATTTGAGGCTTCATTCACAGAAACGCGATACTGTAACTTTCCAACGGTTCCTTTTGCATAAACCCCAATATGTCTGGCAAATTGATCCGATAAACCCAGCGTAGCCCAGCCTTGACGCGTATTGTCTAAGGTCATTAAGTTCAAAGTTCCTTGGTTGTTCATTCTGGAGATTCCGTTCCAATAATGCAGCCCTGCTCCCACGGCATTATTTGCGCCCACACTGTACTGTGCCCATGCATCATGAAGAAAAAATTGTGGGCCATCACCAAGTCCGGTTGGCGTCATTGAATTAGCATTTAAACTATTCAATCCAACATGGGTGACTATCAGAAAGTCTTTATTAATTTGTGCTAACAATAATACTCTGGATCTCCTAACGCTAAAATCGAGATCGCCTTGTTGGTTTCCATTGGCATCTAAAGGGCGATCCGAATTGTATTGGGACCAAATTTGAGCCCAAGAAATCACCCTTAGATATTTTGTTCCTTCGTCATTTAAATCGAATTTCATCCCAGCCCCATAATCTGGAGAACCTTGTGAAAAACCTTTTAAAGAGAAGAGCAATACGAAAGCTATCAAATACGTTTTTTTCATAATAAATTAGAATTTAAGGCGTTAAAAAATATTCTTGCAACAATGCTAAAGTCCAATTTTATATTTAGTATAAAAATATATGGTATATATATAAGTTAAATACTATAGTTTTTATTTAAATTAAAGCCTGAATGCACCGGAATAGATAAGTATGTTTGTGGTTGATACATGCCTGACAAGAACAAAAATGGATTGGTTTTTGACGAAGCGTATTCAATTAAAATTCTAAAAATCAATGTTTTAAATTATTTTTATTTGTAATTATATTTTTTTTCAGGAATTTAACCGCTATTGGTTCAGCGGGAACAACACGATTCTTGCCTTGTTTTAAAATCAATACGATTTCTTAAATTAGGAATGCTTTTGTTGTATTAAAAAAGAGTAATAAGGGAAATGCAGTGGTTGTTTTATAAATATTTCTCAAATAAAATTTATTAGTATCTTTCTGTTTTTTGTATTGCTTACAGAGCTTAAGCTATGTGTAACTATTTTTTTTAAAGAAGAAAAGGTTCGTGTGTATATAAATTTTGCATAACTATAGTAAATTTGCAATTATCCAAAAAACGAATTATGTAAAAAATAACATATATTTTTATATTATTCTGTTTTATATTCAGTTAATTATCTTAATAAACGACGATATAATAGATTTTTTGCTTAATAATCACATATTGACTGTATCTTGAATTATTTTTATTTTTTAACTAAAACGATAAAACGACTAGGATTTTAATATAATTTTTGTCTTTTTGTATAAATCTAATTTATTTATCATAAATAAAAAACTGCTTTTGAAGAGGCAAATCGGATGCATCCTTTGATAGGAATCTATTCGAAACGAATACTGCCAGTTTTATAAAAGGCAATTGATGAAAATGAGTTAAAAATGATGCGCTTTATTGCAACTGTACAACGCCAATTGATTCCGATTCCGAATGAAAAAAGACAGGTGTTTAAAAATATAAATGCTGTTGCCGAGTTGAACGAATTGAATACCAATTTATCCCAGTTAAAATGAAAAATTCCAATACACCAAAATTGACAATCGTAGGGGCAGGTCCCGGAGATGTAGAGTTAATTACTTTGAAAGCGATCAAAGCATTAGAAAGTGCCGCCGTTGTTTTGTATGATGCCCTTGTAAATGAAGAATTGTTGCAATATGCGTCGAATGCCGAAATTATTTTTGTGGGGAAACGTTTTGGTTGTCACGCCTACAGTCAAGATCAAATTAATGAATTGATTGTATCGATGGCAAAACGTTTTGGTCATGTCGTCCGGTTGAAAGGCGGCGATCCATTTGTTTTTGGAAGAGGAAGCGAAGAGATTGAATATGCTGAAAAATTTGATTTGGAAACCGCAATTGTTCCCGGAATTTCATCGGCTTTAGGTGTCCCGGCGTCTAACGGAATCAGTTTGACACAGCGAAAAATTGCCGAAAGTTTTTGGGTAATCACCGGAACTACTTCGAATCATAAATTATCTAAAGATGTGGCTTTGGCATCGCAATCCGCGGCAACGGTGGTTATTTTGATGGGAATGAATAAATTAGACGAAATTATTTCGATTTATCAAAACAACAGAACCGATGATTTACCGGTTGCCATCATTCAGAACGGAACAAAAGACTCGGAGAAAAAAGTGGTGGGAACCATCAATTCTATTGTGAAATTGGTTCAAGAACACCAACTTTCGTCACCTGCAATTATTGTCATTGGAGAAGTGGTACGTAATGCTTCAAAACTAACGGCTTATTTTCAAAAGAAGAATGTTGAAGATGTACCTGTTTCTGATAAAGAAATAGTTGAAAACAGTACTTTTACGGGGAATAAAAATAGGTTGTAGTATAAATATCATAAAGTAACCGAGTCGAAGGTCTTAAAGTCGAAAGTCATAAAGTCCGTTGTCGATAGCGATTGTCTTTAATGATTGTCTTAAACATTTTAAAGTACAAAAATAATTAAAAAGTAGTTCGTAGTTTCTATAATTAGTCGTTATCAGATTTAACCTGAAACTTTAAACATTTAAAAAAAAATGGTTGATATCACACATAAAATAAGTACGCTTCGTACAGCAACCGCAAAGGCCACAGTAATTGTGAGTCTTCAAGCCACAATTGACGCCGTTATAAATAATCTGGTTCCCAAAGGAAACGTACTGGAAATGGCTAAAACGGCTGGTTTATTTGCCGTGAAAAACACGCATTTATCCATTCCGGATTGTCATCCTATTCCAATTGAATTTACATCGGTGGAATATGAAATTAACGAATTACGCATTGATATTATTTTCAACGTGAAAACGGTTTACAAAACCGGAGTTGAGGTAGAGGCGATGCACGGTGCTTCGATTGTGGCGCTTACGATGTATGACATGCTGAAACCAATTGACAAAAATATCGAGATTTCAACCATTAAATTAATCAGTAAGGAAGGCGGAAAATCGTCTTTCAAAAATAGATTTCCATCCGCAATTAAAGCGGCGGTTTTCGTTTGTTCCGATTCTATTTTTGCGGGAGATAAACAAGATCGTTCCGGAAAAATAATCGTTGAAAAATTGGAAATTAGCGGTGTAGAAACGACGCATTACGAAATCATACCGGATGAAATTGATGTGATTCAGGAGCGGACTAAAGCTTTTGCCAAAGAAAATCAATTAATCATTTTTACAGGAGGAACCGGGCTTTCGCCAAGAGATGTTACCCCGCAAGCACTGGAACCTTTATTAGAAACCCGAATTCCGGGAATCGAGGAAGCCATACGCAGTTATGGGCAACAACGCATGCCGTATTCCATGCTTTCCAGAACAGTCGCGGGAACTTTAGGGAATTCGTTGGTATTGGCTTTGCCAGGTTCAACCAATGGCGCAAAGGAATCTATGGATGCGATATTTCCTCATGTGCTGCATGTTTTTCATATTTTGAAAGGCAATAATCATGATATCAAATAAGGCTGTTTTATCGAATGATTTTGGATGTAAACACCACTATTTACGTATTTCTCTAATTGAGAAATGCAATTTGCGTTGCACCTATTGCATGCCGGTCGATGGAATTGTAGTACCTCCAAAAGCGAGCCTGATGACGACTGACGAAATTCAAGCAATCGCCCAAATATTCGTCAATAATGGTGTTGACAAAATAAGATTGACCGATTTCGATTCGGTTTATAGAATTCATGCCTTTTGGAGGAAATGAGTGGGACAAGAGCAAAATGGTTGCTCAAAAGGAGATTCTGGATCAGGTGTTACATCATTTCCGGCAATCCGATGTAGAGAAATTAGAAGACGATAAAAACTTCACTGCCAGAGAATTCAAAACACGAAACTATTTGGGAAGTTTTGGAATTATCAGTTCGATAGCCAATCCTTTTTGTTACAGTTGCAACAGAATTCGCCTTACGGCCAATGGGCAACTAAAAAACTGTCTGTTCTCTAACTCCGAAACAGATTTACTGACGCCTTTCAGAAATGGCGAAGCGATAGAAAACTTGATTGCTTTTGCCATTAAAAACAATAACCCCTTAACTTAATGACATTGCCCGCTCGTGCCCATAATCAAATTCTTCAATCAGTTGAATTCCTCGAGGCTTTACCCCGGGGTTAGAGAGGAAAGTTAGCAAGTCCACTATCGTTGCGCTCACATATCCGAGTCATCAGGTATATCTCCGGATTTCTATGTTTTTTAGTGAAGTTTCTATAAAGCAGAAAGAAATTTTGCAATTTCAATAATACTCTTTTCCTCTTTCAAAGAAAAGGTATTCTTTTTTAAGTAAACTGCAATTTCCTCTTTTTTCATTGGGAACAAGTCTTGAAGCTCTTTCTTGTTCTTTGGCATTGGTCTTGCTGTTTTATTTTCTAAACTTAGATAATACTCTGCATTTGTTTTAACAAATTTTGCGGGTTTAGCTTGCTGATAGCTTGTTCTGGCCTCTGTTGCTTTTTGGAGTATAATTTTATCTCTTCGGTACAAGGCGAAATAGCTTGTACCATGTAATTCAGATAGGTACCCATAAACGTCGCCTTCTTTATTTGTGTAATTTAAAAGTTTTAATTTATTTTGGTTAGAAACCATAGTGATGGTATTATATGGAGCTTTTTTTGTGAGCGAAAAGAATTGGTCACCCTCACTTTGAATCTCTAGAGTGTCTGTGACGGCATTGTATCGCACCATTAATTTTTTTGGAACATCAGAAACTTCCGCTAATTGAAAGTCTTTATTGAGGTACTGCGTGCCTTCTGTTTTTGCTAAAACAGGATTGTTTAAATCAGTGCTTCGATATAATACACCAGTTGAGTATGGGTCAATTTTATCAAGATATCCTTGAGAATAGCTATTTAAAACAATGCAGAACAGGAATAAGACGTTAACGGTTATTTTTTTCATTTTAGTTAGATTTAGGTATCCAAGCATTAATTTTATTTTCTAATATCGCTAAAGGCATTACACCGGATTCCAATACTTTTTCATGGAATTTTTTAATATCGAATTTAGCACCCATTTTTGTTTCGGCTTTTTTACGTAATTCTAGAATCTTCAACTGACCAATTTTATAGGATAAAGCCTGTCCAGGGATGGCCATATACCGCTCTATTTCTGGAATAATACTAGCTTCACTTTCGGCCTCATTTGCTAATGAATATTGGATGGCTTGCGCTCTAGTCCAGCCTTTGGAGTGCAGTCCAGTGTCAACTACTAGTCGCACTGCGCGGTGCATTTCATTGCCCAGCATTCCAAAGTATTGATATGGATCTTGATACAATCCCAGTTCTTTTCCTAAGCTTTCCGTGTACAAAGCCCAACCCTCACCATAAGCGCCAAACCAATTGAATTTTCTGAAGTCAGGAAGATTTTCGTTTTCCTGCTGCAAGGATATTTGGAAATGGTGTCCAGGAACGGCTTCATGCAAAAACAAATCTTCATCGCCGTACATATTATAATTCGCTACATCAGGTATCGGAACATAGAAAATGCCTGGGCGCGAACCATCAGCAGTTCCTTGATTGTACTCGGCGCTAGCCGTTTTTTCTCTAAAGGCTTCTGTTCTTCTGATTTCAAACTTCGTCTTGGGTTGGAGTGCGAATAATTTATCTACATTCGGTTTGATACGGGTATAAATGCTTTGAAAATTGGCTATAACCTCTTCTGGTTTTGTAAATGGTTTTAATTCTTTTTTGTTTCTAACCACTTCAAAGAATTCTAATAAAGTGCCTTTGAAACCTACTTGCGTTTTTACCTTTTCCATTTCGGCGTTCAATCGTGCAACTTCTTTTAATCCCAGTTCGTGAATTTGTTCGGGAGTCATATCAGTAGTGGTCCATTGTTTTACATACGTGGCATATAGCTCTTTTCCAAAAGGCAAACTTCCTATTCCGCTGGTAGCTCTGGAAGCAGGAAGATATTCTTTATTCAGGAAATCGGCCATTTTCTTGTATTGCGGAATCAATTTGTTGTTGATGGTTGCGGTATATTTTGCGGTTAACTCGTTTTTGATTCTGTCAGGAAAAGTAGTAGGCAGGAGTATTATAGAAGAATAAAACAAATTGTCTTCGATTTTAGGTGTAGCCATTTCTGCAAATTGTGGAATCAGTTTTACCGTTAATGATTTTGGTAAAACAACCCCTTTTGCCATTCCTTTTTTCATATACACCATTGCTGAATCGATCCAGACAGCATATTTGTCCATTCTTTTTAGGAAATTGGTATAATCTTGTTCTGTCTTAAATGGTTGTGCACCGGTTCCTCCCGCAAATTGTCCCATGGTTAGATGTGTTCCCCAAAATTGATGTACCGGCAACAAATTTGTCGGTTGTTTTAATAAATCTTTCCCGATTTCAACTTCCCATTTGATGATTTCGTAACTGTTTTTTTCCTCTTCGGATAAGTCTTCAATAGCAAATCCTTTTAAGGCAGTTTGGTATTTGTTAAAGAAAGCTTCTTGTGATTTTCTAAAACTGTCCGTCATTTCAAACTGCAGTTGGTCGTTGTATTGGTTTTGACCACTTTGGGTCGCATCCAGAGGATTCATAGCATTTTTGTCGTCAAAATAATTTTCTGTCAAACTGCTAAAGTCTTGTTTTTTTTCTTCCGATTTACAATTAAGTAGCAATAATGAAGTGGTTACGGAAAGTAAAAGAGTGGTTATTTTTTTCATAATTATATTTGGTAATAGATTGAGCTAATTTATTGTTTTTTTTTCAAATTCAAATATAAGAATAGTTTTTCGTTTGTAAAAACATCTTTATTTGTCATAAAATTTAGTTAACGCGCCATCGTACAGTTTGTTTTTAGTAGATTTCTGCTAAATTTACTTTTTTAATTAATCACACCTAAATGAGAAAAAAATCCTTTTTTATTTTGTTAGTTATCGGAAATATGCTAACAATTGAAGCACAAGAAAAACAAGAGAACACTAGTATGAATCCATTTTTTCAGGCTTACGACACGCCGTTTAATGTGCCGCCTTTCGATAAAATTAAAAACGAACATTTTAAGCCCGCGATTTTAGAGGGAATTAGTACCCATCAAGCGGAGGTTAATGCTGTTGCAAATAATACGCAACCCGCTACTTTTGAGAATACTATTCTTGCCATGGAAAATGCAGGGGAATTATTATCGAATGTGAATACGGTTTTTTCTAATCTGAATTCGGCGAATACCAATAAAGAGATTCAGAATATTGCCAAAGAAATGGCACCAAATCTTTCCGCGCACAGAGATAATATTTACCTGAACGAGAAATTATTCGCAAAAGTAAAAACGCTTTGGGACAAAAAAGAAACTTTGGGACTGAATTTAGAACAGGCTAAAATTTTGGATAATGCGTACAAAGATTTCGTTCGTAGTGGAGCCAATTTATCAAATGCTGACAAGGAAATATTGCGTAAAATAAACGGAGATCTTTCGCTGACCAGTTTAAAGTATGGACAGAATATTTTGGCGGAGACTAATTCATACGAGTTGGTTGTTGATGCCAAAAAAGATTTGTCCGGATTGCCACAAGGATTAATTGATGCTGCAGCTGTTGATGCCAAAGCAAAAGGCAAAGAAGGAAAATGGGTTTTTACCCTTTCTAATTCCAGTGTGATGCCATTTCTGCAATACAGTTCTAATCGAGAATTGCGCAAGCAAATTTGGAATGCCTACCAGACTAGAGGTAATCAAGATAATGAATTTGACAATAAAAAGAATGCAATAGCATTAGCAAATCTTCGTGGGCAAAAAGCACGATTATTAGGGTATAAATCACATTCCAATTATGTCTTGGAAGAATCAATGGCTAAAACTCCCGAAAATGTGAATAAGCTATTGAATGATTTGTGGAAACCAGCTTTGAAAATTGCTAAAACGGAAGCTGCCGATATTCAGAAAATGATGGCTAAAGAAGGAATTAAAGGTGCCGTACAGCCGTATGACTGGAGGTATTACACGGAGAAAATCAGAAAAGAACGTTTTGATTTAGACGAAGAAGAATTAAAGCCGTATTTCAGTTTAGAAAATGTTAGAAAAGGCGTTTTTCAAGTAACCGAAAAGCTATACGGGCTTCAGTTTAAAGTATTGACGGATGTTCCAAAATACCATGAAGATGTTACAGTTTGGGAAGTGACTGAGAAAGACGGAACCCATTTGGGTGTTTTATACATGGACTTTCATCCGCGTGAATCCAAACGAGGCGGTGCATGGATGACCTCGTACAGAACTCAAAAAACGGTTGACGGAAAACGCGTGGCTCCAGTAGTTTCTATTGTTTGTAATTTTACTAAACCATCAGCGAATGCCCCAGCACTTTTGACATTTGATGAGGTTACGACTTTCTTTCACGAGTTTGGACATTCTTTACACGGAATGCTGTCTAATGTGACCTATAAAAGTTTAGCAGGAACAAGTGTTCCAAGAGATTTTGTAGAACTTCCTTCTCAAATTATGGAGAATTGGGCAGCTGAACCAGAGGTCTTAAAAATGTATGCAAAGCATTATAAAACTGGGGAAGTGATTCCAGAAACATTGGTGAATAAATTAAAAAAAGCAGGGACTTTTGACCAAGGTTTTACTACAACAGAATATCTAGCAGCTTCTTTATTGGATTTAGAATACCATTCTCAAACCAAAGACATTACCGTTGATGCAAACGCTTTCGAAAAAGCAGCAATGACAAAAATTGGTTTGATTGCATCTATTATTCCAAGATACAGAAGTACGTATTTCAGTCATATATTTTCTGGAGGATATTCTTCCGGATATTACAGTTATATATGGTCAGGAGTTTTAGATACGGATGCTTTTGAAGCGTTCAAAACAACTACTTTGTTCAATCCTGAAAAAGCCAAATTATTCCGTGAGAATGTTTTGGAAAAAGGAGGGACAGAAGATCCGATGGTTTTGTACAAACGTTTCCGCGGTGCGGAGCCAAGTATTGAACCGCTGTTGAGAAAACGTGGTTTGGACAAAAAAGAAGAAGTATTTAAAAAGATAAAAGGATAAAATAATTTTGTTCTAAAGCAAAAACCCTACAATACAAATAATGTGTTGTAGGGTTTTTTATTGTCCTTCAAAAAAGGCTTATCCGTGATACACTCTGGAAGCAATTATTTTACCTTCTCTGATATCTAATACTTCTGCTACCAGTAAATCTTCTTCACCGGCTACCGTTCGTATGTATTCCATAAAAACGCGGTCACCATTTGCGGTAAGCGATTTTACATTGTAATTCAAACTCGGCAAACGTTCAAAAGTATCTTTCCACCATTCTCGCAAGGCTTCTTTGCCGGTGACAAAACCGTTGCTTTCGGGTTTGAATATTTTTAGTTTTGGACTAAAATGCACAGCATCGTCATCATACAAAGACAATAGTTTTTCTAATTCTTTATTGTTGAAAGTTTCAAACCATTTAAAAGCTATAGATTGTAATTTTTCTGGCATCATACTAATTTTAATTTGCATTTTTAATTAAAAAAATCCCGTTTTGCTACGCAAAAGGGATTTAATTTTATAATTTCAAAGAAATATTAAACGTTCTTCAAATTGATAATTTCTTGTTCAGTAAGCAATCTCCAGTTTCCTCTTGGTAAATTCTTTTTAGTCAAACCAGCAAAAGCAACTCTGTCAATACGCAACACATCATAACTGAAATGTTCAAAAATATTACGAACCACTTTCACGTTAGCGGATCTCAACTGTAATCCAATTTCACTTTTCGCTTCTCCGTCAATGTAGCTTACATCTTCCACAAAAACACGGTGTCCGTCAAGAGTCAGTCCTTTGTTTATTTTTTCTAAATCCTCAAATTTCAAGTTTTTATCTAATGAAACTTGGTAGATTTTAGATGATTTTTGACTTGGTAACGTAAATTTACGAATCATATCCGTATCATTCGTAAACAATAGTAAACCAGTTGTATTCTTGTCCATTCTCCCAATAGCGCCAATTTTTGCTGTTGTAGAGCCTTTTACTAGTTCCAGTACATTACGATATTCCTGACCTTCGTCCATCGCAGTAGTAAAGTTTTTTGGTTTGTTCAATAAGATGTATACTTTTTTCTCCGGTGTCAAAGTGGCTCCGTCAAAATTTACTACGTCTCCCGGTTTTACCATATATCCCATTTCGATAACGGGAATTCCATTTACTTTTACAGTTCCGGATTGAATGTAAATATCCGCATCACGACGCGAGCATGCCCCAGAATTGGCGATGTATTTATTCAAACGGATTTCGTCTTTTACCTTTGGTCTTTTAGGAGCTTGATTTGGTTTTTTTTCTACTTTATCCGTATCGACAGCTACAACTTTAGTATTTATTTTAACTTTTTTTGGCCCTTGTGCCCGTTTTTGCATCGCAGGTTTTGGCTTGTTAGAACTTGGTCTTGAACTATTTGTTCTAGCACCACTTCCTTTATTGTTGCCTTGCTTATTATTCATAATATTCCTTAATTTGCGCAAAGATAGTATTTATATAATTGAGAATCAATAGATGGCAATTATAAAAAAGGTAACTGGCTTGTTAATAAGCGAATTAAAAAAAAATTAAATTCGCTTTTTAGAGCTGGCTCTCGATTTCTACTGTTCCCCCTTTTCTTTTTAAAACAAAAAAAATCTAGTCATCTTGCTATTTTCATAAGTTGTTTTTGTTCGTTTTATCAGGAATGAAATAGTGAAATACTGCCGCAATAAAGCGCTAATTGTACTATTAGATGCAATCTTTCTGGGATATTTCAAGCAGTTATTAATGCGCTTCCAGCCAGTCTTTGCCAGTACCAAGATCTACTTCTAGTGGAACATTTAACTTGAAAGCATGTTCCATTTCATATTTTATCATCGGTTTGATTTTTTCGAGTTCATCATTATGCACATCAAACACAAGCTCATCATGAACCTGTAGCAACATTTTACTTTTCCAATTTTCAGAGGTTAGTTTTCCGTGAATATTAATCATTGCAATTTTGATGATATCAGCAGCACTGCCTTGAATTGGTGCGTTTACCGCATTTCGTTCTGCGCCACCTCGAACAATGGCGTTTTGAGAATTAATATCTTTCAAATAACGACGACGGCCCAGGATGGTTTGCACATAGCCGTTCTCTCTTGCAAAATCTATTTGTTCCTGAATATAAGACTTTAATCTTGGATAGGTTTGGTAATACGCTTCAATCAAATCAGCACTCTCTTTACGAGATAAGTTAGTTTGATTGCTCAATCCAAAAGCCGAAACACCATATATAATTCCGAAATTGACCGTTTTGGCATGACTTCGTTGCTCGCGAGTCACTTCTTCCAGCGGAACATTAAAGACTTTTGAAGCAGTAGATTTGTGAATGTCTTCGTGATTCTGAAAGGCTTTGATCATGTTTTCTTCACCGCTTAATGCAGCAATTACCCGCAATTCTATTTGGGAATAATCTGCAGAAACCAATGTGTAATTTTCATCTCGTGCCACAAATGCTTTCCGGATTTGTCGGCCACGTTCGGTTCGAATCGGGATGTTTTGTAAGTTGGGATTATTCGAACTCAATCGTCCTGTTGCCGCAACGGTTTGCATATAATCGGTGTGTATGCGGTTCGTGATTTTGTCAACTTGGTTGGGTAAAGCATCAACATACGTGTTTTGCAGCTTTATCAATTGTCGCCAATCCAGAATGTCTTTTACAATTGGGTTTTCAGCGGCTAAATAGCTTAAGATTTCCTCTCCGGTTGCGTATTGACCGGTTTTGGTTTTCTTTTGTTTGGCTCCTCCAATTTTCAATTTGTCAAATAATACATCGCCCAGTTGTTTTGGGGAAGCGAGATTGAATTTTTCACCGGCAGTTTCATAAATATTTGCTTCCAGTATCTTTATATCATCATCCAAGGTTTTCGACAGGGATTTCAAGAAATCGACATCTACGCGGATTCCTTCTTTTTCCATAGCGGCCAAAACAGGTACCAATGGAATTTCGATTTCCTCAAAAAGTTTTTTGGTGCCGGTTTTGTCTAATTCTAAAGTGAATATTTCCTTGAGTTGCAAAGTTACATCAGCGTCTTCAACCGCATATTCTTTGATTTCTTCCAGTTCAACGTCGCGCATTGATTTCTGGTTTTTCCCTTTTTTTCCAATTAAAGTTTCAATAGATTGCGGGGAATATTTTAAATATGTTTCTGCCAAAATATCCATATTATGACGCATATCCGGATTGATTAGATAATGTGCAATCATGGTATCGAATAGTTTTCCTTTTACGGTAACCTTGTAATTAGAGAGTATCTTTAAATCGTATTTTAAATTCTGACCAATTTTCTCGATGTTTTCATTTTCGAAAAAAGGAATAAATTTCTCGATTAAAACTTGTGCTTCCTCTTGATTTTCCGGAAAAGGAACATAGAATCCTTTTCCTTTTTCGAAAGAAAACGAAATCCCCACTAATTCGGCATGCAAAGCATCTAGACCAGTTGTTTCGGTGTCAAAACATACTGAAGCTTGTTTTTGTAAATTTTGCAACAGCAACTTCAGCCCTAAATCCCCTTGGATTATCTGATACGAATGTTCTGTATTTGCTAATGAACTATAATATTGATGGCGTGTTTCTTCTGATGAATCTTCCTGAATGGCACTTCCAAAAAGATCAAACTGTTCTTCAGTTTTAGGTTGTGTTTTTTTATATAATTTAGTTTCATCAACCGGGTTATTGGCTGTCGCAGTCGCTCCTTTTTTGAATATAGCGTCAAACTGCTCTGCCATTCGGCGGAATTCTAACTCGTTGAACAGTGCGTCTGTTTTTTCGACATCAGGAGTGGATAATTCATAGTCCGTTTCATCAAAAATAACGGGACAATCCAGTAAAATTGTGGCTAAGGTTTTAGATAATAATCCTTTTTCCTTGTTCGCCTCAATGTTCTCTTTCATTTTTCCTTTCAGCTTATCCGTATTAGCTAAAAGATTTTCCATGGTTCCAAATTCTTTTAGAAACTTCTTTGCAGTGACTTCGCCTACCCCGGGAAGTCCTGGAATATTATCCGCTGCATCACCCATCATTCCAAGGAAATCGATTACCTGATCCGGGCGTTCAATTTCAAATTTTGCCAAAACCTCAGGAATTCCCCAGATCTCTATTCCATTCCCCATTCGGGCAGGTTTGTACATAAATATGTTTTCAGAAACAAGTTGTGCAAAATCCTTATCCGGGGTGACCATAAAAACTTTATAATTTTGTTTTTCGGCTTGTTTGGCAATGGTCCCAATTAGGTCATCAGCCTCATAGCCTTTGACTTCTATTATAGGAATATGCATGGCTTTCAGTAAATCTTGGATATAAGGAATAGCAATTTTTATGGCTTCCGGAGTAGCATCACGATGGGCTTTGTATTCCGGGAAGATGTCATTTCTCAACTGGCTGCCACCATTGTCAAAAGCAACGGCTAAATGATCTGGTTTTTCTCTTTTTATAACATCCATCAATGAATTCATAAAACCCATAATGGCGGATGTATCCATTCCTTTAGAATTGATCCGTGGATTTTTTATAAAAGCATAATAGCCTCTGAAGATTAAGGCATAGGCATCAAGAAGAAACAGGCGTTTTTGTTGTGACATGAATTGTAATTTTTGTAAAGTTTTCAAAAGTACAAAACTTGTCAGATAAAGGCATGAAATATTTCTTCAAATCAATTTCACTATGTTTTTTAAAATAAAATAGGAGAAACAGGGGCTTAGGTGCAGCGATTTTATATTTGTTAAACTTGTTTATTAAATAAAGCACGAATAATTTGTACGATAACGGTTTTGCTTTTTATTTAAAATTAAGTTTTTCTATTTCAGCTAAGCTGTTTCAAGTTGATTTAATGTAATTTTAGTTAAATTTAGATTAATAAAAACGCATACTATTTTCTTAATTTGTTATTTTGTGTAAAATTTGATTAAAAATGATTTTCCGTGTCGTATTCTTGTGTTCAATTCTACTTATTATTGAGCTGTATACTTTTCAGATCTTAAAAACTTTGATAAAATCAAAACTAATATTGTTTTCAATTCAGGGTATAAGCCTATTAGTTTTAATATATATCGTGTATTCTTTAATGCAATTTGACCGTAGCGTAGGACAAACCCAGCAATTCATGTTTAGTATGGGATTGTTGCTTATTGTTTATGTTCCAAAATTAATTTTAGCCTTAATTTTAATAGGGGAAGACATTTTTAGAGTAGGTGCTGGAGCCTTAAATTTTTTCGTGGATTATGACAAGAGTACTGATTTCCTTAATTCCAGAAGAAAGTTTATCAGTCAAATAGGATTAGGGTTAGCGGCGGTTCCGTTTTTATCCTTGATATATGGAGTCACGATTGGGAAATACAATTACAAAGTGATCAGGCAGCGTATTTTTTTTCCGGATTTACCGGATGCTTTTGATGGTTTTAAAATTACTCAAATATCCGATGTTCATAGTGGAAGCTTTGATGACCCGGAAAAAATTAATTATGCGATTGACTTGGTAAATGAGCAAAATTCAGATATGATTCTGTTTACTGGAGATATTGTCAATACGCACGCCAAAGAGATGCATCCTTGGATAGAAACATTCAACCGAATTAAGAAACATGAATATGGCAAATATTCCGTTTTGGGGAATCATGATTACGGAGAATATGTAACCTGGCCAAGTGAAGCCGCAAAAGCAGATAATTTTAAGGCAATAAAAAATTTATACGGAGAAATTGGGTTTGATTTATTGCTGAATGAGCATACGTTTATCGAGAAAGGAGATGCCAAAATAGCATTAGTAGGTGTCGAAAACTGGGGACATAATTTCAAGCAGGCCGGAGATTTGAATAAGGCTTCGGGGCAGTTGAAGAAGGAAGATTTCAAGATTTTGATGAGCCATGACCCTTCCCATTGGGAGCACGTGGTGCAGCACGATGATAAACACTACCACCTTACGCTTTCCGGGCACACACACGGAATGCAATTTGGAATCGAAATTCCCGGTTATTTCAAATGGAGTTTGGCGCAATACGTATACAAACAATGGGCCGGCTTATATGAAAACATGGGAAGATACGTTTATGTAAATAGGGGATTTGGTTTTCATGCCTTTCCCGGAAGAGTAGGAATCATGCCGGAAATAACGGTCATCGAACTAAAAAAAGGCACTAATGTAGCAGAATTCGTTTAAAATGCTACATTTGTAAAAATAATATCTCTGTTTAGTGAATTTTAAAAATTAAATTTTTGGTTTTATGTCAAAATTTGGAGAACTTATAAATACTAAAATTCCGGTATTAATTGACTTTTATACGGAGTGGAATGAATCCTCCGTTTTAATGCATCCTGTGATCAGAGATGTAGCGGCGGCCCTTGGCGATAAAGCGAAAGTCATTAAGATTGACGTGGATAAAAATCAAGAATTAGCGGATGCTTTGCGGATCAAAGGGTTGCCTACGTTGATGATCTATAAACAAGGTCAGATGATCTGGAGACAGTCCGGAGAACTTGACGCCAATACGATAATTAGTCTCGTTCAGGAACAATTGTAATATTTTTATAAAGGGTTGCACTTAAAATTATTTTCTTTTAAATAAGCTAGTGTTTTTGGCAACACGTATTGTAGGTTCTTGAACGCTTTTATACTGTCGTGAAAAACAATAATACTCCCCGGTCTTACATTTGACAACACATTATTCAGGCATTTTTCTTTAGATATTGTGGCATCAAAATCAGCACTCAGGACATCCCACATAATTATTTTGTACCCTAGTTTTTGTAGTTTTTTTGATTGCGATTTTTTTATTTTTCCATACGGAGGGCGAAAAAGTTTAGCGTCTGGATGGGTGTGGTTTTCAATCGCTTCTTGAGCTTGTTTCGTGTTTTTGATGTACGTATCAGTAGTTGTTTGCCAGCCATTTAAGTGGTTGAAAGTGTGGTTTCCTATGGTGTGGCCTTCCCGAATCACCTTTTTGAATATTTCAGAATTTTTTTCGATATTATTTCCAATACAGAAAAAAGTGGCTTTGATTCCGTATTTTTTTAATTCCACCAAAACCCATTCTGTAACTTCTGGAATGGGGCCGTCATCAAAGGTAAGGTATACAGTATTTCCTGTATTGGAGACATCCCAACTATAATTAGAGAATATTTTTTTTATAATCGAATGGGTCTTTGTCCAGTACAATTTCATTTTTTTCATTTTAAAATTAAAAAAAATAGCGACATTGAAAAATGTCGCTATTTTTTTAATGGCTCTCTAATATTACTCTTTGTCGCGTCCAAAACGTTCAAACATTTTGATGTACGTATTGAAGACAATTTTGTTCTTATTGTAAAATGCGAGATCGCCATTTTCTTTCATGACTTGCAAGAGGCTTCTGTAGCGCTCAATATCAGTTATGATTGGAATTGCAATACTGCTTTGTTCAGAAGATTTAAGATTGCCATAATAGTTGAGGTTTTCTTGGTACTTAAAGACTAATCGGTCCAATAATTGTTCGGCTTTTATTTTTTCGCCAGTTTTATAATAGCCCCCCGCAAAAGGTTCTACTAATGAATAATAGCCAAAGCTGTCCAAAGGCATTTTTGCCATAGCTAAATCAATGATTTTTTTGGCTTTTTCTTTCTGTCCTTCCAGGATTAACTGATTCATCAATCTTGACAGATTGTTTCGGTAGGTAATGCTATTTTTTCTGGTTTCTGGATCATGATAAATAGAAGGACTATCACTATTTCCCCAATCCCATTTCATGACCTTTGCATACATTCTGTCAGTGTCTATTTGTCCCATTTCAAGTAGACTTCCATCTTTGGACATTGGGGTTTTTATTGGAACTAGTTTGTATACCATACCTTCGAGTTGAAGGTATTCTTTCATCCAGATGTAGTCTTCGCTATCATAAGCACCACCGCTAAAATAAATTGGTCTTTTCCAGTTGTTATTAGCAACAATGTCAAGCATCATCAATCTGTTTTTGTACAACGCACTCCCTTTGATGTCTATGTCAATATAAGGCACTATAGAGTCATTGTATTTAGGGGATACTACTTTGTTTTGTATGATCGTTTTTTTGTCAACGGGAATCCGAATCTTATTGGTTGGATAAAAATGGATGGTTTGTCCGTTTTGCATTCCTACCGTTGATTTAGGATTTTTAATAAAATCGATAAAATCTTTTATATCCCAGCGACTTTCAATTTTTGGAATATGAGCCACATAGTCTAATTTGTCTCCCACATACTCCTCGTGTGTAAACGAAACCGGTACCGGGTCTGATTCGTATGTTTTGGTTTTCATTTGATCGATATACCAGTCCGTCATGAATAAACTGGTGTTTACAATTTTGACATCGGTTCTTATTTTTTCAATTTCCTGTGCGTACCAAAGCGGGAAAGTGTCATTGTCTCCAATGGTGAATAAAATGGCATTAGGGTCACACGAGGTAAGATACGCTTTTGCCATAGACAAGGCGGTATATTTGCCGGAACGGTCGTGGTCATCCCAGTTTTGTGACGCCATAAGCATTGGTGCTGCTACTAAACTTAATGCGATAAGGAGAGGGCCAGCTATTTTTGGAGCGAGATGTTTTTTGACACTTTCATACAAGGCGTAAACACCAAAGCCTATCCAGATGGCAAATACATAAAAGGAGCCTACCAGTGCATAATCCCTTTCTCGAGGTTCAAAAGGTCTTTCGTTCAAATAAATTTTCAGGGCTATTCCCGTAAAAAGGAACAAGGCAAGCAAAACATAAAAGCTTTTTAAATCCTTATTGGCATGATACATAAGTCCAATAAGGCCCAGAATAAAAGGCAAAAAGAAATATACATTCCGACCTTTGTTGTTCAATACATCCGATGGTAAGTTGTCCTGACTTCCTAAATGCAATTCATCAATGAATTTTATACCACTGAGCCAGTTGCCATCCAGATAATCGTATCGTCCCTGAACATCATTTTGACGGCCAACAAAATTCCACATCAAGTACCTCCAATACATGTATCCAAATTGATACTCTACCATAAAACCTAGATTGTCCGCAGTTGTTGGTTTTTCAACAATCAAATAGTCACCATAACTTTTTAGGAAGGTGACATATCCTTCGTTGTCAATTTGTTTTTGCGCGTAGGCTTGTCTGAATTCAGAAATTATTTTTTGAGTTTCATTTTTGAGTTGAGCAATCGCTTTATTATAATCTTCTTCACTAAGCTGACTGGCATCAATACCGTATTTTGCTAAATCATCCTCGTAAGGATAATTAGGATTTAATTTGAATTGAGGCGGATTGGTAAAATTCATGTAATTTTCAATATGTCCATCGCTCCACATTCTTGGCAGAATGGTTTTGTGATTATCATCTGAATTTTGGGAAGCATTTTTATAATTATTGACAATAACATATTTCCCTGTTTTATAATCTCTTTCATAATTGGGTGCTTTGTCTAAATAAGGATTATTGGCATCTAATCCGGCAAAATTCTCTGTGTATTGTGGACCATAGAACAATGCATTTACGCCATATTGTTCTCTATTGTAATAGGCTAAAACTTCGCGGGCATCAGACGGTTTGTTTTCATTGATTACAGTATTTGCATTTGCTCGAATGGGTAGCATCATCCATGTCGAGAAACCAATTAAAATAAAAAGGATGCAAAGAATTATGGTGTTGTAGAACACAAACCCTTTTTGTTTGGTGTATTTCAATCCAAAGTAAAAGAAAGCAATCAAAGCTATTGTAACAAACACAGTGCCCGAGTCAAACGGCAGTCCTAAACTATTGACCATAAAAACTTCTGTTTTACCAAAGAATCCCATGGTCATAGGAAGTAGCAATTTGAAAATAAACAACAAAATAGCAATTACTACAACATTTGCAATAAGGAAACTTTTAACTGTTACTACCTTATAGTTTTTAAAAAAATAAAGAAAACCTATTGCGGGAATTGTTAGTAATGCCATAAAGTGAACCCCAAAGGAAAGTCCTACAACAAGAGAAATAATCAATAACCACTTATTTCCTCTTGGAGTATTCATGTCTTGCTCCCAGCGTAAACCCAGCCAAAACAATAGGGCAATAAACAAGGATGCCATGGCGTAAACCTCAGCCTCGACAGCATTGTACCAAAAGCTATCTGAAAAGGTGAAGGCTAAAGCACCAACAAATGAACTTCCTAGTATAACGATTTCATTGTTTCTGTTAGTCTCTGAAAATCGGGAAATCAATTTTTTTAGAAGAATGGACGAAGACCAAAAAAGGAATAAAATAGTAAAGGCACTCGAGAATACAGACATCATGTTTACCATTAAGGCAATGTGTTGATCATCTGATGCAAACATGGCAAAAAAAGCGCCAATCATCTGGTATAAAGGAGCTCCCGGAGGGTGGCCAACTTGAAGTTTTGCTGCGGTGGAAATGTATTCGCCACAATCCCAAAAACTCATAGTAGGCTCAACAGTTAAAGTGTAAGTTAATAATGCGATTCCAAATGTTAACCAACCAACAATTGTGTTCCATTTATTGAAGTTGAATGTTCCTTTGTCCATGTATTAAAATTTAGTTTAAATGTAAGTTACAAAGAAAATGTTTTTTTATTTAACCCTAGTAGCATTAACACTATTTTCTGGAAAAGTAATAAAATTCAATAATCAATTGATTGTAAAGCTCTTTTGAGATGCTTTGCAGCTGATTTTATTTTTTGTTGTTATTTTTTTAATAAAAAGACAAAAAAAATTTGTGCAAACTAAATATTATTTTAAATTTGCACTCGCTTAGCAGCACTGCTGGTCTATGGTGTAATGGTAACACAACTGTTTTTGGTGCAGTCGTTCAAGGTTCGAGTCCTTGTAGACCAACAAAAAACCTCTCAATTCCTGAGAGGTTTTTTTATAGATAAAATTCTGAGTAGTGTTTGTTGGGATTTTCGAGATAAGAGAGTGAAGTTGGTTAGTTGTTTTTGCAAAGCCAAAAGGAGTTAAATTCTAAAAGTGATAACAGGTCTGGTGGTGTGGTTTACTAAGTCCTCACTGATGCTTCCGTTAAAAAAATGCGCTAAACCAGTTCTGCCATGAGTGCAAAGGCCAATTAAATCAGCATCTATTGTTTTTGAAAAATTGATTATTCCACTTTCAATATTTGCATCATTAAATAGATGTGAGGAGTAGTTTGGAAGATCAAATTCAGCCATAAAAGCGCCCATCACCTTTTCGGCAGCAAGAGTGGTCTTAAAACTATTGGGTGTGCAAATCATGACTAAAAACAAATTGGCATCAAAGATCTTCGCGAACTCCATCATTTTTTTAAAAGGCTTTTTAGCTTCTTTTGAAAAATCAGAGGCAAAGACGAAATTTTTAAATTTTAATTTACCTACATCTTTTTTTATAACTAAAACTGGAATTTCGGAGAGTCGGACCACTTTTTCAGTATTAGAGCCAATAATGATTTCTTCAATGCCTGAAGTGCCATGAGAGCCCATAACGATTAAATCAATTTTATTCTTTTTGTTAAAGGATAAAATACCGCTAAAAGCTTTTTCAAATTGTACAGAGACATGTACCGGAATTCCTTTCAAATAGGGCTGTTCTTTTATTTTTTGAAGGTTTTCGTTAACTTTTTTGATGAACAACATAAGCGCCGGAGTAATGTCTGCTCCAGTAACAGAGTCATTCATGTGGTTTGGGAGTTCTAACAAATGCAATAGGAATATTTCACACTTGTTTTTTCTTGCAATTACAGCAGCCACTTTTAGAGCGTTTCCGGCATGATCAGAAAAATCGGTTGGGACTAAAATACGTTTCATAATTACAGCGTGTTAAATTATGGTAAAACTGTTGTTTTGAATTGTTCATTAAAGATAAGAAATTATTTTAGAGCAATCGATTATTTTGGTTTATAAAAAAAAACACTATATTTGCACCGTTATTTATTAAAATCTAGATAATGAGGGGACTAAATGTCCCCTCTTTTTATAAGCATATGACATTTAAAGAGAAAGTAAACACGTTATTGGCAGAAGGCCTGTTAGAGAAGCCGTCAATTTTTTTGATAGACCTGATTATCACGGATGCTTTTAAGGTTATTGTGACCTTGGATGGAGATAATGGAGTAGCGCTTCAGGATTGTATTGATGTGAGCCGTTCACTAGACAATAACCTGGACCGTGAGGAGCAGGATTTTTCTTTAGAAGTGGCTTCGGTAGGAGTAGGATCTCCATTGAAATTGATCAGACAATACAAGAAAAATATAGGGCGTACATTGATTGTGAAAACTGGAGCAGAAATAATTGAAGCGGAATTAGTGGAAGCTAATGATGATTTTGTAATTTTGTCATGGGAAGCAAGAGAGCCAAAAAAGATTGGTAAAGGGAAGGAGACCGTTCAAAAAGAACTTAAACTACCTTATGGAGACATTAAAGAAGCAATTGTTACAGTAACATTTTAATTAAAGAATTCGCATGGAAAATTTAGCATTGATCGATTCATTCTCAGAGTTTAAAGATGATAAACTTATTGATCGTGTAACGCTTATGGCAATTTTAGAAGATGTATTTAGAAATGCATTGAAAAAAAAATACGGTTCAGATGATAATTTCGATATCATTATAAATCCTGATAAAGGAGATATGGAGATTTGGCAAAGAAGAGTAATTGTTGCGGATGAAGACTTGGATTTTGATCACCTTGAAATTACATTGACTGAAGCTAGAAAAATAGAGCCTGATTTTGAAATTGGAGAAGAGGTTTCTGAAGAAGTTAAATTAATTGATTTAGGAAGAAGAGCAATTTTAGCTTTGCGTCAGAATTTGATTTCTAAAATTCATGAACACGATAACACCAATCTTTACAAGCAGTTTAAAGATTTAATAGGAGATATTTACACCGCCGAAGTGCACCATGTGCGTCCAAGAGTTGTGATTTTAGTTGATGATGAAGGCAATGAAATTATTTTGCCAAAAGAAAAACAAATACCTTCTGATTTTTTCCGCAAGGGTGATAATGTCCGAGGGATAATTGAAAGCGTTGAGTTGAAGGGAAATAAACCTCAAATTATTATGTCTAGAACTTCGGAGAAGTTCTTGGAAAAATTGTTTGAGCAAGAAATTCCGGAAGTATTTGATGGTTTAATCATGGTAAAGAAAGTGGTTAGGATACCCGGCGAAAAAGCAAAAGTAGCTGTTGATTCTTATGACGACAGAATAGATCCTGTGGGGGCTTGTGTAGGTATGAAGGGGTCTCGTATTCATGGAATCGTGCGTGAATTAGGTAATGAGAATATAGATGTTATCAATTATACAAGCAACATTCAATTGTTTATCACAAGAGCATTAAGCCCTGCAAAAGTATCTTCGATCAAGATCAATGAAGAGACTAAAAGAGCAGAGGTTTTCTTGAAGCTTGAAGAAGTTTCAAAAGCGATTGGTCGTGGGGGACACAATATCAAATTAGCGGGCTTATTAACGGGCTATGAATTAGACGTTATTCGTGAAGGTGATGTTGCTGGTGCTACCGCTGATGATGATGATGTTGAATTAACAGAGTTTTCAGATGAAATTGAAGACTGGGTTATTGAAGAATTTGCAAAAATTGGATTGGATACTGCAAAAAGTATCTTAAAACAAGATGTAGAAGATTTAGTACGAAGAACAGACCTGGAAGAGGAAACGATTCTGGATGTAATGAGAATATTGAAAGAAGAATTTGACAGTTAGTCATTGAGTCTTCAACGATAAACATGCCATTTTACAATTAATTCTTGCTCGGTAGGTATCGAGTCGGGAGTAAAGTGAGGAATAACAAAAAAGGTAATAATAAAAAGGTTTTATGTCTGAAGAGAGAATTATTAGAATAAACAAAGTTTTAAGGGAATTGAATATTTCTTTGGAAAGAGCTGTGGATTATCTAAAAGATAAAGGGATAGCTATTGAAGCAAACCCAAACACAAAAATTTCTGATGATGTATACAATGTCTTGTGCGGTCAGTTTGCAGGTGACAAAGGGAATAAAGAAGCTTCGAAAGAAGTTGGGGAAGAAAAAAGAAAAGAAAAAGAGGCTTTGCGTTTAGAACGAGAGAAAGAAATCGAAGACAAACGTAAGATTGAGGAAGAGCGTCTGAAACAGCAAGAAGTTATAAAAGCGAGAGCAGTTATAGCGGGTCCTGTTCAGGTAGGTAAGATTGATCTTAATCCTAAAAAACCTTCCATCGTCACTCCTGTGAAAGCGGTTGAAAAAGTGGAGACTCCAGTTGCTAAAGTAGCTGAGGTGAAAGCAATTCAAAAAGAAGCTTCAACAGAAAAACTGTCGCCAGAAAAACCTTTAGATGAAAAACCTGTTTCAGATAAAAAAGAGATAAAACCGGTTGTTGGAATTAAAGAGGTAAAAAAAGAGACTGTAAAAGCAGTCCCTGCTGAACCAAAAGAGGTAGTGAAAACGGAAATTGCTAAAACTGATGACGTGCCTGTTGATGAAACCATCACAACGCAATATCAAAAATTATCAGGAACTACTTTGACAGGGCAGATCATTGATTTGTCACAATTCAACAAACCAAAAAAGAAAAAAGAAGAACCTAAAATCACTCCTAATAAACCGGGTGCTCCAGGATCGGCTGCGGCTAATGCAAATAAAAACAAGCGTAAAAGGATTGCTCCTAAACCAGGAGTTCCTAGGCCGCCTGCAGTTCCAGGAGTTCCGGGAGCGCCAAATCCTAACAAGATTACGCCAAATGTTGGTGGTGGCGGATTTAATGCTAACAGAAGTGCAAGACCTGGTTTCGTAAGAGGAAACAGACCTGCTATTGTTGCTAAAGTAGAGCCTACGGAAGAAGAAGTAAAAAACCAAATTAGAGAGACTTTAGAAAAACTTCAAGGAAAAGGAGGTAAATCTAAAGCAGCTAAATATAGAAGAGATAAAAGAGATACGCACCGTCAAAAATCAGATGACGAGCAAAGAGCCATAGACGAAGGAAGCAAAACGATTAAGGTTACTGAGTTTGTTACCGTTGGTGAAATTGCCATCATGATGGATGTGCCAATTACAAAAGTTATTGGAACTTGTATGTCGCTTGGAATCATGGTTACCATGAATCAGCGTCTTGATGCGGAAACATTGACAATCGTTGCGGATGAGTTTGGTTATGAAGTTGAATTTATCACGGTAGATATTGAAGAAGCAATTCAGGTTGTTGCAGATAGAGAAGAAGATTTAGTGTTCAGAGCGCCTATTGTTACGGTAATGGGTCACGTAGATCACGGTAAAACATCGTTACTGGATTACGTTCGTAAAGAAAACGTAATCGCAGGGGAGTCTGGAGGAATTACACAACATATTGGTGCCTACGGAGTAACTTTGGATAACGGACAAAAAATTGCATTCTTAGATACACCGGGTCACGAAGCTTTTACAGCGATGCGTGCGCGTGGTGCTCAAGTTACGGATATTGCAATTATTGTGATTGCTGCGGATGATGACATCATGCCACAAACGAAAGAAGCGATCAGTCATGCTCAAGCAGCAGGCGTTCCTATTATATTTGCCATTAATAAAATTGACAAGCCTAATGCCAATCCTGAAAAAGTAAAAGAAAGATTAGCGGGTATGAATTTACTAGTAGAAGATTGGGGTGGGAAAATTCAATCTCATGATATCTCTGCAAAAGTTGGTACAGGTGTCAAAGAATTATTAGAGAAGGTATTGTTAGAAGCGGAACTTTTAGATTTAAAATCAAATCCAAATAAAGCGGCTCAAGGTACAGTGGTTGAGGCATTTCTTGATAAAGGAAAAGGATATGTTTCTACCATATTAGTACAGCATGGAACGTTACGAGTTGGTGATTATATGTTAGCAGGGAAGCATCATGGTAAGATAAAAGCCATGCATGATGAAAGAGGGAATATAGTTACAGTTGCGGGACCTTCAACTCCGGTTTCTGTTCTGGGTCTTGATGGAGCAGCCACTGCAGGGGATAAGTTCAATATTTTTGAAGATGAAAAAGAAGCCAAACAAATTGCTTCAAAACGTTCTCAATTGATGCGTGAGCAGTCTGTACGTACACAACGACACATTACATTGGATGAAATTGGACGTAGAATAGCATTGGGTCAATTTAAAGAATTAAATATTATCCTTAAGGGAGATGTGGATGGTTCTGTTGAAGCATTGTCTGATTCGTTCTCTAAATTATCTACCGAAGAAATTCAAATTAATATTATTCATAAAGGGGTTGGTGCAATTACAGAAACTGACGTAATGTTGGCTTCGGCATCGGATGCAATCATCATCGGATTTAATGTTCGTCCTGCTGGAAACGCAAGACAATTAGCAGATAAAGAAGAAATTGATATCCGTTACTATTCTATTATTTATGCTGCAATTGATGACTTGAAAGATGCCATGGAAGGGATGTTAGCTCCAGAAATGAAAGAAGAAATTTTGGGTACAGCGGAGATTAGAGAGATATTCAAAATCTCTAAAGTAGGTTCTATTGCGGGTTGTATGGTAATGGACGGTAAAATTTCCAGAAGCGCTAAAATGAGAATCATTAGAGATGGTGTGGTGGTGCATACAGGTGAACTGATAGCATTGAAACGTTTCAAAGATGATGTTAAAGAGGTTGCTAAAGGCTATGATTGTGGAATTCAGATCAAGGGATATAATGACATTGAAGAAAGAGATGTTATTGAATCTTACCATGAGGTAGCAATTAAGAAGAAATTGAAATAGAATTATATTGTTTTAATTAAAATCCCGACTAGTCGGGATTTTTTTGTTTTAAACAAAGACAGGTTTAGTCTTGAAAAGCTTTTTTAATGGCTGAATAAAAGTTTTTTGTTTTAACACTGATTTTTATTTGTTAAGGAAAAGTGACAACTTTTTTTTATTTCAGTTAGTAAAACGCGATTTTTTATTTAATCGAGAGTGGGATAGGAGTTTGTGTTGAACTGAGCTTATTCGTTTATGTCATCCTGATTTAAAGTTTTTTGCTTATTTCAAATAATAGAGAGCTTGATTTTATATAATTTGAATATTTTTTAAGTTTATTAGAGGATAATTTTGCTATTTTTCAATTGTCTTTGGTTTTTTTTAATCCAATTATAAAAACAAAAAAACCACTTTTGAAGTGGTTTTTTTTAAATAGGAGATGCATGATTACTGATGCTGTTTTATTTGTTAGGCTTTATCAAATGTACATTGGAATAGCTTTTTTTGATCTCTATTAGATTTCGTTCTGCTTCAATTCGTGTTTTGAAATTCCCAACCCAAACTTTGTAGTTTGGAGTAAAAAAAATAATGGTGCCGTCAATATCTCGAAATTGTTGTCTAAATTGATTAAGAGTGTTTCTTGCTTTTTCACTTTCGCCACTAAATATTTGAATTTTATATTGGTCATTTATAGCATTAGAAATATTTGTTTTTCTCTTTTCATTTAGTAATTGTTCAAATTTAGGGTCTTGATTAACGGTTAAGTTTTTGTCTTGTGCAATTGCATGTATATAAGATATACAAAATGCAATAGTGATAAAAAAAGCTTTTTTGGAGGCTAAAATTCTCATAATGTGATTGTTTTTGTGTAAAAGTACTATTTAATAAATCATACTAAACTCAGAATATTATTTAGAATAGATATAAATTGAAATTAAGACTATTTTAAGGTTTTGAGAGTAGTTCTTAAGTCGTATTTTTGTGCAAGTTTAAAATAAAGGATCAGTTTTTATAAAAATAATTAGAAAAAACTGTGCCAATTTTTAGTAGATAATCATTATACTATATGAAAAAGGTGGGTAACCATAATTCGATCTCAAGGAAATTAATTCTTAGCATAGCTTTAATGCTGTCTGTTTCCTTTACTTCATTTGCTCAAGAAGCTACTCCAGCAGTAGCGGATGTTACTGCGGATGCTACAGCTACTTCACAAAGTGCTGATCCGGTTAAGGGTAAAGAGCTTTTTAATGCTAACTGTGCGGCATGTCACAAACTTGATGCGAAAGCAACAGGACCGGCTCTTAGAGGCGTGGGTGCTAAATATGATGCTTCATGGCTTCATAAGTGGGTTCGTAATAGTTCAGATCTTATCAAATCAGGAGATGCTCAAGCTGTAAAAGTTTATGAGGAAAATAACAAGGCCGTAATGTCTGCTTTTCCTCAATTATCGGATGCTGATATTGATGATATAATTGCTTACACTTCAGAGCCAAAAGCGGAGGCTCCTGCAGTAGCTTCAGGTACTGAGGCGGTTCCAGGAACAGCTGATGCAGGCAGTGGGGTTTCGAATAATATTATTTTAGGGGCTTTGTCCTTGGTGATGTTAGTTCTTGTGGTAATGTTGTTTCTTGTAAATAATGTGTTAACTAAAGTAGCAAAAGCAAATGGTATTGAAGTTGCTCCAAAAACTCCAACAACACCTATTTGGAAATCGTTTGTTAGAAATCAGTTTTTAGTATTGGTTACTTCTGTGTTTTTGTTGTTGGCGAGTGCGTATTTTGTATATGGTTATCTGATGCAAATTGGTGTTGACCAGGATTATGCGCCAGTTCAGCCGATTCATTATTCTCATAGAATACATGCTGGAGATAATGAGATCAACTGTAAGTATTGTCACTCCTCGGCAAGAGTTAGTAAGAATGCTGGAATTCCTTCATTGAATGTTTGTATGAATTGTCATAAGAATATTGCTGAAGTTGCTGAAACAACAGCTACTCCTGAATACAGTAAGGCGTTTTATGATGAGCAAATTCAGAAATTATATACAGCAGTTGGTTGGGATCAAACAACTCAAACGTACACAGGTAAAACACAGCCTGTAAAATGGGTTCGTATTCATAACTTGCCGGATTTTGTTTATTTTAATCACTCGCAACACGTAACGGTGGCTGGTATTGAATGTCAAACTTGTCACGGTCCAGTACAAGAATATGAGATTCAAAAACAATTCGCTCCTTTAACAATGGGTTGGTGTATTGATTGTCACAGGAAAACTGAGGTAAAAATGGAAGGCAATGAATATTATACTAAGATTCACGAGGAGCTTTCTAAGAAATACGGTGTAGACAAGTTGACTGCGGCTCAAATGGGAGGTTTAGAATGTGGTAAATGCCATTATTAATCAAATTATTAAGATTTTAATATTTATATATGTCATCAAACAAAAAATACTGGAAAAGTGTTGAAGAGCTAGATCAAAATAGTTCTGTTGTTGAGGCCCTTAGAAATAACGAATTTGTTGAAGAAATTCCTACGGATGAATTTTTAGGAAATGATGGTACTTTGTCATCTTCGTCAACATCACGTCGTGATTTTTTAAAGTACGTTGGTTTTAGCACAGCAGCAGCCACGCTTGCGGCTTGTGAAGGACCGGTTAACAAGTCTATTCCTTACGTGCTTCAGCCGGAACAAATTATCCCCGGAGTAGCCGATTATTATGCAACGTCAGTTTTTGATGGTTTTGACTTTGCAAATCTTTTGGTGAAAACACGTGAAGGGCGCCCTATTAAAATAGATAATAATACTATTCAAGGTGCTGCGTTTAGTGCTAATGCAAGAATTCATGCTTCTATTCTTTCGTTATACGACAGTATGCGTTTGAAGGAGCCAAAGATAGAAGGTAAAAATGCGGCTTGGTCTGCTGTTGATTCTAAAATAAAGTCTAGTATCGTTGCTGCTGCTGCAAAAGGCGGGCAAGTGGTGCTTTTGACTAATACATTGGCGAGTCCATCATCAGAAAAGCTTATTGCTGAATTTATTGCCAAAAATCCAAATGCGAAACATGTTGTTTACGATGCTGTTTCTTCTTCGGAAGCATTAGATGCTTTTGAAACTGTTTATGGAGAAAGAGCTTTAGTTAATTATGATTTTTCAAAAGCATCTCTTATCGTTTCTGTTGGAGCTGATTTTCTTGGAGACTGGCAAGGCGGGGGTTATGATTCGGGTTATACGCAAGGAAGAGTGCCAAAAGCAGGAAAAATGTCTCGTCATTTTCAGTTAGAAGCTAATATGACACTCTCGGGTGCTGCAGCTGATAAACGTTTGCCAATGTCTACGGCTAATCAAAAGCAAGCGTTAGTTCATATTTATAATGTGGTAACAGGTTCTTCTGTTGGCGTAACTTTAGAAGATAAATTTAAAGCTGAAGTTACTAAAGCGGCTCAGCAGTTAAAAGCTGCTGGTGCAAAAGGAGTTTTAGTTTCTGGTATTCAAGATAAAAATGCTCAGTTAGTAGTTTTGGCTGTCAATCAAGCATTGGCCAGTGAGGCTTTTACTACCTCTGGTGTAAGACAAATCAGAAAAGGTTCAAATGAAAAAGTGAATCAATTAATTAATGATATGAAAGCAGGAAGTGTTCATACGTTGATTATGAGTGGTGTTAATCCAGTCTATACTTTACCAGACAGCACTTCTTTTGTTGAAGCACTGAAGAAAGTTGATACATCAGTATCTTTTTCTTTGAAAGAAGATGAAACGGCTTTAGTAAGTACAATTGCAGCAGCTGTTCCTCATTATTTGGAATCATGGAATGATGTAAGTTTCACCAAAGGAACTTATGGGATTACTCAGCCTACGATCCGTCCTCTTTTTAATACCAAACAATTTCAGGATGTATTGTTGTCTTTAAATGGAATGACTGGTACATTTTACGATTATATTAAAGGGAATGCTTCGGCAATAATAGCAGGTTCTTCTTGGAATAAAGTGTTGCATGATGGTGTTTATGTGGGTGTTGTACCAACTGTAGCTGCAGGTTCTGCTGATTATGGTGCTGCTGCAACTGCTTTGGCACAATCAAAAGCTTCTGAAGGACTAGAACTTGTTTTATACACCAAAACTGGTTTAGGGGATGGACAACAAGCAAACAACCCTTGGTTACAAGAATTTCCGGATCCAATTACAAGAGTTTCTTGGGATAACTATCTTACGGTTTCGAATGCTGATGCTAAGAAATATGATCTTTCGAATGAAATTGTTGCTAATGGGGGGTTAAACGGAAGTTATGCTAGCATTACCACAGCAGACGGAATTAAATTAGAAAATGTTCCTGTAATTGTGCAACCGGGTCAGGCTGTTGGTACTATTGGCTTGGCGTTAGGGTACGGTCGCAAAGCGGCTTTGAAGGAAGAAATGATGGTGGGTTTAAATGCCTATTCTTTATATAAAGGTTTCAATAATGTACAATCAGTAACCTTGGTAAAAGCTGAAGGTGAACATGAGTTTGCTTGTGTTCAAGGTCAGAAAACATTGATGGGAAGAGGGGATATTATAAAAGAAACATCTTTAGAAATTTTTAATACAAAAGATGCTCAAATTTGGAATCCTCAACCTATGGTGTCATTGGATCATAAGGAGGTAGAAGCTACTAAGGTAGATTTGTGGTCTTCATTTGATCGTTCTGTCGGGCATCATTTTAATCTTTCTATAGATTTAAATTCATGTACCGGTTGTGGTGCTTGTGTGATAGCATGTCATGCTGAAAATAACGTTCCTGTAGTAGGGAAAGCTGAAATTAGAAGAAGTCGTGATATGCACTGGTTGCGTATTGACAGGTATTATTCTTCCGAAAGTACTTTTGAAGGTGATAACGAAAGAAAAGAAAATATAGCAGGTTTATCAAGTTCATTATCTACATTTAATGAAATGGAAAAGGCAGGTGATAATCCTCAAGTTTCCTTTCAGCCAGTAATGTGTCAACATTGTAACCATGCACCCTGTGAAACAGTTTGTCCAGTAGCGGCAACTTCACACTCGCGTCAAGGTCAAAATCATATGGCTTATAACAGATGCGTTGGTACGCGTTATTGTGCTAACAACTGTCCGTATAAAGTACGTCGTTTTAACTGGTTTTTATACAACAAAAACAGTGAATTTGATTATCATATGAATGATGATTTAGGACGTATGGTATTGAATCCGGATGTTAATGTTCGCTCTCGTGGAGTTATGGAAAAATGTTCAATGTGTATTCAAATGACACAAGCAACTATTTTGAAAGCTAAAAACGAAGGAAGAGTAATCATTGATGGTGAATTCCAAACGGCATGTTCAAATGCTTGTTCTAATGGAGCAATGAAATTTGGAGATATAAATGATAAAGATGCGGAAGTGGCTGCCTTAGTTGCTGACGAAAGGATGTATCATTTGTTGGAGCATGTTGGAACAAAACCTAATGTGATTTATCACGTTAAAGTTAGAAATACTTAGTACAAAAAAAGAATTAATTAAGAATCAATATAAAGGATTATGTCGTCTCACTACGAAGCAACCATTAGAAAACCCTTAGTTATAGGTGATAAAACTTATCATGATGTAACTGTAGATGTAGCAGCACCTGTTGAAGGTAAAGCAAATAAACATTGGTGGATTGTATTTTCAATTGCATTAATAGCCTTCCTTTGGGGTTTAGGCTGTATAATTTACACTGTTTCTACAGGTATTGGAACATGGGGGTTAAATAAAACTGTTGGATGGGCTTGGGATATCACGAACTTTGTTTGGTGGGTTGGTATTGGTCATGCTGGAACTTTAATTTCGGCAGTATTATTGCTTTTCCGTCAGCGTTGGAGAATGGCTATTAACCGTTCTGCTGAAGCAATGACAATTTTCTCTGTTATCCAGGCAGGTTTATTTCCAATTATTCACATGGGTCGTCCATGGTTAGCCTATTGGGTTTTACCAATTCCGAATCAATTTGGTTCTCTTTGGGTGAATTTTAACTCACCATTACTTTGGGATGTATTTGCAATTTCTACCTATCTTTCTGTTTCATTAGTATTTTGGTGGACTGGTTTATTACCTGATTTTGCCATGTTGCGTGACAGAGCAATAACTCCTTTTAATAAAAGAGTATATTCTATATTGAGTTTTGGTTGGAGCGGTAGAGCAAAAGACTGGCAACGATTTGAAGAAGTTTCTTTAGTTCTTGCAGGTTTAGCAACTCCGCTTGTGCTTTCGGTGCACACAATTGTATCAATGGATTTTGCCACGTCAGTTATTCCTGGCTGGCATACTACAATTTTTCCGCCTTACTTTGTTGCTGGAGCAGTTTTCTCAGGGTTTGCAATGGTAAATACGTTGCTGATTATTATGAGAAAAGTTTCAAATTTAGAAGCTTATATCACAGTTCAACACATTGAATTGATGAATATCGTAATCATGATTACAGGTTCAATTGTAGGTGTTGCTTATATTACGGAATTATTTGTTGCATGGTATTCCGGTGTAGAGTATGAACAATATGCCTTTTTAAACAGAGCTACTGGACCGTACTGGTGGGCTTATTGGTCTATGATGACTTGCAATGTTTTTTCTCCACAATTCATGTGGTTTAAAAAATTAAGAACAAGTATTATGTTTTCCTTTATAATTTCAATTGTAGTGAATATTGGAATGTGGTTTGAAAGATTTGTAATCATTGTAACTTCATTGCACAGGGATTATTTGCCATCTTCATGGACAATGTTCTCTCCTACATTTGTTGATATTGGAATTTTTATTGGAACTATAGGATTCTTCTTCGTACTGTTTTTACTCTATTCCAGAACATTTCCTGTGATAGCTCAGGCAGAGGTGAAAACAATTTTAAAAGGAACCGGAGATAATTACAAAAGAGAAAGAGAAGCAAATAAAGATTCACACCATGAGTAATAAAGTAATATACGCCATTTATAATGACGATGATATTTTGATGGATGCGGTTAAAAAAACCCGAGCAGCCCATCATCATATTGAAGAAGTTTTTACTCCATTCCCTGTACACGGTTTGGATAAAGCTATGGGAATTGCACCAACGAGATTAGCGATTTGTGCTTTCCTGTATGGTTGCGTAGGTATTTCGGTAGCAACAGCCATGATGAATTATATAATGATTCAAGATTGGCCTCAGGATATTGGTGGAAAGCCAAGTTTCAGTTATATTGAAAATATGCCAGCTTTTGTTCCAATTATGTTTGAACTTACAGTGTTCTTTTCTGCTCACTTAATGGTTATTACTTTTTATATGAGAAGTAAATTATGGCCTTTCAAAGAAGCGGAAAATCCTGATGTAAGAACCACAGATGACCATTTTTTAATGGAAGTTGCTGTAAACAATAATGAAGAGGAATTAGTTTCTTTTTTCCAAAGCACGGGAGCTGTAGAAGTTAAAGTAATAGAAAAGCATTAATTATAGATATGAAAAGCGTATATAAAATAACACTTTTATTTGGTATAACTATTTTAGTTTCCTCCTGCCATAATAATGCGGCACCAAACTATCAGTATTTTCCAAATATGTATGAGTCAGTAGGGTATGAAACTTATTCTGAATCAAATGCATTTAAAAATGGTAAAGAAGGACAACTTCCTGCTCAAGGATCCATAAACCGAGGGTTTGAGCCTTTTGAATACGAAAACTCTACGGCTGGATATGAGTTAGCTAAAGTGAATCTTAAATCTCCTTTAGACTCCTTAAGTAGAGAACCTGAAAAGGCAAAAGAACTTTTTGAAATTTATTGTATCAGTTGCCACGGTGCTTCTGGAAACGGTAAAGGTAAACTGGTAGAAAGAGAAAAATTTCTGGGTGTTCCTAGTTATAAAGATAGAGTTATTACTGAGGGAAGTATTTATCATGTAATAACGTATGGTTTGAATTCTATGGGCTCGCATGCAAACCAGTTGAGTGCCCATGAACGTTGGTTGGTTACTGACTATGTTCTAAAACTAAAAAGCGAATTATAATTGTTGAACAAACTGATCGTAATAGATATGTATACATTTTCAAGTAAATTAAAAACTTTTTCTTTCCTCTTAATGGCCATAGGCGTATTAGGGATTGGATATGGTTTTTGGAGTGCACCAAAGGATATTCAAGAAGTTGAAACTCTTCTTGCTGCTGAAAGCCATGGTAGTCATGGAGAAGTTAAACATGAAACTTCAAAACCTGTTGAAGAGCATGTTGTTTCTAACGGGCACGAGGAAGCTCAAAGTACAAAAGAGGGCAATGCAATAGTATCGCCTACGGACAGCACTTCAGAAGTTATTAATGAAGTTCATGAGAATTCGTTACACACCGAAGTAGCTGTAAAAAAGGGTGAACATGAAATTAGTGAAGAAGTGAAACATGCGGAACATGCGGAACATTTGAATCATGTTTTGCATCAGTTGCAAAATAAGCCATGGGCTGCTTTTTATGTTGCCTGTATATTCTTTATGTTGGTATCTTTGGGTGTTTTAGCTTTTTATGCTATTCAACAAGTAGCTCAGGCTGGTTGGTCGCCTGTTTTGTTTAGAGTTATGCAGGGTATAACGTCTTATTTACCAGTAGGGTCTGTTGTCTTTTTTATAGTATTATTGTTATGTGGTCTTCATCTTAATCATCTTTTTATATGGTTAGATCCTGAAGTTGTTGCTACGGATAAATTAATTGCGAATAAAGCGGGGTATTTAAATTTTCCTTTTTGGATTATTAGGGCAGCTATATTTTTGACTGGTTGGAATTTGTATCACTATTTTTCTAGAAAATATTGTTTAGCGCAAGATGATGCTAGTGATGATTTATTTTACAAGAAAAACTTTAAATTATCGGCTGTCTTCTTAGTTTTCTTTATTGTTACAGAATCGATAATGTCCTGGGACTGGATTATGTCTATCGATCCACATTGGTTTAGTACTTTATTTGGGTGGTATGTTTTTTCAAGTTTCTTTGTTAGTGGAATCACCACGATAGCATTAGTTACTTTGTATTTGAAATCTAGAGGTTTTTTAGAGCACGTTAATACGAGTCATATTCATGATTTAGCAAAATTCATGTTCGGTTTTAGTATATTTTGGACTTATTTATGGTTTTCACAATATATGCTTATTTGGTATGCTAATATTCCGGAAGAGGTAACTTATTATATAACTAGAATCGAATTATATAATATTCCGTTCTTTGGTGCTGTGGTTATGAATTTTGTATTTCCTTTGTTGATCTTAGTTAATACTGATTTTAAAAGAATTACATGGGTTTTAGTCATGGCAGGTGCCGTTATTTTGGTTGGACATTATATAGACTTTTTCAACATGATTATGCCAGGAACTGTTGGAGACAGATGGTTCATTGGGGTTTCAGAGATAGCTTCTGTTCTTTTCTTCCTTGGATTATTTATTTATGTTGTTTTTACAGCATTGACAAAAGTTCCTTTGTTGCCAAAAAGAAATCCATTTATTGAAGAAAGTAAACATTTCCATTATTAATATTTAAAGAAAAAAACAGATGACAAGTTTGTTGGTAATTATAGTTTTAGCTTTATTAGCTGTTGCTTTGTGGCAATTGACTAAAATATTCGATCTGACGCAAGTTGGATCCAATTCCGATAGCTCTGAAGTAGCTACAGATAATGACAATAACGTTCAAGGTTATTTAATGTTTGGTTTTTTGGCCTTTATTTATATTTTTTCAATATATGGTTTTTTTGCTTGGGGACCTTTAGTCCTTCATACATCTGCTTCTGCTCATGGTGAACAAGTGGATTATTTGATGAACATAACTTGGATTCTTATCTTTATTGTGCAAGCTATTACTCAGGTTTTATTGCATTATTTTGCTTTCAAATACAGAGGAAAAAAAGATCAAAAGGCACTTTATTTTGCCGATAATAATAAATTAGAAGCTATTTGGAGCGTTATTCCTGCAGTAGTTTTGGCAGGATTAATACTTTATGGATTGTATGCTTGGAATAATATTATGTTTGTTGATGAAGATGAAGATACAATCGTAATCGAATTATATGCGCAACAGTTTAACTGGAAAGCCAGATATTCAGGAGAGGATAACGTACTTGGAAAAGCAAATGTAAGGTTTATCGAAGGTGCAAATGCTGTAGGAGTTGATTTATCGGATCCATATTCTCAAGATGATATATTGGTAACAGAATTGCATATTCCAAAAGGGAAGAAAATTCATTTCAAAATGCGTTCTCAAGACGTTTTACATTCTGCTTACATGCCTCACTTTAGAGCGCAAATGAATTGTGTTCCTGGTATGGTAACTGAGTTCGCTTTTGAGCCTGTTTATACCACTGTAGAATACAGAGAATTGCCTTATATGGTTGAAAAAGTTGCAAATATTAATGCTTTAAGGGCTAAGAAAAGTGTTGGTTTGGTGGCAAAAGGAGAGGCAGCTTTAGATCCTTATACTTTTGATTATCTGTTACTTTGTAATAAAATTTGTGGTACATCTCATTACAACATGCAAATGAAGATCATTGTAGATACTCCTGAAGACTATAAAGCTTGGTTGAAAGAGAAGGCTACTATCGTTAATGAAGTTAAAGCAGCTTTAGCTACGCCAGCTCCTGTAGATACTGGAGCAAGTACTGATACTGCTGCTGCTGTAACGGCAATGAAATAATATTATAAAAAAAATTTAAAGTAAACATATATGTCAGCAGAAGGTCACGATCACGCAATAGATCACGAACACGAACATCACCATAAAGACACTTTTATTACTAAATATATTTTTAGTATTGATCATAAGATGATTGCCAAACAATACCTAATTACGGGTATCATTATGGGGATTATTGGTGTTGGGATGTCTATGCTTTTTAGAATGCAATTAGCATGGCCGGAAGAATCTTTCCGAATATTTAATATTTTACTAGGGGATAAATTTGCTCCTAATGGAGTCATGGCTAATGATATTTACTTAGCATTGGTTACTATTCATGGAACAATAATGGTTTTCTTTGTTTTAACGGCTGCCCTGAGTGGTACTTTTAGTAACTTATTGATTCCACTTCAAATTGGAGCGCGAGATATGGCATCCGGTTTTATGAATATGATTTCGTATTGGTTGTTTTTCTTATCTAGTGTAATCATGATTAGTTCCCTTTTTGTTGAGGCTGGTCCTGCTTCTTCAGGATGGACGATATATCCTCCCTTAAGTGCTTTACCACAAGCTATTCCTGGTTCAGGTATGGGTATGACATTATGGTTAATTTCAATGGCTATTTTTATTGCATCTTCTTTAATGGGATCTTTGAACTATGTTGTTACGGTAATTAACTTAAGGACTAAGGGAATGTCTATGACTCGATTACCACTTACTATATGGGCTTTCTTTGTGACTGCTATTATTGGTATAGTATCTTTTCCTGTTCTTTTATCAGCTGCTTTATTATTGATTTTTGATAGAAGCTTTGGTACTTCATTTTTCTTATCTGATATTTATATTGCAGGGGAAGTGTTACATTATCAAGGAGGTTCTCCAGTATTGTTTGAGCATTTATTCTGGTTTTTAGGTCACCCTGAAGTTTATATAGTTTTATTACCTGCTTTGGGTATTACTTCTGAAGTGATTGCTACAAATTCTCGTAAACCAATTTTTGGTTACAGAGCAATGATTATGTCAATTATTGCAATTGCATTCTTATCGACGATAGTGTGGGGGCATCATATGTTTGTCTCCGGTATGAATCCGTTTTTAGGATCTGTATTTACATTTACAACATTGTTAATTGCGATACCTTCAGCGGTAAAAGCGTTTAATTATATTACAACATTGTGGAAAGGAAATTTACAATTGAATCCGGCTATGCTGTTTTCTATTGGATTGGTTTCTACATTTATTACAGGTGGTTTAACAGGGATTATTCTTGGGGATAGTACACTTGATATTAATGTACACGATACTTATTTTGTTGTAGCTCACTTTCACTTGGTAATGGGAATTTCTGCACTTTATGGAATGTTTGCAGGTATTTATCACTGGTTTCCAAGATTATTTGGAAGAATGTTAAACAAGAATCTTGGATATGTACACTTTTGGGTAACTGCAATTTGTGCCTATGGAGTTTTCTTTCCGATGCACTTTATTGGACTAGCGGGTCTGCCAAGACGTTACTATACAAACACCAACTTTCCGTTATTTGATGATTTACAAAATGTTAACGTTTTGATCACAATATTTGCTTTAATTGGTGGTGCCTTTCAATTGGTTTTCTTGTACAATTTTTTCAGTAGTATCTTCTACGGTAAAAAATCAGTAATGAATCCTTGGAAATCAAATACATTAGAGTGGACTGCACCTGTGGAACATATTCATGGGAACTGGCCAGGAGAAATTCCTGAGGTTCATCGTTGGCCTTATGACTACAGTAATCCAGCTCATGATGTAGATTTTGTACCTCAAAATGTTCCAATGAAAGAAGGTGAAGAAGTTTTACATCACTAAAATATAAAAAAAGCCTCGCGAAAGTAGAGGCTTTTTTTTAGGACATTACTCAATTTTCATCCCTTTTGTAAGTGTGTAATCACTGTATTTATAGAAGGGTTCAATTGTCAATGCAGTGCATTCTATAACCATTGTGGTGTCTGGATTTTGTTTGAATGAATAAAAAAATAACATACTGAAATAGATTGCTTGATAGTATTGCTTTTTTATTTATAGCATTTGAAATTTAAATTTATAATTCAATATTGCTTTGCTATCTTTGTTATATGAATGAAAATTTAGACCCAACAGCAAATGGTTACAATTCAGAAGAGCTAGATCTTGAAAAAAAATTGAGACCACTTTCTTTTGATGATTTTGCAGGACAAGACCAAATATTAGAAAATCTGAAAGTTTTTGTTCAGGCTGCAAATCAACGAAATGAAGCACTTGATCACACGCTGTTTCATGGTCCACCTGGCTTAGGAAAAACAACTTTAGCCAATATTCTTGCCAATGAATTGCAAGTGGGAATCAAAATTACTTCCGGTCCGGTTTTAGACAAACCTGGAGATTTAGCCGGTTTACTGACTAATCTAGAAGAAAGAGACGTTTTATTTATTGATGAAATTCATCGTTTGAGTCCAATAGTAGAAGAATATTTGTATTCTGCTATGGAGGATTTTAAGATTGATATCATGATTGAATCTGGACCTAATGCAAGAACCGTCCAAATCAATCTAAATCCATTTACCTTAATTGGAGCCACCACGCGTTCTGGTTTATTAACCGCTCCTATGAGAGCGCGTTTTGGAATTTCTTCCCGCTTACAATATTATACCACTGAGTTACTCACCACAATCGTAGAAAGAAGTGCTACTATATTTAAAATGCCTATATCCATGGAGGCAGCTATAGAAATAGCTGGTCGTAGTCGTGGAACTCCTCGCATCGCGAACGCATTGTTACGGCGTGTGCGTGATTTTGCCCAGATAAAAGGGAATGGCACTATCGATATAGAAATTGCCCGTTACGCCTTAAAAGCACTTAATGTAGATGCTCATGGCCTGGACGAGATGGATAATAAAATACTAAATACAATTATCGATAAATTCAAAGGCGGACCTGTAGGTTTATCTACTTTGGCGACAGCCGTATCTGAAAGCAGTGAAACAATCGAGGAAGTCTATGAACCATTTTTGATTCAGGAAGGTTTTATTATGCGTACGCCAAGAGGTAGAGAAGTTACCGATAAAGCATATCAACATTTAGGGAAATTAAAAACAAACAATCAAGGCGGTTTATTCTGATTTTTAGGAGCTGTTTCCCGCTTTCCGCTGTATTTCCGATATAGAAAACAAGGCTTTTTCAGCCGTAGTTTTTGTTAATCGGGAGACGCCGATGCTATCAGGTCTTGGAATCCCGTTTATTAACTTCTATTTTTTAACTATATTAATACAAAAGCGACATACACGCAATTTATCAAATCTGAAGCGAAACGTCTCGGATTTTTATCCTGTGGAATAGCTAAAGCTGGTTTCTTGGAACAAGAAGCACCGCGGTTAGAAAACTGGTTGGAGAACAATAGAAATGGCCAAATGTACTATATGGAAAACCATTTTGACAAGCGTTTAAATCCAACTTTACTCGTTGAGGATGCTAAAAGTGTAGTTTCACTGTTGTTAAATTATTATCCAGAAGACCTGCAAAATACAGATTCTTATAAGATTTCAAAATATGCGTACGGTCAGGATTATCATTTTGTGATCAAGGAAAAACTCAAAGAATTTTTATTTTCTATTCAATCTACAATCGGAGATGTTTCTGGTCGGGCCTTTGTAGATTCTGCTCCAGTCCTTGACAAAGCTTGGGCTGCCAAAAGTGGTTTGGGTTGGATAGGCAAAAACAGTAATTTATTGACACAAAAAGTAGGTTCTTTTTACTTTATCGCGGAACTCATTATCGATTTAGATTTAGACTATGACAATCCTACAACCGATCATTGTGGTACGTGTACAGCTTGTATAGATGCGTGCCCTACAGCGGCAATAGTTGCGCCTTATGTAGTAGATGGCAGCAAATGCATTTCCTATTTTACAATTGAATTAAAAGAAAATATCCCTCAGGAGATGAAAGGTAAATTTGATGAATGGGCTTTTGGATGCGATGTGTGTCAGGATGTTTGTCCTTGGAACAAGTTTTCAAAAGCACATAATGAACCTTTATTTAACCCAAATCCAGAATTACTGTCCTTGTCCAAAAAAGATTGGATAGAAATTACTGAAGAAACATTTAAAGCTGTTTTTAAAAACTCACCAATTAAAAGAGCCAAGTTTCAAGGATTAAAAAGGAATATTGATTTTTTACAGTAACGAAATTTTGAAACTTAATTTATTTGAATTTTGTAGAAGATTCTCTAACAATAATGCTTGTTTCTAATTCAACAGTTCTTGGAGTAAAAGGAATTCCTTCTTTATGACAATTCATTTCTTCTAACAATAAGTTAAAAGATTCAATTCCCATTTCATGGCTTGGCTGATCTACAGTACTAAGTTTTGGAGTCAGTACTTGCGATATAAACCAATTGCTAAAACCAATTACCGCTACTTGTTCCGGGACATTGATTTTGTTTTCATTAAAATAGTCTAATACTCCCACTGCTACCAGATCTGTTATAGCAAAAATGCCGTCTATATCAGCATGCTCTTGAATAATCTGTTTAGCAAAATATCTTCCTTCTTCAAAAGTCACATTTTCACATGCAAAAACTAATTTTGTGTCAAAAGGAATGTTATTTTTCTCTAATGCTTTTTTATATCCAATATACCGATCTATTGAATTTTGTGGATTCAATGGCCCTCTAATGTGTGCTATTTTTCTACAACCAGTGTCGATTAAGTGTTGCACTGCATTAAAGGCCGCTTTTTGGTCATCAATTATTACTTTCGAGCATTTAGAAAGCTTTGCTATTTTGTCAAACATAACAAAAGGAATATTTCTATTCATTATTTCTTTTATATGATCATCATTATTGGACTCATTTGATAAGGACATGATGATTCCGTCAACTCTTTTGTTTATAAGCAGTTCTACTTGTTTTTTTTCTAAAGCCAGTGTCTCATTTGATTGTAAAATGATTACTAAATAGCCGTTTTTTTCAGCTTCGTTGATGATAGCATTGACCACATTCGAAAAGAAATGATGTACAACTTCAGGAATAATTAGACCAATGGTTTTTGATTCTTTTGTTCTTAAATTTACAGCAAAACTATTAGGAGTGTAGTGTAATTGCTGGGCAAGTTCAATTACTGCTTTTTTAGTTTTTTCACTAACATCAGGGTAATTTTTAAGCGCTTTTGAAACAGTCGTTATTGAAATTCCCAGTTTTGTTGCAATTTCCTTAAGAGTAATGTCTTTCATGAATCGAATTTCTACGTATTTAATTTTAAGAAAAGGTGTTTATAGTAACTTTGCTGTGCGTCCTTTTTCAGTCTTTGACATAGGTATAAAAAAGACTATAAGTTCAAATATTCCTTACCAAGGTATTGATTTTTATCTTATTTCTGTAATTTTTTAATAATAAAACAAATTATTACACATTCGTTACATAAACTAATTGGATCTGCCATTTTTAGTAAAGGCGGGAACATCCTAGGTTGACGTTCTTTCATTTATACGTGTTCCGATCTTAATGTACTTAAAACCAGAAGGGAATTGTTTTCTTTAATAGATTTCGGCATTCCTTCAATGACTCTGAAACGTGGGTTTTAGAAATCCGTAATTGAGTGGCTATTTCGTTGATAATGGGATTTTTCAAAGTTCAATACTTTTGTTTAAAACCCTAAAAAAAAGCACAATAACTTTTTTGTTATCCTAAAAAATTTCTGTAAATCAATCTTTTCATGATTGATTTACAGATGCATGGGTTTTTTTTGGGTTGTTGTAATTGTTAAAAATCAGTTTCGCTAAACTAGCATGGATTCATAAAGGCACTAATTTCATTATTTGAAATTTTGGGATTGGCTCCTTCATTTTTGGCTACAATGGCTCCTATTGCACAAGCGAAATCAATTGCTTCTTGGGGATCGGCATCCTTTAATAGTTTAGAAAGCAATCCGGCTAAAAAAGAATCTCCGGAACCCACGGTATCTACAACATCTATTTTATAGCCACTATTGTAGTACATTTTTTCATTGTAATACAACACCGCACCATGATTTCCTTTTGTAACGCAAATGTGTTTTGTATTCGTTTGTGTAGCAATAAAAAGAATATTTTGCTCTAATGAATGGTAGGGTGAATTCATAAAAGCACTTATTTCATACAATTCCTCATCATTAAATTTTATAAAATCTGACTGCATCATCAAATTAATCAGTAGTTCCTTAGTGTAAAAAGGAGCACGTAAATTAACATCGAAAACGGCATATTTTGCATAGTTAATTATTTCTAATAGGGAATCGTGCGAAACAGAATCTCTACATGCAAGACTCCCAAAAACTAGTGCATCTGCTTTCTTGACCATTATTTCGTCTTCTGCAATACATATAATTTTGTCCCAAGCAACCGGATAATTGATTGTGTATGAAGCAGCTCCTTTCTCATTTAATTGAACAATAACTTGTCCGGTAGAAGCGTTTTTATCTACTTGAATCGTATCGGTAACAACTCCATTTTTTTTAACAAAGGCAAGGAGTTCTTTTCCAATTTCATCATTTCCTACTCGGCTTATTATTTGAGCATCAATGCCAAGTGATGCTAAACGCAGCGCCACGTTCAATGGCGCTCCTCCGATTTTTTGGTGCGTTGGGAAAACGTCAAATAAAACTTCCCCGAAACAGATTATTTTTTTGGTCATAATTATTCTTTTTTTGACAAACTTTCAGATAGTTCTTCTAATGTTCTCCCTTTGGTTTCCGGCATTTTTGTAAATACCCAAAGCAATTGGAAAACCATCATTATGCAGAAGACGGCAAAAACGGTTGTTGTTCCAATCTCTTTAAACAAAAACGGAATGAATGATGGGATTAATGCTGCTAAAATCCAATGTACAGAAGTGCCAAAAGAGGTTCCGGCAGCTCGAAGTTTATTCGGGAACAATTCAGAGATAAATACCCAAATGACGGCTCCTTGACCTATGGCGTGTGAGGCTATAAACAAAAAGAAAAATAACGGAACAGCCATTCCTTTCCATTCAAAATAAAAGGCGGTTGTCACTAATCCTAGAGAAATAATGTATCCTACCGAACCCAAATACATGAGCGTTTTTCGGCCATATTTATCTATTAGCGAGATTCCAATCATGGTAAATATTAAATTGATTATCCCAATTCCGATACTACTCAAAAAAGAGGCAGATTTTTCTAATCCTGCCAATTCAAAAATTCGAGGCGCATAATATAAAAAAGCATTAATTCCGGAAAGCTGATTGAAAAAGGCAATAAAAAACGCTAAGAGCAATGGTTTTCTATATTTAGCCATGAAAATAGATTCGTTTTTCCCCTCCTGAATAGTTTCTTTTTCTATAGCAGCAATTTCCGCTTCTACTGCTGCGTCACTATTGATTTGTTTCAAAATAGCGACTGCTTTTTGTCTGTCTTTTTTGTATTCTAAAATCCAACGCGGACTTTCCGGGATTCCAAATACCAGAAGTGTGTAAATGAAAGATGGAAACGCTTGTATTCCTAACATCCATCGCCAGGCATTTTCTCCTATATCTTGCAAATAGTAGTTGGATGTAAAGGCGATTAAAATTCCAAAAACAATATTGAATTGGTACAAAGCAACCAGTTTTCCACGGTCTTTTGCAGGAGCAATTTCAGAAACATAGGTTGGAGCAGCAATGGTTGAAGCGCCAATACCAATTCCGCCAAGAAATCTAAAAACGGAAAAGAAAATGGGATCATTTGCGAATGCAGTTCCAATGGAAGAAACCAAAAACAGTAATCCTATAATTATTAGAGTCTTTTTCCGACCTAAAATATTCGTTGGAAACGCACCAAAAATAGCGCCAATAACCGTTCCCCATAATGCGGATGACATCACTACTAATCCATGAAACAAATCAGAAGAACCCCATAGTTGTTGCAATTGTTTATCTGCTCCTGAAATTACGACGGTGTCAAATCCAAATAGAAATCCTGCAAAGGCAACGATAATGGACCAATAGAGTATTTTTTTGTTATTCATTATTCTGTTTTTTTTAGTTAGTGGTTTTGGTTATTATAAATGAATTTTATTACCAGATTCCTTTTATTTCAGCAATACTAAAATTTTTAATTTCGTGATTTTCATCTGATTGAATGGTTAGTTTGGTATATGGTTTGTTAGGAAAAATTTGTTCTGTGAAACTGTAAACGCCACCGTTGAGGAAAATTTCTATTGAGGACCAATCTACTATGATTTGATAATCAATAGCCTCAGGAATTATATTTGGAATTTTGGTGTTGTGTATTTCTTCTCCAAAACTTTTTTCAAAATTGACTACGCCGGAATGTCTTCTGTCAACAGAAAAAGTCTTTCGTTTCGCATCGTAATTCATGACCAAAGAATCCTTTACATCATTGGAAAAAACCAATTTTAAATTTTTATTTTTAGCATTAAATTGTACTGCTGATTGATTTAAATATTGGTAATTAAATGTAGTTTTTTGATTCGCTTTTAGGATAATTTCATCTTTAGAAAAGGCTATGGCCTCTTGTTTTTTGAATTGTTCCACAGCAACGTTTTTTAGGACATAATCGCCATTGATTTTTGCAAGCGAAAGTTCTCTTGGCAACGTCATGGCGCTTCTCCAGTTTTTGGTAGGCGTATTTCTGGCATACAGCCAATTGCTCATCCAGCCTATGAATATCCGTTTGTTTTCTGGCGTATTATTGTACGTGACTCCGGCATAGTTATCAGCACCATTGTCAATCCATTTGATGTTTTTTTGGGTGGTTTTAAAACTTTTTCCATCAAAATCACCAATGAAATATTGTGTTCCTGAACCACCAAGTGGTGCACCGGGATTGATGCTAATGAGTAGAACCCATTTTTCTTCATTGGAACCGGCAATTTTTAATTTGAAAAGATCAGGACATTCCCAAACACCGCCATGAGCTCCTATATTTTTACCGAATTCACTTTCGAATTTCCAATTAATTAAATTTTTGGAAGTATAAAATTGTGCATGATCTCCTGCTACTAATACCATATTCCAAAGATTAGTTTCGGTATTCCAGAACATTTTAGGATCTCTAAAATCTTTCTGATCAACATTTCCTATGATTGGATTTCCATTGTATTTGAGCCAAGTTTCGCCTTCGTCTAAGCTATATGCCAATCCTTGCGTTTGATAATTTCTTTTGCCCGCTTTTTCGCCTGCCATGTCGTGATAGGTAAAAATGGCAATCATTGGTGGATTTTCTTTTGTTCCCAAACCAGAAGTATTTTTTAAATCTACAACGGCACTTCCTGAAAATATCATTCCTAATTTGTCAGGAAACAAAGCGATTTTTTGGTGTGTCCAATGGATTAAATCTGTACTTGTGGCGTGTCCCCAATGCATTGGTCCCCAAACGATATCATCTGGGTAATATTGGTAAAATAAATGATAAATCCCTTTATAGAAAACCATTCCGTTAGGATCATTCATCCATTTTTTTTCCGGAGAAAAATGAAATTGTGGTCTAAATGGTTCTTTGTATTTTTTAGAGGAATCTACTGCTAATTTTCCAGAAGCATCAATGGTGATAACATCATTTTTAGTTTCTTTTTTACAGGAAAACAAGGATAAAGAGACTCCCAATAGTATAAAAAAATAGGTGATTTTATTTGTGAACTTCATTAAAAAAAGGATTAATTAGTATAGTAAGTAAGTCGAAAGTTTAAAAGTCGTAAAGTCAAAAGAATTAACTTTAAGTAAAACAGCTTTAAATCATATTGTTACATAATTTTATCCTGATTTTAAAATACGATATTATACCATGGTTATTACTTATCTTCATAAAAATAGAATTATAATTTGTAATTGTTGATTTGGAATCGACCAAAAACGTTTTTGATGAGTCGAAAACGTTTTCGATTTGTATTTCACCTACTATCTGGATCGATGTACATTTTTAACGAATAATTTATATATGTTTGAAAATATTATTAAAATATTATATGATGAATTCAACAGTTAAAATATTGGTTTTCATGATTTTAGTTAGTACTGGGGTTTGTGGTCAAGCCCAATCAGACGAATGGCACTTATATGCTAATTCCAGAGAGAATTATTTTGGAGTTGCCATGGCCAATGGTCAAATAGGAATCGTGACTGACGACACACCTCTCAAAACAAAAGAAATTATCCTGAATGGTGTGTATGACGGAAGTCCTGAAAATGGGATCAGCAGAATAGTACGCGGAATAGAGTTTTTAAATCTGCATTTGAATATCAATAAGCAAGAAATCAAATCAGACAATATCGATAATTGGAGTCAAGTGGTTTCAATGAAAGAAGGAACGAGTACCACTTCCTTTTCGTTTAAAGATTTGGCCACAATTAATTACACGATTTTGGCTAATAGAGCTGTTCCTTTTTCAGCGATGGCAATTGTCGAAATTACTCCTATTAAGGATATAGAAATTACCGCTAACAATTACATGGTTGTTCCTGATGAACTGAAAGAGGCAAAAAGTCAGTTTCGGGTCTTAAAGGACAATCAGTATTTAATGCCGGTTTTTGGTACTACAGCTAAAACGCTAACCGGTAAATATACAGTGGCCGCTTCAACAACTTTTCTTTTTGATGGTGAAAGCGAAACCTTAAAACAAACCGGAAATGAAGTTGGGTTTACTAAAAAAATGATCAAAGGCCAAAAATACCGTTTTGCGGTTGCAGGAGGAATTTGCACTTCCAAGGATGTTACGGATCCTTTGAACGAATCCGAAAGACAACCTATTTATGCGCTGCAGGAAGGAATTGATAAATTATTGAACCGTCACAAACAAGCTTGGGCTGAATTATGGAAAACGGGTGACATACAAATTGAAGGCGACCTGGATGCGCAACAACGGGTGCGTTTCGCGTTGTATAACTTGTATTCTTATATACGTCCAGGAACCAGACAAAGTATTGCGCCTATGGGGTTGTCGTCTCAAGGCTATAACGGACATATTTTTTGGGATACGGAACTTTGGATGTATCCAACGCTCTTGGCACTGCAACCTGATATGGCAAAATCATGTTTGGATTATCGCTCAGATCGTTTGCAAAAAGCAAAACAAAAAGCCTTTATTTATGGGTACAAAGGAGCAATGTATCCTTGGGAATCTGATGATACAGGAGAAGAAGCAACACCAACTTGGGCCTTGACAGGTATTTTTGAACAGCACATCACAGCAGATGTTTCGATAGCTTTTTGGAATTATTACGCCTATACACAAGACACTTCTTGGTTGAAAAAAGAATGGGCGGTTCTTAAAGAAACAGCCGATTTCTGGGTAAGCAGAGTAGTTAAAAATCAAGACGGAAGTTTTTCTATTTTGAATGTAGTTGGTGCCGATGAGTATGCGCAACATGTAGATGACAATGCTTTTACCAATGCATCAGCGATCGAGTCTTTGAAAAATACGATTAAAGCAGCGACACTTTTAAATGAGCCGATCAATCCAGAATGGATAGCAGTATCAGAGAAATTAGTGATTCATAAAAAGGATGGGATTACTCAAAATTATAAAGGATATCAAGGACAAATGATCAAACAGGCAGATGTCAACTTATTAGCATATCCTTTGCATACAATCACTGACAAAGAACAAATAAAAAGAGATTTGGTATATTACGCCGAAAAAATTGACAAAAAAGATGGTCCAGCTATGGCTTCCGGAGTTTTATCGGTTCTATATGCTCGATTGGGAGATAGAGATAAAGCCTATAGTTATTTTGTGAAATCGTATTTACCTAACAGTCGGCCTCCTTTTGGCGTATTTTCGGAATCAGCCAATAGTAATAACCCTTATTTTGCTACTGGAGCCGGAGCAATGCTTCAAGCCGTTATTTATGGTTTTGGCGGAGTGGAACAAACGGATATGGGATTGAAATACAACAAGGGACTGCTGCCAAAACAATGGAAATCACTTAAGATTATTGGAGTGGGCGTGGATAATAAAACAATTGTTATCAAATAATACAGTAACCCGTTGGGTGTAATTACACCCAACGGGTTACTTTAAATAATTTTTGCCGCGAATATACAAGCAATCTATTTTGAAGATTGTTATAGTATTCGTGGTTTTTTGTTTTTAGAAGCCATTGGGTTTTATTCAATTTAAATTTTCGACAGAAAAAGCTGCATGATTGCTTTTACTATTTTAGGACTGATTGTTTAGATAGAATAAATAGGATGAAGTGATAAATGGTTTAATTATGTAATTTATTCCAAATTTATATTTTAAAGGCAATTACATTTTCATAATCATACGTTTAGTAAATGTGATTTTTTTAGCCGTTGAAACAGGGAGTAAAAAACGAAGTATTGATAGGTATGGCGTACTATTTTTAGACATTTGACGCGGCTTATTTTGGATTATCGATTTGGTATAAAAAACTTCATTATGATGAGTAATTCGTAATCTTAGTTTGCAAATAGCTTTTCTATTGGGTGATATACAATTGATTTGAAGTGAAAAAGCCACTAAATTATAATAATATGTTTTTTAGTATCTTTTTTTTGTGTTTAGTATAATTTTAGTATTAATTTTTTAAAGTATTAATTTTAAAATCGAAAACGTTTTCGGCATAACGAAAACGTTATAGTTTAGTAATATCTTAATATTATCATAAATTTATAATTATGTTTGGTGTTAATATTTAAACAAACCATTAAAAAAAATTATTAACCAACTTATTTATTACGTATGAAAAATAGTCTAATTAAAGGCTTGATGGTGTTTCTAACGATGCTGTGTACAAGCTTGACATATTCGCAAGATGTGTCTGGTACAGTATCTGATGGCAGCGGTCCGCTTCCAGGGGCTTCTGTCTTAGTTAAAGGAACAACAAATGGAGCACAAACTGATTTCGATGGAAAATTTACGATCAAAAATGTAGGCTCAAATGCAGTTTTAGTTTTTAGTTACATTGGTCTTAAATCTCAAGAGGTAAATGTAGCAGGTAAGAGTACTATTAGTGTAGTCTTAAAAGAAGATTCTGCAGAACTGAAAGAAGTAGTAGTTATTGGCTACGGTACGGTTAAAAAGAAAGATGCAACGGGTGCTGTAGATCAAATTAGCTCTAAAAAATTTGATAATGTTGCTGCTATCAATCCAGCTGAACTTTTGAGAGGTAAAGTTGCAGGTGTTCAAATTACTTCTTCAAGTGGAGAGCCAGGTGCTGCAAATTCAATAAGAATTCGTGGTAATGGTACTTTACGCGGGGGTAACGGACCGCTTATTGTTGTAGATGGGGTGCCTTTAGCCGGAGGTGACGTATCAGCAGGTGGTGCTAATATGAATTTAGGCTCTATGAGCGCCAAAGATCCATTGAGTTTCATTAATCAAAATGATATCGAAAGTATGTCAATTTTGAAAGATGCCTCTTCAACAGCGATTTATGGAGCTAGAGGGGCTAATGGGGTAATTATTATTACAACTAAGAAAGGAAAGTCTAAAGTGCCAGAATTAACTTATTCTACTTCTTACACTACTTCTTCTTATGCTTCAAAATTCGATGTTTTATCTACTGATGAATTTATTGCGGCAACTCCAGGTCAGACAGCAAATCATTTTGGCGGAGCATTCGATTGGAAAAAACAAGTATTGCAAACAGGTAATACTGTAAATCATGACCTGTCTTTCTCAAGTGGAACAGACAATTCTAGTACTAGAGTTTCTCTAGGTATGGCTAATACTGACGGTATCGTAAGAAATACTGGTTTAGATAAAATTTCTGCAAGTTTTTACAACTCAAATGATTTCTTTGATGGTAAAGTGATATTAGAAACTCGTATCGCTTATTCTAATATCAAAGATCGTAGAGGTTTGATTACTAACGATACAGGATATATTGGTAACTTATTAAGTGCTGCATTGTATTGGAACCCAACGCGTTCAGTTTATGACCCAGCACAGCCAGGCGGTTACACAAGAGTGAGTGGTGATTATCTTAATCCTGTTCATTTGATGAATTCGTTCTCTAATAATGGTGATTTGTCTAAATTATTAGGTAGTCTAACCACTACTGTGAAATTAACTAATAGTTTGAAATACAACATGGTTGTTGGTATTGAGACGTCTAATTCTTCTGTAAAGCAACAAGCTACTCCGGATTTAAATATTCAAGATTTTGCAACGGCTACTAATCCTGCGGATTTGAAAACGTACAGAGGACAAGCGACAGTTTCTAATGATCAAAGAGTAAACAAAACTATTGAACACAATTTAACATTCACAAAAGATATTACAAAAAATATTAACTTGAATGCAATTGTTGGATATTCGTACTATAACTATGCATCTAATGGTACTTATGTATCTGCAAAAGGTTTTGCTGCTACACAAACTAATTTATTAGAAAATATGGAAGGTGGAATCCCAACAGAAACAAGAGTTGGTTCTTATAAAGGATTAGTTGATATGCAATCTGTTTTTGCCAGAGCATCATTAGCATTCTATAATAAATTGAATTTAGATTTAACGGTAAGACGTGATGGTTCTTCTAAAACAGCAGCGGGTAAAAAATACGGAAATTTCCCTTCTTTAGGTTTGGCTTACAAACTAGTTGATGGAAAAGACGGGTTAGTTAATGATTTTAAATTAAGAGGAAATATTGGTAAAACAGGTAATACTGAATTTCCAAGAAACTCTTCTGTAGGTATAATTGAATACAATGGTCCAAATCAATTTAATGTTGTAAACAATGCGAATTCTCAATTAACTTGGGAGACTACAACTTCTTACGGAGTAGGGACAGACTTTGCTTTGCTTAATAATAAGTTAACAGGATCTGTTGATTATTTCAACAAAAATACTACTGATTTAATTGTTGGTATCCCTTCAACTTCAGGGCAGCCTTCACCTCAAGGTATCAAATATACTAATTTACCAGCTAACTTAATAAACAAAGGAGTCGAGGTTTCGTTGTCATACAAGGTAATTGATACAGATGATTTAACTTGGGATATTTCTGGTAACGTGGCATTCTTGTCAAATACTATTGAAAATCTGGGTGCCGCAAACGTGTACAACGTTGGGGCCATTCACGGGCAAGGTCTGAGTGATGCATATGTTCAAAGAATTCAAGATGGACATCCATTGTATACCTATTATCTTCCAACATTCACAGGATATGATGCAAATGGAATTTCTCAATATGCAGATGGAGGCGCTGTAAAATTGTTAGATAAGCAGCCTTTACCTAAAATGACTGCAGGCTTTTCATCAAGTTTGGCCTACAAAGGTTTTGATTTCTCAACATCATTATATGGAAATTTCGGTAATTATTTATTCAACAACACTAATGTAGCCCTTTTCTATCAAAATCAATTGGGAGGTAAAAACGTAACTCCAGAAGTTGCAAATTCAGTTCAATCAAGATCTGATGCTAATACACCATCTACTAAATACCTTGAAAAAGGGGACTTTATTAGAATGGGTAATTTAACACTAGGTTATACTGTTAAAGGAGATGTTTTAGAGCGTTTTAAAGTGAAGTCTGCTCGTTTTTATGTAAACGGTTCTAACTTATTTATAATTACTAAATATTCAGGTTTTGATCCGGAAGTTGATACTAACAAATCTTTAAATGGTGTCCCTTCTGCAGGTATAGATTATTTATCTTATCCGAGAGCTAGAACTTTGTCAGTAGGTCTTAACGTAACATTTTAATTAGAATAAAAATGAAAAAAAATAATTTTATAAAGTACGGTATTTTTGCTGGAGCATTAGTTCTTGGCGTTAGTTGTACTAATTTAGATGAACAAATCCCTGATGCAACTGAAATTTCAAAAGCGGATCCTGATGCAGTTTTGACTTCAGCTTATAATGGATTGCGACAATTTGAGGGACAAGACGGAGTATTTGCAATACAAGAGGTTTCTACAGATTTTGTTATTGTGCCAACACGTGCAGGTGACTGGGGTGACGGTGGAGCGTGGTTGCAAGATCATTTTCATACATGGGACGCAAATAGTAGAGAAATAAATACTTCTTGGAGACAGATGCTATCAAGTGTTTATAATTGTGACTTAGCATTAGCTATACAGGGAATTCCGGCTGACAAGAAAGCGCAAGCTCAATTTTTGAAAGCTTATTATTATTACAATGCTATTGATATGTTTGGTCAAGTTCCATACAGAGAAGCAGGTAGTTCTCCAGATGATTTTCCTAAGGTTTGGACTTCTCCTGAAGCGACAGCTAAAATTATTGCATTGCTTGTAGAAGCGTTGCCTAATCTTCCTGCAAAAAACACTTCTGATCCTTCAATTGCAAGTAAAGATGCAGCAAACTTTTTGTTAGCTAAAATTTATTTGAATAAAGCGGTATTTGATTCGCCAAGTCATACAGGATTTAATGCGAACAATGTGGCTAATATGAATAAAGTAATTCAATACGTTGATGCTATTTCTAGCGCTACTACTTTAGCTTCGGATTACTGGGATAACTTTAAACCAGCAAATCATACTAGTCCGGAGTTAATTTTTACAGCCAAAAATATTAATGGTGTAGATATGGGCGCTATTAGAACAAGGTGGTATATGGGAAACCATTACAATCAAGTTCCAAGTGGTTGGAACGGATTTTCTGTATTGCAGGAGTATTACGATAAATTTGATCCGTCAGATAGACGTATTAATAATAATGATCCGGCTATTATTGCCGCTTTCGGGAGCCCTCTAGGACTGCGTAAAGGACTGCAATATGATAAAGGAGGAGTTACTCCTCTAACAACAAGAGCTCAAAATGGTTCATTACCTTTAAATTTTCAAAGTGATTTGGCAAATTTGCCAGCAGATGGTAGAATCATTTCTCAAAGCTGGTTAGAAAGATGGGGTATTCGTCCACAAAAATACATTCCAGATGTGTCTAATATGGATAAACCGGAAAATGACTATGTGTTATTCCGTTACGCGGATGCTTTATTGATGAAAGCGGAGGCTATAACAAGAGGTGGTTCAAGCACAAGTACTGTTGTTTCTATTGCTGCTCAATTACAAGCTCGTCAAGGAATTACCACTGTAATTAATTTGTCGACTTTGGCTAACATTGATAAAGCTAGAGCTACAGAATTGTGGGAAGAAGGTTGGAGAAGAAATGATATGATTCGTTTTGGAACTTATACTACTGCTAGAGCTACAATGAAGAATACTGATGCGTATAGAGTATTGTTACCCGTACCAACAACAGCTTTGTTGAATCCTAATATTAAACAAAATCCTGGATATTAAAAGTATTGTTTACTGTTAATTATATTTGGAGTTAGTTATTAAGAGGGCGATTTATTGCCCTCTTAATTTTTTTATAATTGAGAGCTTCTTATGAAGCTCTTTTTTTGTTTTATTTCACACTTTTTTTGGCTCTTTTTAATTTTTTTATAAACTGAAAAAAACATAAATTGCGTGCTTATATTTATTTAAATTAATTCATTTTTAAGATGTTGAAGTGTATTGCGAGTTTTTTTCTATTTATAATTTTTATAAGTTGTTCTAAAGGAAATTCGGATTCCTTGTTTACTAAATTAGACGCTTCTGAAACGGGTATTAGTTTTCAGAATGAGGTAAAAAATGGTAAGAATATGAATATCTTTAAATATCGTAATTTCTATAACGGTGGCGGTGTAGCAATTGGGGATATCAATAATGATGGTTTGGCGGATGTCTTTTTTACTTCTAATCAAGGCACAAATAAGTTGTATTTGAATAAAGGCAATTTTAAATTTGAAGACATTTCAACAAAATCAGGGATTGAAGGTGAAAAAGCGTGGTCAACGGGTGTAGTAATGGTGGATGTCAATGGTGATGGTTTGCTAGATATTTATGTTTGTGATGCAGGAAGTAATATTGATGCTATAAGAAAAAGTCAGTTGTATATAAATAACGGGAATACTACTTTCACAGAAAAAGCGGCAGAATACAATCTTGCGGATACTGGAATTACAACCCACGCAGCCTTTTTTGACTATGACAAGGATGGGGATTTAGATTGTTATATTTTGAATAACAGCTTTATTCCGGTTGGGACCTTAAATTATTCTAATAAAAGAGAATTACGAGATAAAGACTGGGATGTTGCTGAAATCCTTAAAGGAGGTGGTGATAAATTGATGCGTAATGACAATGGGAAATTTGTTGATGTTAGTGAATCAGCGGGTATTTTTAGTAGTTTGATTGGTTTTGGTTTAGGAGTGACTGTGGGGGATGTTAACGGCGATTTATATCCAGACATTTATATCTCAAATGATTTTTATGAAAGAGATTATTTATACATCAATAATAAAAACGGAACGTTTACCGAACAAATTCAAGGTTGGGCAACCCATATAAGTCAATCTTCTATGGGGGCGGATTTAGCGGATGTTAATAATGATGGTAAATCTGATGTTTTTACAACTGATATGTTGCCAGAAGGGGATGCCCGTTTAAAAACAACAACTAGTTTTGATAACTATGATTTATTGACTAGAAAATTGAATTTAGATTTTTTTAATCAATATATGTCCAATACTTTACAGATTAATGATGACAATAATAAATTTATTGAAATAGCTAATTATGCAGGCGTGGCTAAAACGGATTGGAGTTGGGGAGCCTTGTTGTTTGACATGGATAATGATGGGTATAAAGATATTTATGTTTGTAATGGGATTTATCATGACTTGACAAATCAAGATTTTATGGACTTTTTTGCAAATGAATTTTTGCAGAAAATGGTAGTTACAGGTAAAAAAGAAGATATTGAAACCATTATAGCCAAGATGCCAAGCACGCCTATCTCAAATTACGCTTATAAAAACAATCATAATCTGACGTTTACAAATAATGCGATAAATTGGGGTTTGGATACGCCAAGTTTCTCTAATGGTGCGGCTTATGGTGATTTAGATAATGATGGTGACTTAGATTTAGTAGTGAATAATGTAAATATGGAATCCTTTGTTTACAGAAATAATTCAGAGAAAAACAAAGCAAATCATTTTGTTAAGGTAAAATTGAAAGGAGATAATCAAAATAAATTTGCTATCGGTAGTGTAGTTGAATTATATTCAGGTAAGGAAATTATAAGACAAGAGTTAATTCCTTCAAGAGGATTTCAATCTTCTATTGATTATGTAATGACGTTTGGTATTGGAACTAAAAAAATAGATTCATTACAGGTAATTTGGCCAAATGGAAAATCGCAAACGATAAAAAAAGTAATTCTCAATTCAACTATCAATTTATCAATTGGTAATGCTAAAAAAGAGTATATCTTTAAAAAAACACAGTCAAAAGCCTTGTTTAAAGAGGTGAAGTCAAACTTTATTACTCATAAGGAAAATGATTACATCGATTTTGATTATGAAGGATTAATCTCTAGAATGCTATCACAAGAGGGACCTTCACTTGCCGTAGGAGATATTAATGGTGATGGGAATGATGATGTGTTTATTGGAGGTGCTAAAGGACAATCAGGAAAAATTTATTTGAACAAAGGAGACAATAGTTTTGGCGTCACAGTTCAAAAAGATTTGGATGTAGATGCTGATTTTGAAGATACAGCGGCTAGCTTCTTTGATGCTGATAATGATGGAGACCTAGATTTATTTGTAGGGTCAGGCGGAAATGAGAAATCGGATCAAGCCAATTATAAAAACCGTTTGTATTTGAATAATGGCAAAGGGATTTTCATAAAAAGTAAAACTACCATTCCAACAACTAATAATGTATCAGTTATTGCACCTTGTGATTTTGATAGTGATGGGGATGTAGATGTTTTTGTGGGGAGTAGAAGTGTTCCAGGAGTCTATGGTATTGACCCAAAACATTTATTATTAGAAAATGATGGCAAAGGAAATTTTACAAATATTATCGACAAAAAAGCCTTCAAACTCAACTCGACTGGAATGATTACTGATGCGGTTTGGGAAGACATTGATAATGATTCTAAGAAAGATTTGATTGTAGTAGGCGATTGGATGGCTCCACAAATCTTTAAAAATACAGGAAGACGTTTGGCTATTTTTAAATCAAATTTGACTGGTTATTCAGGTTTTTGGAATTCAATAAATTGTGTGGATTTGAATATTGACGGTAAAAAAGATTTTATTTTTGGGAATAAAGGAACTAATACAACTTATAAAGCGTCTGCTAAAAATCCTATGAAATTATTTGTCAATGATTTTGACAATAATGGAACTATTGAACAAATTACTACTCGTACTATTGAAGGAAAAGATATGCCAATTCATTTAAAACAAGAATTGGCAAAACAGATTCCATCTATTAAAAAGAAAAATTTAAGTTATGCTGATTATGCGAACAAATCAGTTCAAGAAATATTTGCTCAAGATGTAGTCGGCAATTCTTTACAAAAAACGGCTGTGATTCAGGAAAGTGTTGTTGCTATTAATAAGGGTAATGGTCAGTTTGAAATAAAAATATTACCAAAAGAAGTGCAATTTTCATCTGTAAATACTACTTGTGTCGTGGATGTTAATAAGGACGGAATTTTAGATATCATACTTGGGGGAAATCAATATGAATTTAAACCGCAATTTGGGCGATTAGATGCCAATCATGGAAGTGTTTTGTTAGGGAGTAAAAAAGGTGATTTTACTTGGCTTCCTTATGCTAATTCTGGTTTCTTTTTAACTGGAGAAGTGCAAAAGATTAAAATAGTTAAAAACAAAAATAATACGATAGCTATTTTAGCAGTACTCAATAATAATACTCCAAAACTATTTATAAGTAATGAATAATTTTTTTAAAATAGGTCTAGCGTCATTGCTATTTATTAGTTGTTCAAAGAATGAAAATCTATTATTTGAAAAACTATCGCCCGAAGAAAGTAATGTAAAGTTTAATAATCAATTAGATCAATCAAAAAATATTTCGATTTTAGATTATCTCTATTATTATAATGGAGGCGGGGTCGCTCTGGGTGATATTAATAATGATGGTTTAGTAGATATTTATTTTACGTCCAATCAAGGGAAAAACAAGTTGTATCTCAATAAGGGCGACAATAAATTCGAGGATATTTCTGTGAAAGCTGGCATAGAGGGGGAAAGTGATTGGAAAACGGGTTCTATTATGGCCGATGTCAATGGCGATGGGTATTTAGATATCTATGTTTGTGCAGTGGTAGGAATCAATGGATTTGAAGGTCATAATGAATTATTTATTAATAATAAAAATAATACCTTCACTGAAAGTGCTTCAGAATACGGATTAGATCTTGATAATTACAGTTCTTCGGCAGCGTTTTTTGATTACGACGGCGATGGTGATTTAGACATGTATTTGTTAAATCATGCGATTCATTCGGAAGCTTCTTATGGCAAAGCTGATATTCGAAATAAAAGAAATTATGAAAGTGGAGATAAACTATTTAGAAATGATGATGGCGAATTTGTTGATGTAAGCGCACAAGCGGGTATTTTTGGAGGTGCTAATGGCTATGGTTTAGGAATAGCGATTTCTGATTTTAATTTGGATGGCAATCCAGACATTTATGTTTGTAACGATTTTCATGAAGATGATTATTATTACTTAAATAATGGAGATGGGACATTTACAGAAAGTATGAAGAATTATTTTGGTCATATTAGTCGATTTTCGATGGGAATAGATGTCGCTGATATCAATCACGATGGTTTTCCGGACATAATTACATTGGATATGTTGCCTGAGGATGAAAAAGTCTTAAAATCTTCATCGGGTGACGATAATCCTCAAATGTTGAAGGTTAGAACAGAAAAATTAGGGTATCATTATCAATATACCAGAAATATGTTGCAAATTAATCAGGGAGGGAAACATTTTACAGAAACAGCTTTGTTGAGTGGGGTAGCGGCAACAGATTGGAGTTGGAGCTCCTTATTTGCTGATTATGATCAAGATGGTGAACAAGATATTTTTATTTGTAATGGAATTCCGAAACGGCCAAATGATTTGGATTACATAAAGTATTTTTCAAATGATCATGTAAAAACCAAACTTAATACAACTAAGTTATTGGATAAACAAGCGCTAAAGAAAATGCCTAAAGGCAATGTAACCAATTATGTGTTTCAAGGAGCTAAAGATTTGCAATTTAAAAACAAATCTAATGAATGGATAGAAAACGATTCCATTATTTCAAATGGTGGTGCTTATGCCGATTTAGATAATGATGGTGATTTGGATGTTGTAACCAATAATTTGAATAGTGTGGCTTCCATTTATATTAACAGGACTAATAATAAAGCCAATTATTTAAAATTAAAATTGCGTTTTGGAGGAAAGAATACTTTCGGAATAGGAAGTAAAGTGATTTCGTTTGTAAAAGGCAAAAAACAATTTAAAGAAATTCAGACTACACGTGGTTTTCAATCGAGTTCAGAACCCATAATTCATTTTGGTTACGGAAAAATAAAGCAAGTAGATTCTATTCAGGTAATTTGGCCGGATAAAACGATCCAAACCCTGAAAAATGTAAAAACGAATCAGACGCTTACAATCCAAGCTAATTCGGGGCGTAAAGTATTTAATTATGCAAAATTACATCCAGCTATTTTGCCTATTTTTAAAAAATCAGAAATCAATTTAGGAATCGATTTTACACATCTAGAAAATGACTTTGTTGATTTTACAGCTCAAAAATTAATACCATATCAACGTTCTGATCGTGGACCGGCAACTGTTGTTGGAGATTTGAATAATGATGGTAAAGAAGATGTTTTCTTTGGAGGATCACAAGGGAAGTTAGCCGAAATTTACCTTCAAAATGGAAAAGGATTTTCAAAAAAAGTATTCAATTCAATTTACTTAGATTCCATTTATGAAGATGCCTCGGCGGTGATTGCTGATTTCAATGGGGATAAGCAAAATGATTTAATAGTTGCTTCTGGAAGTGGACAATATGCTGCTGATCTAATTCATAGATTGTATTTGGGAAATACGCTAATTAAAAGTGCTTTTCCAGATACAAAGGCAATGAATGCTTCTGTTATTAAAACAATTGATTATGATAAAGATGGCGATTTAGATTTGTTTGTCGGAAATAATTCTAAATATAATAGTTTCGGGCGAATGCCAGATTGTTACTTGTTAAATAATAATAAAGGTGTGTTTTCGATAGTTCAAAGTAAAATTTTCGCAGGAATTGGAATGGTTACTGATGCGTTGGTTACTGATTTTAATAATGATGGAAACTTAGATTTGATTGTAGTAGGGGAATGGATGAAACCTAAATTTTTTGCCAATATAAAAGGAAGCTTTAAAGAGGTTACAGAAAGTCTTTTACCAGGAAATCAGAATGGGTTATGGCAGTCTATTTGTGCATTTGATATTGACCATGATGGTGATCAAGACTATTTGGTTGGAAACTGGGGAATGAATTCAAAATTCAAAGCCTCTCCGGAATTCCCTATGAAAATGTATTACGATGATTTTGATACGAATGACACTTTTGAAACAATTGTTGCGATCGAAAAAAACGGAAAATACTATACTACAATAGGTTTAGATGAATTAGCTGAAGAATTCAGTGGAATGTTGAAAAAGAAATTCAATAGCTATAAATCCTTTGCTGGAAAAACACTAGAGGAAGTTTTTGATCCCAAAATGTTAGACAAAGCAAAATTGTATGAAGTTCATAATTTAAAATCGGGGTATTTAAGAAATGACAAGGGTAAATTTATTTTTGTTCCATTTTCCAATAAAATGCAAGTAGCGCCTATCACCAGTTTTGTGAAATCTAATTTTGATTCAGATGCTAGGGAAGAAGTTTTTGCTGCGGGAAATTACTTTGGAGTGACTCCATATCACAGTAGATTTGATGGGTTTTCCGGTGCTTTAATCAAGAATGAAAAAACCATCTTGTTAGGGCATCAAATTGGAATTGATCTGACTCAAAAAGCAGTTAAGCATCTGGGGATTATCAATTTTAAAGGCAAAAAATACCTGCTAATTACCATCAATAATAAAAAGGCAGAGCTGTACGAAATGCCTTCAGCTAAGAACTAATTTAATGAAAACAACTCACTTAAACCCTATAAAATGAACTCTAAAATTTATCTTCTAGGACTTATAATGCTCTTTTTGACTTCTTGTGGCAAAGAGATGCGAATTAAAGTGTCATCAGCTGATTTTTGTGCTGCAGTAGATACAGTAACAGGAATTATGGTTCATGACATATTTTCTCCTCCAGTAGCGAGTAGAATTTATGTTTATCCCAATGTTGCAGCTTACGAGATTATGGCACAAAATAGCACGAAATACGAAAGTTTACAAGGGCAGTTAAAAGGACTGGATTCTATTCCTAAACTAGATCCGAAAAGTGGAGTGAATAAAAATTTGGCAGCGCTTATTGCCCATATTGAAGTGAGTAAAGAATTGATTTTTTCTGAGGAAGCTATAGAAAAATATAGAGACAGTTTGTATGAAAAATGGAGCGCTGAAAATCAAAAAGAATTTGATGTTTCCAAAGCGTACGCTTTAAGAGTGGTAGACAGAATAAAAATGTGGATGGGGAAAGATAATTATAAACAAACGCGTACTTTTCCTAAGTTTTCAGTGTATGCAGATCAACCCGGCCGATGGCAACCAACGCCGCCCTCTTATATGGATGGTGTGGAGCCTCATTGGGGCGAAATAAGAACTTTGGTTATGGATTCAGCCTCTCAATTTAAAGCCATCCCACCTCATCCTTATTCTACGGATAAAAATTCTGCTTTTTATAAAGAGGCAAAAGAAACCTATGATGTCGGAAATTTAATTTCTGAAAAATTAATTGAAGTCGAAAAAAATCCAAGCAAACCAATTCCTGAGGAATCGGCTATAGCTTCCTTTTGGGATTGTAATCCCTATGCTACAGTCATACAGGGACACATGATGTTTGCAAAGAAGAAAAATACACCGGATGCACATTGGATTAATATCACTAAAATAGCCTTAAAAAAATCGAAATCAGATTTTGAAACTACTGTTTTTGCTTACACTATAACATCTATCGGAATTTTTGAGAGCTTCATTAGTTGTTGGGATGAAAAGTATAGGAGTAATGTTGTGCGTCCTGAAACGTATATCAATCAAAACATTGATGAAAACTGGAGACCACAATTACAAACACCTCCTTTTCCGGAATATGTAAGTGGACACTCTGTAGTTTCGTCGTGTTCGGCAATTATTCTAACCTCTATTTTTGGAGATAATTTTAGTTATATCGATGACTCAGAAGTTTCTTTTGGGTTGCCTAAAAGACCTTTTAAATCGTTTAAGCAAGCTGCAGCAGAAGCTTCTATTAGTAGGTTGTATGGAGGCATTCATTATAGAGCCGCAATTGAAAATGGGGTAGTTCAAGGTACAAACCTAGGGACATATATTAATAGTAAAATCAAATTTTTCAAATCTAAATAAATCAAATTCATACAATGAATAATAAGTTAAAGTGGTTATCGGCTGTCGTTTTATTTTCTTTTTTAGGATGGTATTTTTTATTAAAGCAATCGGATTATACTATTACTTTTAAAGTTAATGCTGCAACAGGAACTATTTCTCAAGGAATTATAGAGTGGACAACAACACAGACTAAAAATCAAAATGAATTTTATACTGTTTTAGAAAAAAGAAATTTTGATTTCATCAAACATCAGATGAAAAAAGGAAATAAAGAAATGGAATACACTTGGAATATGAAATCAGTAAACGATTCTATGACCAGTATTACTGTTGGAATAAAAGATTTAAATCATTCCTTTTACAATAGATTAACAGCTCCCTTTGTTTCAACCAAGTTTAGGACGGAACAAATAGAGAAAATAAAATCTTTTAAAATGGGACTTGAAGATCATATTGACGATTTTAAAATAAGAATAGACGGTAAAAGATCATCTGAAGAAATATATGTAGCTTACATTTCTTTAAAAAGTATTTTGCAAGAAAAAGCACAGACTATGATTGAATTTGATGCTAAAATTGTAGGTTATTTAGATAGAAATAAAATAAAAATAATCGGTTATCGTCCTTATTTGGAAGTTACTGATTGGAATCAAGATAAAGAAATTATTAGTTTTAATTATTGTTTTCCGATTTCCAAAAATACAAAATATGTTCCGGATAGTGATGTCAAATTTAAAATTATACCGGCGTTAAAGGGTCTTCAGGTAACATATTTTGGTAATTTCAGAACTTCAGACAGATCTTGGTTTACGTTGTTGGATTATGCGAAACTACATGGCTATAAATTAGAGAATAAACCATTAGAGCATTTTCTTTCAAATCCTTTTAATGGGGGTGTAGAATCAGAATGGGAAACAAAAATCATCATTCCTTTTGCTTCAAAATAAAGGTTGATTGTCGTTGATTTAAAATAATCGAAAACGTTTTCGGGTCTTCCGAAAACGTTTTTGTTTTTAATCTGTTTTTAATTGGCAATATTAAAATTATTTTTAGATAAAATTAATAAATCAACCAACCAAAATGAGCTTTAAAGTAAAATTAAAATTTTGGCAGATAATCAATATGAATGTTGGTTTTTTCGGCATACAATACAGTTTCGGCTTGCAACAAAGTGCCGTAAATCCTATTTATGATTTTTTACATGCAAGTCCGGATCAAATTCCTATTTTAAATCTTGCCGGACCCTTAACGGGCTTATTGATTCAACCCATTATTGGCGCAATGAGTGATAAAACGTGGCATCCAAGGTGGGGAAGGCGCAAACCGTACTTTTTTATCGGAGCCATAATTTGTAGTATCGCCTTATTTCTATTCCCATTTAGCAGTTCCTTATGGATGGCTGCAGGTTTGCTTTGGATTCTGGATGTTGGTAACAATACTGCTATGGAACCGTATCGGGCTTTTATTGCGGATACGCTGGATGAAGAACAACAACCAACAGGTTTCCAGGCGCAAAGTTTTTTTACTGGTTTCGGACAGTTTCTGGCTTATATTTCACTTTTTCTGTTTCCAATTATTTTTGTAGGATATACAGGATCGCTACCAACGTGGATTTATGCCTCCTTTTTTTTAGGAGCAATTCTTTCAGTAACTTCCATTTGGTGGAGTATGGGTAAAACTACAGAAATCCCGCCAACAGCAGAAGAATTAGCTATCTTAAAAGCAGAACCTCTAAATATTTTTTCGCCTTTTATCGATATTTATAAAGCAGTTTTAGAAATGCCAACGGTCATGTGGCAACTGTTTCTGGTGTATTTGTTTCAATGGTATGCCATGATGTGCTATTGGCAAAATAATTCGAAAAGTATTGCTTTGTCCGTATGGAATGTAACACCGAGGAATGCAATGGGCTATGAAAAAGCGGTAGAATGGAACGGATTAATTGGTGCTTTTGGATTTATAGTTACTTTTTCAATTGCCTTTTATTTGGCAATATTAGCTAAAAAATACGGTGCAAAAATGATTCATTTTGTCTGTCTTTTATTTGGAGCCGTTTCTTTTTTATGGTTTCCAATGGTGCAAAATCAATACATATTTTTTGCAGTAATTATTGGTTACGGAATTGCTTGGGCCAGTATGATGGGAATACCATATTTGATGGTCGTTGCTGTTATTCCAAAAGAGCGCTATGGAGTGTACATGGGTATTATTAATATGATGATTGTTATTCCAATGATTATCCAAAATCTCTCTTTTGGTTATATTTTAAAGAATTTCTTAGATAATGATGCTCGCCAAGCCATTACTTTTGCTGGTGTTCTGATGCTAATCGGTGCTTTTTGTACTCTTTTGATTAAAAGTAAAAATGTTTCAAGACAATAATATGAACAGTGATTTGAATTATACAAAAGCAATGGAGTTGCTTGAGAAAGTGTCTTCTTCTGAAGGATTTCTAGCCAGTGCTCAAAATATTTCCAACTATAAAAGGGTCTGGGCCCGAGATGGAGTGATTTGTGGATTGGCGGCTTTGGCCTCGGGAGATAAAAAATTGATCGAAACATTCCGTAACACATTAGAAACATTAGCTAGTAATCAACATCAAAATGGCACTATTCCGTCTAACGTGATGACAATTGGCGAGCAAGCTGAGGTTAGTTATGGCGGATTGGCAGGAAGAGTCGACGCCGTGACTTGGTTTGTAATTGGGATCTGCCAATATGCGTATTATACAAAGGACATTACTTTTGTAGCAAAATACGATACTGAAATTGAAAAGTGTTTTGCGCTCCTGGAATCCTGGGAATTTAACAATAAAGGCCTTTTGTATGTGCCATTATCAGGAAATTGGGCGGATGAATATATTACGGACGGCTATGTTTTGTACGATCAATTACTCCGAATTTGGGCCTTAAAAAGTTACAATCATTTTGCACATGACGAGGATATTACCGTAAAGATTGAAACAATAACAGCGCAACTAGAAATTAATTTCACTCCAAATTCAGTTGGTGAAAAATACCACGAACGTGCATATAATGAATTGAACTTCCAAAAATACATGCCGTGTTCTTTTTCACCGGCTGGTTACAAAACACAGTTTGATGCTTTTGCAAATTCGCTGGCTTTGTACTTAAACATTGGTTCCGAAGATTTTCAAAATTCAATTTTAGAATATTCAATTGCACTCAAAAACGAAATGAAATTGCAGTTGTTACCTGCTTTTTGGCCACCAATACAAGAAACTGATTTAGACTGGAATTTGCTTAAAAACAATTGCAAATACGAGTTCAGAAATTACCCTAATGAGTTTCATAACGGTGGAAGTTGGTCCATGGTCAATGGCTTTTATGGTCTGGCTTTGCTTTCGAAAGGAAATAATAAGGAAGCAGAGGCGCTTTTAACGGCTATAAATGAAGCCAACGCTATTGAAAATTTTAGTTTCTACGAAAATTTTAATAGCGAAACCAAAGAGCCAAACGGCGTTCCTTTTTGCGCTTGGAGTGGCGCAGCAACGGTGCTGTTGCACCAAAGTGTACATACAAATTTTAAATTTTTAGTTTAAGTGAAAAAGTCAATAGACATATTATGTGCAGGCGAAGTTTTGATTGATTTTATTGGTCATGAAATGAATACGTCTATAAATAGAACCAAAGATTACCATCGTTTTCTGGGCGGTTCGCCAACAAATTTGGCCGTAAATGCTGCGCGTTTGGGTCTGAAATCAGTATTAGTGGCCACCTGTGGAGAAGATGGTTTAGGCGAATATATTGTTCGAAAGTTAAAAGCAAATCATGTCATTACGTCACAAATTAGAATATCAGAAAGTCATCCGACGTCTGTAATATTTGTTTCAAAATCGACAAGTACGCCGGATTTTATTCCGTACAGAGAAGCAGATTGTCAGATTGAGCAAAGTCAAATACCGAATGATTTACTGGAAAGTGCTAAAATTTTCCATACGACTTGTTTTGCTTTAAGCAAAAATCCAGCTCGGACCACTATTGTGGAAAGTGCCAAACGAGCGAAAGCATTAGGATTACAAACGAGTATTGATATTAATTTTTCGGAGAGAATTTGGCCTGATCGGGAAGAGGCAAGTGAGGTTTTAAAGGATTATTTGTCAACAAATCCTTTGGTAAAATTAAGCGAAGATGACTGTTACCGTCTTTTTACGGAAGAAAAAACCGAAAATTTTATTTTTGATTATTTTCATAGCTTGGGCGCTTCAACGATTTGTTTGACAAAAGGGAAAGATGGCGTAGTATTGTCTAATGTTGACTATGGAAGGTTTCATCAAAAAGCATTGCCGGTAGAAGATATTAAAGACACCACAGGAGCAGGAGACGCTTTCTGGACGGGTTTTTTATATGCACAATTGTTGAATAAAAACTTTGAAGAAACAATAACTATTGCACAGAAACTGGCAGTATTGAAACTTCAGAATGTAGGCAGATTGCCAGAAGGAATAGATATTCAGGAATATTTAAATTCCGATTTGTAATGTCTTTGAATAAAAATTAATTGTTATAATAGATAAAACATGAAAAAAAGCACTATAAAATTAGCCATGTATCTCAACTACTTTGTATTTGCAATTCTGCTGAACAGCGTGGGAATTGTGATATTAAAGGCGCAAAAAAATTATGGTGTAGATGAATTTCAAGCCAGTGTTTTGGAAGCATACAAGGATTTGCCCATTGCTATAGTTTCGTTTTTAATCGCTTCGTTTTTACCCAGAATTGGATATAAGAAAGCTATGCTTATTGGTTTGGCTTTGGTTTCAGCAGCTTGCGTCAGTATGTATTATGGAAATTCTTTTGGAACGGCCAAATTGCTTTTTGCTACCGTGGGCGTTTCTTTTGCATTGATAAAAGTATCGGTGTATTCACTTATTGGAACCATAACAACCAATCAACACGAACACAATAGTTTGATGAGTAGCATTGAAGGCGTGTTTATGATAGGAATTGCATTAGCGTATTTCTTGTTTCCGGCTTTTAATTCAGATGCGAATCCAGATGCTTGGTTGAACGTGTATTGGTTATTGGCCGGTATTTCGTTATTGTCTTTTGGTTTTTTATTTTTTACTAAATTCGAAAATAAAATTGAAATTCCGGGCGTTGATCTAGCTGATGACTTCAAACAAATGTTCAAATTATTTGCGAAACTGTTAACCATCGTTTTTGTAATCAGCGCATTCCTATTTGTAATGATTGAGCAGGGAATTATGTCTTGGTTGCCTACTTTCAATAATAAGGTGTTGCATCTTCCGGAGAATATCAGTATCATGATGGCGAGTATTTTGGCTATTTCATTGGCTGTAGGCCGACTTGTTGCTGGGGTAATTACTAAAAGAGTCAATTGGATTTGGGTACTCAGTTTTTGTATTATAGCAGCTATGCTCATTGTGATTTTTGTACTTCCTAAAACAGTTGGATTGAATGTCAAAGAAATCAATTCATTAAGCGATATTCCTTTGATAGGATTTGCATTTCCGTTAGTAGGACTTTTTATTGCACCGATTTATCCGCTTTTAAATTCAGTAGTTTTAAGTGCCTTGCCAAAAAAATTACACAGTTCTATGACTGGTTTAATTGTGGTTTTCTCAGCACTTGGTGGTACTTTGGGCTCTAGAGTTATTGGTTACTTATTTAAAAATGAAGGCCCTGAAAACGCCTTTTATTACACTTTAATTCCAATGTCATTACTGCTTGTTTCTTTCTTTATTTTAAAAAAACTTACCGCTAAACAATGAAATTCATACTCAACATAGACAAAGTATTCCAGGAACTATTACTTCAAGAGGATACAGATCAGGATAAAAAAATTACGAAAGACGACAATGGGCCTAAAAAATTTGTTTTGGTTGACGAAAACACCAAACAGGAAGTGGCTATCATAGGTACATATCATTTGTCCAATTTATTACAGGAATTAGCGCAGCTTAAGGAAGCGAATTCAGTATTGGGTGAAGTCGATTTGAGTCGCATTCAAGAGAATCCAGTTCACCGAATTTCAAGAAAAATCAAGGATGATTATTGGGAGGAACTGACTCGTACCATTGATAAAAAAGGGTTGAAACAAATTATTGAAGATGAAAAAACGTCCAGTGATGTGGCAACACTTTATGTTGCTGCCAAAGACAAAACGGGAGTTGCTTATTTTCAAGAATTAGAAAAAGAATTGCCAAATTTTAAAGTTGAAATTCTGCCTGAGAATTATTCGGTGGAATATGTGGAAACTTTAAATGAAAAACCAGGAATTCTGGCTTTGGCTCTGGAACAAAAATTATACAGTCTGCAAGGTGTGCCTTTTGTGGTTCCTGGTGGAAGATTCAACGAAATGTATGGTTGGGACAGCTATTTTATTGGCGTTGGCTTGTTAATAGATGGTCAATTAGACAAAGCAATCGCAATTGCTGAAAATTTTAAATACCAAATTATACAGTATGGTAAAATTCTGAATGCGAATAGAAGTTATTATTTGACCAGAACACAACCGCCTTTGTATTCTTCTTTGCTAATCGAAATTGCAAAAAAGAAAACGCCAAGTGTAGACTGGTTAAGAAGCCATTTGGAAACGGTCATTTTGGAATACAATACAGTTTGGATGGTGCAAGGAAATCGCTTGACCCCAACAGGTTTAAACAGGTATAAAGCCGATGGAATTGGAATGCCATTTGAAGTAGAACCGGGGCATTTTGATGATGTTTTAGAGCCGTATGCTAAAAAATACAATTTACCTATTCGAGAATTTGAAAAACAATATTTACAGCGAACGCTTGTTGATGACGAACTGGACATTTATTTTGTTCATGATCGAAGCATGAGAGAAAGCGGGCATGATACAACAAACCGCCTGATAAATACGTGTACTAATTTGAATTCAGTAGATGTCAATAGTTTTCTTTACAAATATGAAAAAGATGTCGCTTACTTGATAAAAGAATATTTTAGTAATGCTTTTCAAAGTGGCGAGATCCTTTACACTTCAGAAGAATGGGAGCAAAAAGCACTTTCCAGAAAAACAAAAATGAATGAATTGTGCTGGGACGAGGACGCAGGTATGTATTTTGATTATGATTTTGTGAGCCATAAGCAGTTCCCGTTTGAAGCGGCGACAACATTTTTTCCTTTGTGGGCTGGGTTATGTGATGAAAATCAGGCCAAAAAATTAGTTGAAATTGCTTTGCCGCAATTTGTGAAAACAGGTGGAATTACAGGAAGCACTAAGGCTAGTATTGCTAATGCTTCAAAAGAGGTACCGCAACGACAATGGGATTATCCTTTTGGTTGGGCACCGCACCAAATGTTGCTGTGGGAAGGATTGATTAACTATAATTATCTAGATAAAGCACAAGAAATGGTGTACCGATGGTTGTGGTTAATTACTAGAAATGCAGTGGATTATAATGGAACAATCCCTGAAAAATTCGATTTGGAAATCAGTTCCCATAAAGTTTTTGCCGAATATGGTAATGTAGGGACTGAATTTGATTACATCGCAAAGGAAGGTTTTGGCTGGATGAATGCGTCCTATCAATATGGATTACAAATTTTGAATGAAGAATTAAAAGCTAAATTAGGAGCGTTGGTTTCTCCTGATGCTATATTTTAGAGCTTAAAAAAAAGTTTTTGTTGTTTGAATGCATATTTTTTTTAACTTTATGATTCACTAAATGAATCAATTATGACAGTTAATCAAATTTTAAGTACTAAAGGGAAGGAAGTGTATTCCATACTTTCCACTAACACTGTTTACGAAGCATTGTCAGTGATGAGTGAAAAAAACATCGGAGCAATTCTTATTATTGAAGATACGATTTTGAAAGGTGTGCTGTCTGAAAGAGATTATGCTCGGAAAATTGTTCTGAAAGCAAAATCTTCAAAGAAAGCCTTTGTTTATGAAATCATGGAGACGGATGTGGTTACAGTAAGTCCATCGGATAATTTGGAGTACTGCATGGAGTTGATGAGTGCCAAAAGAGTGCGTCACCTGCCCGTTTTGGAAAATGAAATTGTAATTGGAATTATCTCAATAAGTGATGTGGTAAAGGCTATAATCGAGATCCAAAAAGAGACTATTCAACATTTAAACTCCTACATTACCCAATAAAAAAGATTCAAAAAAATAATAATTATTTAAAGCTGCATTACGTGTAGCTTTTTTTTTGGAATCAAATCAGACCTTTTTATGCAAAAGAATGGGAGAAAAGTCCTCTCTTTTTAAATCTAGACCCCTATCTTTACGCGCTAGAATAAAATCTAAAAACAATGGAAAAGAATAGCAAAAGAAGAGAAGCATTATTATACCACGCAAAGCCGACTCCTGGTAAAATTCAAGTAGTTCCCACCAAGAAATATGCAACACAAAGAGATTTATCTTTGGCCTATTCTCCTGGTGTAGCTGAGCCGTGTTTAGAAATTGCTAAAGACGTAAACAATGTTTATAAATATACTGCAAAAGGAAATTTAGTTGCAGTGATTACTAATGGAACTGCAGTTTTAGGATTGGGAGACATTGGTCCGGAAGCGTCAAAACCAGTAATGGAAGGAAAAGGGTTGTTGTTTAAAATTTTCGCCAATATCGACGTATTTGATATTGAAATTGGGACAAAAGATATAGAAGAATTCATCCAGACGGTAAAGAACATAGCGCCAACTTTTGGGGGTATTAATCTGGAAGATATCAAAGCACCGGAATCTTTCGAAATAGAAAGACGGCTTGTAGAAGAGCTTAATATACCCGTGATGCACGATGATCAGCATGGTACAGCCATCATTTCTTCGGCAGCATTGCTAAATGCCCTTGAGCTGGCCGGTAAAAATGTAGAAGATGTAAAATTGGTAGTTTCAGGAGCAGGTTCAGCCGCTCTTGCTTGTGCAAATTTATATATTTTACTGGGTGTAAAACTAGAAAATATCCTAATGTATAACAGCAAAGGATTGTTGACCAAAGACAATCCGAAATTGTCTGATTTACAATTAAAATATGCCAAAGACATTTTACCTATCAGTCTTGAAGAAGCTTTAGTTGGTGCTGATGTCTTTTTAGGGTTATCATCAGGAGATATTATGACCCCTAAAATGTTACAGGGAATGGCTGTAAATCCTATCGTTTTCGCTATGGCAAATCCAGATCCGGAGATTGATTATAATTTAGCCATTGCAACTCGAAAAGATGTGATTATGGCTACTGGAAGGTCTGATTATCCTAATCAAGTGAATAATGTTCTTGGATTCCCTTATATTTTTAGGGGTGCCTTAGACGTGCGTGCGACCAAAATAAATGAAGCCATGAAAATGGCTGCAGTCAAAGCGCTGGCAGCTTTAGCGAAAGAGTCCGTTCCTGAACAAGTGAATATCGCTTACGGGGCTAAAAAGTTAACATTTGGACGGGATTATATTATACCTTCTCCTTTTGACCCAAGATTGATTATAGTTGTTGCTCCGGCGGTAGCTAAAGCAGCAATGGATTCTGGGGTTGCATTGAATCCTATAACGGATTGGGTCAAGTATGAAGAGGAACTTTTAGAGCGTTTAGGGAATGATAATAAAATGGTTCGATTGATTACCAATAGAGCTAAAATGGATCCTAAAAAAATCGTTTTTGCCGAAGCAGATCACTTAGATGTTTTGAAAGCAGCCCAGATAGTATTGGAAGAAGGAATAGGTTTTCCAGTTTTATTGGGGAATAAAGAAATTATTTTAGAATTGAAAGCAGAAATTGGCTTTGATGCCGATGTTGAAATTATTGATCCGAAAATCACTGAAGAAGAAGGTCGAAGAAATAAGTTTGCCACAACATACTGGGCCTCCAGACAAAGACGAGGAATCTCATTATTAGATGCTCAGAAGCTGATGCGCGAAAGAAATTATTTTGCGGCTATGATGGTCAATGAAGGCGAAGCTGATGCATTGGTAACAGGATATTCCAGAAGCTATCCTACGGTGGTAAAACCTATTTTACAGCTTATCGAGAAAGCACCTGGGGCTTCGCTGGTGGCTACAACTAATATGATGATGACGGCTCGTGGACCAATGTTTTTATCTGATACGGCTATAAATATTAATCCATCAGCAGATGATTTGGCAAAAATTGCAGTTATGACAGCTAAAACCGCCAGAATGTTTGGAGTAGAGCCAGTCATTGCCATGATTTCCTATTCTAATTTTGGATCTTCCTCAAATGAAAGTGCCACTAAAGTAAGACAAGCGGTTGCTTATTTGCATGAAAATCATCCGGAAATGATTATTGATGGAGAACTTCAGGCTGATTTTGCCCTTAATCCAGAAATGCTGAAAGAGAAATTTCCGTTTTCTAAATTGGCAGGCAAAAAAGTAAACACCCTTATTTTCCCCAATTTGGAATCGGCTAATATCACCTATAAACTGTTGAAAGAACTAAATAAAGTAGATTCTATTGGGCCAATCATGTTAGGGATGGGAAAACCTGTTCACATATTTCAATTGGGAGCCAGTGTTGAGGAAATGGTAAACATGGCAGCTATTGCTGTGATTGATGCTCAGGAAAAACAAAAGAAAAAATAAATTAAATTCAGAAAAGCGTCAAGAAGCTAACAAAGTTAAATTAATGAATTTACTAAAATAGTATGCTAATTTTGTTATATTTGTTAACATATTGTTAATTCATGATAGCACACTTACAAGGGAAACTAGTTGAGAAATCACCCACTCACATAATTATTGATTGTGGTGGCGTAGGTTACCACGTAAATATTTCCTTACATACCTATTCGTTACTTCCTAGTACAGATTTTATAAAAGTGTATACGTATCTTCAGATAAAAGAAGATGCGCATACACTTTTTGGTTTTATGGAAAAGTCAGAAAGAGAAATATTCAAAATGTTATTGTCCGTTTCAGGAATAGGAGCGAGCATAGCAAGAACAATGCTTTCCTCGCTAGATCCTAAACAAATCATACAAGCAATTGCGACTGCGGATGTAATTACTGTTCAGTCTATAAAAGGAATTGGAAGTAAAACAGCACAAAGAGTCATACTGGATCTAAAAGAGAAAGTATTAAAATTATACGACTTAGATGAAGTTTCTATGTCACAGAACAATACAAATCGAGATGAAGCGTTATCAGCTTTGGAAGTTTTAGGTTTTGTACGAAAAACTTCGGAAAAAATTATAGAAAAAATTGTTAAAGAAGATCCGGACGCCACAGTGGAAACAATCATCAAAAAAGCATTGAAAAATCTATAAAAAGGGATTCAAGAAACACGAGTTGTATGCATAAAATTTGTATTTTTTCACTTGTTTTATTTTGTGGTTTTATGTCAAATGCACAAGTAACTCAGGCAGTTCAGGATACCGTAAAAACCGGATTTTCTATAGGGAAGGTACAGTTAAAAAATCCTCAAAGTGTCCTTTCGGCATATACCTATGATCCTGTAACTGACAGGTACATCTATACAAATTCCGTGGATGGTTTTTCTATTAATTACCCTATTATTTTAACACCAAAAGAGTATGAAAATCTTGTTTTGAAGGAATCCATGCGGGATTATTTCAAGAAAAAAGTAGACGCTATTGACGGAAAAAAGGAAGGAAGTGAAATTGCTAAAAGAGATTTATTACCTCGATATTATGTAAAATCAGGGCTTTTTGAATCTGTTTTTGGTAGCAATACCATTGATGTAAAACCTACCGGATCTGTTGAAATGGATTTAGGAATGCGGTATACCAAACAAGATAATCCCTCATTTTCCCCGAGAAACAGGACTACTACTTCATTTGATTTTGATCAAAGAATTAGCATGAGTTTGATGGGAAAGGTAGGGACTCGGCTCAATGTAAATGTAAATTATGATACGCAGTCAACATTTGCTTTTCAAAACCTGATCAAGCTGGAATATGCACCATCAGAGGACGATATTATTCAAAAAATAGAAGTGGGTAATGTCAGCATGCCATTGAATAGTTCCTTGATCCGGGGAGCACAAAGTCTATTTGGTGTAAAAACACAATTACAGTTTGGGAAAACAACAGTCACTGGTGTTTTTTCGGAACAAAAATCGCAGACTAAAAGTTTAATCGCTCAAGGTGGAGGCACAATTGAAGATTTTGAGATGTTTGCCTTAGATTATGATAGTGACAGGCATTTTTTCTTATCCCAATATTTTAGAAACAGGTATGATAAATCCCTGGCAAATTATCCTTTTATTGACAGTAGAGTTCAGATCTCCCGAATCGAAATTTGGGTAACCAATAAGCAAAACCGTGTCACGACCACGAATAATAACCTTAGAAATATTATTGCACTTCAGGATTTAGGGGAAGGACAATTATCGGGTTTGGCAGACAACGAAGTAGTTGTTTTAGATCCATCAACAGGTATTTTTAATAATCCCTTAGATTCTCCTGCTGACAATTCAAATAATGATTATGATCCGGCACAAATTACTACAGGAGGAGGTTTGCTGAATCCCAATATACGTGAAATTGTAACGGCAAACTCCGGTTTTAATGTGACAGTAAGTGAAGCACAGGATTATTCTAAACTAGAAAATGCTCGAAAACTGAATCCAAATGAATATACTTTTAATTCACAATTAGGATATATTTCATTGCAACAACGACTGGCAAATGATGAGGTTCTGGCAGTGGCGTATCAATATACCATAGGCGATCAGGTCTATCAAGTGGGGGAATTTGGTAATGATGGAGTAGATGCAACGGTGGTTACGGGGAATGGTTCCTCAAATCAAGCGGTTATCTCGCAAAGTTTGATATTGAAAATGCTGAAAAGTAATTTGACTAACGTTAGAAACCCTATTTGGAACCTGATGATGAAAAATATCTATCAGATTCAAGGGGGCTATCAATTGAAACAAGAAGATTTCAGATTTAATATTCTCTACACGGATCCTTCGCCTCTAAACTATATTACGGAAGTATCCGGAAGTCCTTTTCCGGATGCTAACAATAAAAATGAAATTCCCCCAAAAGACTATACCGTTACCAGCACACCATTGTTGAAAGTCTTTAATTTAGACAAATTAAATTTCAATAATGATCCGCAAGCCGGAGGTGATGGTTTTTTTGACTTTATGCCAGGGCTGACTATAGATGCTCAAAACGGAAGAATTATTTTTACCACAAAAGAACCGTTTGGAGAATTGTTGTTTTCTAAATTAGCAAACCCCGCTTTAATAGAAAATTATAACAATGTAAATTCTTATAATGAGAATCAGAAAAAATATGTGTTCCGCAATATGTACCGCAACACCCAATCAGGGGCTTTGCAGGATAGTGAGAAAAATAAGTTCTTATTAAGAGGGAAATACAAATCTACAGGTGGTGATGGAATACCAATTGGCGCTTTTAATGTTCCTAGAGGTTCTGTTGTAGTGACCGCAGCAGGAAGGGTTCTGGTAGAAGGAATTGACTACAGTGTCAATTATCAATTGGGTCGCGTACAGATTTTAGATGCTTCACTTCAAGCCTCTAATACGCCTATTGAGGTGTCATTGGAAAACAACTCTGTTTTTGGCCAGCAAACCAGGCGGTTTATGGGTGTAAATGTAGAGCATAAAATTGCTGATAATTTTGTGGTTGGAGCCACTTTTTTGAAAATGAGCGAAAGGCCATTTACTCAAAAATCGAGTTTTGGACAGGAATCGGTCAACAATACTATTTTTGGATTTAATACTAATTTTTCAACCGAAGTGCCATTCTTGACTCGATTGGTAAATAAATTACCCAATCTGGATACGGATGTGCCTTCTAATCTTTCTATACGAGGCGAAGTTGCTTTCTTGAAACCGGATTCGCCTAAAGCAGATCAATTTCAGGGTGAATCTACGATTTATGTAGATGATTTTGAAGGAACTCAATCTACTATTGATATGCGAAGCCCATATTCTTGGAGTCTTGCATCAACCCCAGAAAAAAACACAACTAGTACGTATGATTTTAATGCCAGTGCCAATGACTTAAGTTACGGGTTTAAAAGAGCCAAATTATCATGGTATTCTATAGATCCGATATTTTATACACAAAAACCATCCGGTGTTTCTAATGAAGACCTTTCCTTCAATACCACCAGAAGAATTTTTAGTCAGGAATTGTATCCCCTGACAGATATCGCTCAAGGACAATCACAAGTGATAAACACATTAGATTTAAGTTATTATCCTTTAGAACGGGGGCCATATAACAACAGCCTAAATGTTGGTGCAAATGCCAAAGACAATTTTGGTGGAATCATGCGAGCATTAAATTCGACTAATTTCGAACAAGGAAATGTGGAATACATCCAGTTTTGGATTTTAGATCCGTATGTAGGAAATGGTCAGGCAGCACAAACAAATACGGGTAAAATATACTTCAACTTAGGAGAGATATCAGAGGATGTCCTGAAAGATGGAAGAAAACAATATGAAAACGGATTAGGACCGGATCAGATAGTGGCAAATCCACAGCCAATATGGGGCGATGTCCCGGCTTCTCAATCATTGATTTATGCTTTTGACACAAATGTTGATAATAGAAAAAATCAAGACATTGGTTTAGATGGTTTGTCTAATGCTAATGAAGGATCAGTATATACTAATTTTGCTTCTGAGCTGGATCCAGCGGCAGATGACTATACTTTTTACTTGAATGCATCAGGCGGCATTATTGATCGATACAAAATGTACAACGGTACTGATGGCAACTCAACAGTAGATATCAATGATCCTAACAGAGGGTCTACCACTCTTCCTGATGTCGAGGATATCAATAAGGATAATACGATGAATACCATTAATGCGTATTATGAATACAGCATTACTGTCCAGCCCAATATGGCCGTGGGACAAAATTACATTACGGATATTAGAAATACGCAAGTGACCTTGCCCGATGGTTCAAATACAGAGGCCCGATGGCTGCAGTTTAAAATTCCGGTTTCGCAACCTGAAAACACAATAGGAAATATTTCCGATTTTAGATCTATTCGTTTCATGAGAATGTTTATGACCGGTTTTGAAGATCAAGTAACGGTTCGTTTTGGAGCCTTGGATTTAGTTCGAGGAGAATGGAGGCGCTATACCAATACCCTTGATTTTAATGATACTAACATAGACGATGACAATACTAATTTAGATGTTTTAGCCGTAAATGTTCAGGAAAACAACCAAAGATGTCCTGTTAATTACATTACTCCACCGGGCGTAACGCGTGAACAACTGTTTAATAACAACACGGTAATTAATCAAAACGAACAATCATTAGCCTTGCGGGTATCCGGAAACGGACTGGAACCATTAGACTCCAGAGCCGTTTTTAAAAACGTTAGTATTGATATGCGCCAATTCAAGAAATTAAAAATGTTTTTGCATGCAGAATCTTTACCAAACGAAATTGCACTTCAAGAAAATCAAATGGTAGGTTTCATTCGTTTTGGAAATGATTTTACCCAGAATTTTTACCAAATTGAAATTCCTTTAAAAGTCACCACGCCATCATCAGCATCTAATTCTGATTGCTCACCTTTGAGTGCCGAAACAGTTTGGCCCGCAGAGAATGAAATTGATTTGTCACTTGCTTTATTAACGCAATTGAAGATTCTGGCTATGAGTATCGATCCTGCCACACTGCCATTAGATGGGATTTATTATCAAAATGAAGATGAATTGGATTCCTCCCTGGGCAATAAAATAAATAAATTAAGAATAGGAGTTAAGGGGAATCCTAATTTTGGGTTAGTGCGAACCTTAATGGTTGGGGTAAAAAACAATGATGCCCGCAACGATATTAAAGGAGAAGTTTGGTTTAATGAACTTCGCCTGGCCGATATGGATAACAAAGGCGGAATGGCCGCAGTGTTGAATATTGATTCAAATTTAGCTGATTTCGCCACTGTTTCAGCTTCCGGTAGAAAAAGCACTATTGGTTTTGGAGCATTGGAACAAGGCCCAAATGAAAGAAGCAGAGAAGATACGCAACAGTATACTATTGTTGCTAATGTGAATTTAGGAAAATTACTGCCTCCAAAATGGCAGATTAACCTGCCTTTTAATTACGCTATAGGCGAAGAAACAATAACGCCGGAATACGATCCTTTTAATCAAGATATAAAACTAAAACAGTTACTGGATAAAACCACGGATCAAAATCAAAGAGATAATATTGCCAGTAGAGCTATTGATTATACAAAACGCAAAAGCATAAACTTTATCGGGGTTAGAAAAGAACGTGGTCCGGAACAAAAACAGCATGTTTACGACCCGGAAAACTTTACTTTTTCGCAATCTTTTAATGAAGTAGAAAGACATGATTTTGAAATCGAAGATTATGTGGATCAACAGGTAAACTCTTCTGTAGATTATGCGTACACATTTCAGCCTAAATCAGTGGAGCCGTTCAAGAAAACTAAGTTCATGAAAAACAGTAATTATTGGAAGTTACTGAGTGATTTTAATTTTAATTATTTACCTTCAAATATTTCGTTTAACAGCAATATTATTAGACAATACAACCGTCAGCAATTCAGACAGGTTGAGGTAGAAGGCATAGGACTTGATCCGTTGTATCGCAGAAATTTTGCTTTTAATTACCAATATGGATTTAATTATAATTTGACAAAATCACTGAAATTAAACTATACCGCTTCATCCAGCAATATTGTAAAAAGCTATTTGAACGAGAATAATGAGCCTATTGATACGTTTACAATTTGGGATAGTTATTGGGACATGGGAGATCCAAATCAACACATGCAACAACTGGTTTTGAATTATGAAATTCCAATTAATAAAATTCCGTTGTTCAGTTTTGTAAGAGCAACGTATTCTTATACCGGTGATTACAGCTGGCAGCGTACTTCTAATGCTTTGTCAGAAATACAAATTGAAGGCGCTAATTATAATCTGGGAAATACCGTTCAAAATGCAAATTCCAATAATTTGAATGCAACATTCAATATGGATTTGTTGTATAAATATTTAGGACTTGCCAAAAACAGTACTAAGACAGTACCTAAACCTAGAATGACTGCTCCAAAACCGGGAGAAAAAATAGTAAATAGGAATGCAAACCAAGCTCCAAAAAACAATCCATTTGTAGATGGTTTGATTGGGATGTTGACTAGTGTCAAAAACATTCAGATGACCTATACACACAATAGCGGTACCGTTTTGCCGGGATACACACCAAGCGTGGGGTTTCTGGGTTCTTCAAGACCATCGTTAGGATTTATTTTTGGAAGTCAGGATGATGTTCGCTTTGAAGCAGCAAAAAATGGATGGCTGACCAATTATCCGGATTTCAACCAAAATTTTTCCCGAGTGACAAATAAATTATTTAAAGCTACAGCAAATGTAGATTTACTGCCGGAATTAAAAATTGATTTGACTTTAGACCGGGCCTACTCTGAAAATTTTTCGGAACAATATGACGTTACCGATGGCGTTTATAACGCAAGATCTCCCTACACTGCCGGGATTTTCTCGATATCGACCGTTCTGATAAAAACTTCCTTTTCGGGTAGTGATGAAAATATATCAGCTGCATTTGATGACTTTAGATCAAACAGGCTTACTGTGGCAAATCGACTGGCAACACAGCGCGGCATCGACATTAATAATCCGAGTAACCTGGATCCGGAAGGATTCCCTTTGGGTTATGGAAAAAATAATCAGGCCGTATTGTTACCAGCGTTTTTAGCTGCTTATTCCGGGGGAGATGCTTCCGCTGTTTCGCTGGGAATTTTTAGAAATTTTCCAATCCCAAACTGGGCTGTGAAATATAATGGACTGATGCGTTATGAAGTTTTTAAAAAGAATTTCAAACGATTCTCCCTGCAGCATAATTACAGGGCTTCATATACGATAAATGCATTCAGATCAAATTTTGAATACGATAAAACACCCGACGGAACTGATGCAAGTGGTAATTTTTTTAATCAAACCATCATGTCTAATATCAATTTAGTAGAGCAATTTAATCCGTTGTTGCGAATGGATTTTGAACTGAAAAGTTCCTTGAAAGTATTGGCCGAAATCAAAAAAGACAGAGCGTTATCCATGAGTTTTGATAATAATTTATTGACCGAAGTCAAAGGAATTGAATATGTGGTTGGGCTAGGCTACCGTTTCAAAGATGTTATTTTTTCTTCCAGACTCGCGGATAATCCTACAGGAATAATAAAAAGCGATATTAATTTGAAAGCAGATTTGTCCTATCGGAACAATCAAACCATTGTAAGGTACTTGGATTATAACAACAATCAGCTGGCAGGCGGTCAAAATTTGTGGTCACTTACCGTAAAAGCTGATTATTCCTTTAGTAAAAACCTTACGGCTATTTTCTATTACGATCATTCTTTTTCTAAAGCAGTAATCTCGACTTCTTTTCCACTGACAAATGTTCGTTCCGGGTTTACACTTCGGTATAATTTTGGGAATTAATTTTCTTTAAATCTAAACCAGATTTGAATTGAGATTGCTACATTTGTCACATAAAATTCAAATTATCATTTAATAATTATCAATTACAATAATATGAACATACCAGCAAATTTAAAGTACACAAAAGATCACGAATGGGTAAGCCTTGAAGGGGATATTGCAACAGTAGGAATCACTGATTTTGCGCAAAAAGAATTAGGTGATATCGTGTATGTTGAGGTGGAAACTTTAGATCAGACTTTAGAGAAAGATGAGGTTTTTGGGACTGTGGAAGCGGTTAAAACGGTTTCTGATTTGTTTCTTCCTCTCTCAGGAGAAATTATCGCTTTTAATGACGCACTAGAGAACACTCCGGAAAGTGTCAACTCAGATCCTTATGGCGCCGGATGGATGGTAAAAATTAAAGTAACTAATGTTGCTGAATTTGATTCGCTTCTTTCGAGTGATTCGTATAAAGAAATTATTGGTGCATAAGCAACTATTTTTGTGGGCAGCTATTGTATGGGCTGGAATTATTGCCTTTTTTTGTTTAATACAATTGAACAATGTCCCTCTTGGGAATGTGTCCAATATAGATAAATATGTCCATGCTTTTTTTCATTTTGTACTAACGTCATTTTGTTATTTGTTTTTAAAAAAACAGATAAGCAGTTCGAATAGTTTAAAACCGTTAGTGTTTTCTTTTTTGTTTTCCTTTTTTTTTGGAATAGTAATCGAGATTTCACAAGAGTTGTTTACCCTTTCCAGACATGCAGACATATATGATGTTTCAGCAAATACATCCGGAGCGGTGCTGGCAGTAGCAATCGCGGTGCTGTTTAAGAAATAAAAACACAAAGATAAAGTCCCACTTCTTGTGGGATTTTATGTTTTAGGCACTAGAAGAGTTGCGGTTTTACGGAACAGGATTTATACTATTTTTAAGGTAGTGAAAGTATCAGTTGTAGTATCAAAAATAATTAAATTGTACGATCTAGCACTAAGCTCATGTGCATATAAAATGTATTTTTGTCAGTCAGAGTTCACTATAATTATGAAATCAAAATCGCTATGGATATCAAGCAATATTTAGACTCAACCTATTTGAAAACTGCGGTACAAGCGGGTCTCAGTCATGAAGAAAATACGCTTGTGGCTCAGGGATTTATTCAGGAAGCCATTGAGGAACGCTTTAAACTCATTATGATACGTCCCGAGATGGTTCCTTTAGCTAGAAAAATGATTCTTTCGGCACATTCAAATCTGGAAATAGGAACTGTAATTGATTTTCCGCAGGGCAAATCTTCAATTGAACAGAAGTTGATTGAGGCCGGACAGGCTATAGATAATGGGGCTGATGATCTGGATTTTGTTTGTAATTATGAAGCCTTCAAAAATGGTGAAATTGACTTGGTCAAAGATGAAATTCTAAAGTGTACGCAATTGGGATTGGCCAATAAGAAAGTTGTAAAGTGGATTATTGAAGTTGCAGCGCTCAATGATAAAGAAATCATCCAATTATCAAGTTTGATTAAAAATGTTATTGTTTCTAATTTTCAGCAAGAGTTGTTCGCTACGATTTTTGTGAAGTCTTCAACCGGATTTTATAAAACGGAAAATAATCTGCCCAATGGCGCTACGATTCCTGCTATAAAAATGATGCTCGAAAATGCGTCGCCTTTACCGGTAAAAGCTGCCGGAGGAGTGCGGACGTATGAGGAAGCTGTTGAAATGATCCGATTAGGCGTGAGACGAATAGGAACTTCGGGAGCTAAAATGATTGCTAACGGTCAAAATTCACACAATGAATATTAGATTTATAAAGGAAATTGAGGTAAAAAAAACAGTGTTTGTAATGCTTTTGTTCCTGTCTTCTTTCTATACAAACGCTCAGCAGATTAATAGTTTACTGCAAGAGTCAGGAAATTCAGCCGAACGACTTCCTGTTTTTCCAGATTGTGTAAACTTGCAATCCAAAACATTAGAAACGTGTTTCTATAATCAGGTTCAGGATTTTGTTTTTCAAAACTTTGAAATTCCAGAGCACCTAGTCCAAAATGATTTTCAAGGAGCGGTAAAAGTGCTCTTTGAAGTAGATAATACGGGGGTATTTAAAGTGATTTATGTAGATGCCATAGCGCAAGACCTGATAAAGGAAACCAAAAGAGTTTTTGCAAAATTGCCTAAAATTCAACCCTCAACCTACAACGGTAACCCCACCTATAATAAGTTTACAATGACGATTGCAATTCCTTTAAAAAGCAGGGAAGAAGTTGTTGCTGAAGCTTTGGCGAAAGCCGAATTCCTGCCTAGTAGCAATAAAAAGGTAACAGAACTGGATAGCATCGTGTATAAAAAATTTAATAACCCTGAATTTGATAGCCATTTGAATGTGCCCTTTTCACACAGTTATTATGCGCAATTTGATGCTTCGTTAAATCAAGTGGGGAGCAATAATCATACGGCATCAAAACCATATACGTACACGGAGGTGTCAAAATATTATGACTTAAAAGGAGCCAATGAAAAGCTGAAAAAGAATGTTTCCGGCTGGTGGGCCAGAAAACTATGGAATGAGAGTACAGTTGCAATTCAAGGGGAAGACTATTGGTTTACAGTTAACCCTATTTTTGACCTGCAGCTTGGGAAGGCTACCCAAACGGAGGCTTCTTATACTTATGTAAATACACGGGGGATAAATTTTCGTGGTGGTATAGGAAAACAACTCAATTTTACCACAACCATTTTTGAAAGTCAGGGTCGTTTTGCGGATTATTACAATCGGTATGCTGAGTCAATCAAACCGGATGGAGGCAATCCTGCGATTATTCCGGGAATCGGAATTGCAAAAGATTTCAAAACGGATTCGTATGATTTTCCTTTGGCCGAAGCCAATTTGACTTTTGCGCCCAGCAAACATATTGATATGCAATTGGGTTACGGAAGAAATTTTATTGGGGATGGTTATCGCTCTTTGTTAGAAAGTGATGGCGCCAGTCCCTATCCTTATTTTAAATTGAATACTAATTTTTGGAAAATAAAATATACCAATACTTATATGTGGCTTAAAGACGTTCGCCCGGACGCTACGCTGGAAAGAACCTACGCTACGAAGTTTATGGCCAACCATTATTTGAGTTGGAATGTTTCGAACAGGCTGAATCTAGGTTTCTTCGAATCTGTGATTTGGACAAATACCAATGAGAGAGGATTTGACATGAGTTTTGTGAATCCCATAATTTTTTATCGTGCGGTCGAATTTGCTTCGTCAGCAAGAACCGGAAATGCGCTTTTAGGATTGACTTATAAATACAAATGGAGCAACCAGATTAACTTATACGGACAGTTTGTTCTCGATGAATTTTCGCTTGGTGATGTAAAAAAACGGGATAACAGCTGGAAAAATAAATACGGATACCAACTTGGAATTAAATATTTTGATGCTTTCAAAGTAGATAATTTACTATTGCAGTTAGAGTACAATCATGTTCGTCCGTATGTATATTCTCATAGTGCTCCAATCACAAATTATGGACATAATAATCAAAGTATAGGACATCAGTGGGGCGGAAATTTTAAGGAATTTATTGCAATTGCCCGATACCACAAAGGAAGGTGTTTTGCTGACGCAAAAGTTACTATGGGAACTCGAGGCCTGGATTTTGGTACAACAGAAGATGTTTTTAATTATGGAGGAAATATTTACAAGGATTATGATGAAAACAGGCCGTTTGACAGTGGTGTAAAAGTGGGTCAAGGAAATAAAACAGCTGTTTTTATTGCGGACTTTCAAGGGGGATATTTAGTCAATCCGGCAACCAACCTAAAGTTTTTTGGAAGCTATATTTACAGGAGTTTCGACCCTTCAAAAAATACGGCAACAACTTTCAATCAGAGCACTAATTGGCTAACTTTAGGATTAAGAGCTGATATTTTTAACTGGTATTTTGACTATTAGTTTTCATTTTCATTTTAAAAAAGTTTTTTATGAATTGTTTTTTGTCAAATCCCTTTTGATACCCTACTTTTGCAAAAGTTTTTACAAAGCAAATCATCTTTAGCATTGAGCACAACACAAAGTACCCTTTCATTAAAATCTATTTATATCGATTTCCGCGAAATCACTAAGGCTCGTTTAGCCGTTAGTGTCGTATTTTCATCTATTGCAGGATTTATGCTTGGGATTTATGATTTGCACTCTTTAGATTGGGCGGTGTTGTTCAAATTAGCTGTAGGCGGGTATTGTATGGTGGGCGCTTCGAATGTCTTTAATCAGGTAATTGAAAAAGATTTAGATGCTTTGATGGACAGGACCAAAAATCGTCCGGTTCCAACGGGAAGAATGTCTCAACGCACTGCATTGCTGGTAGCAAGTTTGCTTACCGTTATAGGAATTGCGATGCTTTATACGATCAACCCGAAGACGGCCATGTTTGGTGCTATTTCCATATTTTTATACACAAGTGTTTATACGCCATTAAAAACAATGACTTCATTGTCCGTTTTTGTGGGGGCATTTCCGGGTGCAATTCCTTTTATGTTGGGGTGGGTAGCGGCAACGGGAGAATTTGGAATAGAGGCAGGAACCTTGTTTTTGATTCAGTTTTTTTGGCAATTTCCACATTTTTGGGCTATTGGTTGGTTTCTATACGAAGATTATGAAAAAGCAGGGTTCTTTATGTTACCAACGGGAAAGAAAGACAAAGGAACCGCTTTGCAGGTTATTCTGTATACAGTGTGGCTTATTTTGGCTTCCTTATTGCCGGTTTTAGGGTATACGGGACGTTTTTTTATCACGCCAATTGCAGCAATTGTTGTATTTTTACTGGGTATTTGGATGCTTTTTTATGCCGTTCGATTGTATAAATTACGAACCGCAAAAGCGGCTAAAACTTTGATGTTAGTTAGTGTAGCCTATATTACTTTGTTACAATTAGTCTATATATTTGATAAATTTTTAAGATAAATTATGGAAATGATAATGACAGCAGCCGAGCAAAAATCAAGAACGGCAAGATCCTATAAATTGATTTTGTTGTTTGCTATGGTGAGTATGACTATGATGTTTGCAGGACTAACGAGTGCTTTTGTAGTGAGTAAATCAAGAGCTGACTGGTTGAAGAATTTTCAATTGCCAATTGCTTTTTACTATAGCACTGCGGCAATTATAGGGTGTAGTGTGACTTTTTACCTAGCCAAAAAAGCGATTCAAAAAGACAATCAAACACAAACTACAATGTTTCTTTTAGCTACTTTAGCATTAGGAATATTGTTTGTTTTTTTGCAGTTTGCAGGTTTTGGAGAAATAGTCGAAAGCGGGTATTATTTCACGGGAAGTGGAAGCTCAATAACGACTACTTTTTTATATGTTGTAACGGTTGTGCACCTGATTCACCTTGCTGGTGGTGTGATTTCACTACTAATTATAATTTATAATCATTTTAAACAAAAATACAATTCATCTCAAACCCTTGGTATAGAACTAGGTGCAATGTATTGGCACTTTTTGGATCTATTATGGGTTTATTTGTTTTTGTTTTTATATTTCTTTAAATAAGAAAAAAACGTAAATTTGGGAACTTTTTAACGAATAATTTTTATGGAAGCGACAGTTACTACTGCAAATAGTGAAGAGAAAACTTGGGGAGGCGGCAATGAGCCAATGAGGGCAAGTTATGGCAAATTGATGATGTGGTTTTTTATCGTATCGGATGCTTTAACGTTCTCTGGATTTTTAGCCGCGTATGGTTTTTCTAGATTTAAATTTATTGAGACATGGCCGTTGGCTGATGAAGTGTTTACACACTTTCCATTTATGCATGGGGTATCTGCTCCGATGTATTATGTAGCATTAATGACTTTTATTTTGATCTTTTCATCTGTGACTATGGTTTTGGCCGTTGACGCAGGGCATCAAATGAAAAAAAACAAAGTAATCCTTTATATGTTTTTGACTATTATTGGAGGTTTGATTTTCGTAGGGTCTCAAGCTTGGGAATGGAAAAATTTCATCAAAGGCGAATACGGCGCTATCGAAACAAAAGGCGGTAGTTTGCTTCAGTTTGTTGATAAAGACGGAAATCGTGTAGCTTTGGCTGATTTTGCTGCCAATCTGCACGAAGAAAGAGAGCAATTGACTCCAAATAAAGCCAAATGGTTTATGAGTGAGCCATCATTACCTTCCTATTCTGTAGCCGAGGTTCAAGCCGGTTTCAAAGCACATCCTGAACTTTTGATTCGAACAGAAGTGATGACCGCAACCAAACAGAAAACAATTCTTTCTAGAGAAGAATCCGTATCTAGATTGGGTCAGGCACATTATGTTGTGGAAGGCGCAAATCTGGTCAGAAATGAATATGGAAGTAAATTATTTGCTGATTTCTTTTTCTTTATTACCGGTTTTCACGGTTTTCACGTTATTTCAGGAATAATAATTAATATTATTATATTTTTTAATGTATTAATTGGAACCTATGAAAAAAGAGGTAGCTACGAAATGGTAGAAAAAGTGGGGCTCTATTGGCATTTTGTCGATTTAGTTTGGGTGTTTGTATTCACCGTTTTCTATCTTGTTTAATTTTCAAAAAAAGTAATTATCATGTCACACGTACACGTATCTAACATAGGCAGAATCTGGAAAGTTTTCGGAATATTATCTGCCGTTACCATAATAGAAGTTATTCTTGGGATTTTGAAACCTGAAGTTCTTCACATGAATAATTTTATGGGTATGAATTTGCTTAACTGGATATTTTATGGCCTTACAATTTATAAGGCGTACTATATAGTTTGGGCCTTCATGCACATGGAGGGTGAAAAAAGTAGTTTAAGAAGTGCAGTTGTTTTGCCTTTAATTTTCTTGATCATTTACCTGCTTTTCATTCTTTTGACAGAAGGAGATTATATTCATGAGGTTTTTAAAAATTCCACGATTAAATGGAATTTTTAACACGATATTAATTCAAAAAAGGGTGCGCATTGCGTGCCTTTTTTTATTTTTGTACTTTAATAAATAGCATTGTCACAATGAAAAAAAATAGTGTTCTTTTTGTTCTTTTTATTTTACCCATCGTTGCGTACCTCTTTTTTGCTTCTGGTGTAAACAGTTTTACAAAACTTCCTATTGTAACCCCTAAAACAGCTGATTTTGGAGATTGGTCTACTTTAGACGGAGGAAAAATCAGTTTAAATGATAAGGTTACCGTTCTGGGGTTTTCAGGGACAGATCTTTTGATAAACCGAGGCAACCTTTTTAACCTAAATCAGAAAATTTATCAAACGTATCATAAGTTTAAAGATGTCCAGTTCGTAGTAATTTGCCCTATAGGGACTGAGAAAGATGCGAAGAAAGTAGTTGATGCCTTGTCCGCTTTTACAGATATGGCACAATGGTGTTTTGTGTTTGCCTCAGCTGAAGAAATTCAAGCGTATCACAAGCAATTAAAACTGATCGAGAACCTTGACCAAAAGTTAGGGACTCCCAAAGTGTATATCATCGATAAAGAACGCAATCTTCGAGGGAGGAAATTAGTAAAAGATACCAAAGAGGGGTATAATACGTTTCACCCCGCTGAGTTAAGCAATGAAATGCTGGATGATTTTAAAGTCATTTTGTATGAATATCGCGCTGCTCTGAAGAAAAATAAGAATGCCAGTAGAAAAATTTAAATTTATAGTTTATGTTTAAGAATAAATCATATATCGGTATTTCGTTTATTATTTTGATTTTTGGCATCTATGCGATTCCAAAAATTGTAGATAGAATTAAAAATGACAAAGTGGTTCAGGGCGATCGTCTGGACAGTGTGAGGCCAGCAGTTATAGAAGGTGAGAAGCTAACTAAAATTGGTCCAGCCCCACAATTCGAATTGACAAATCAAGACAATAAAAAAATAACGAATGAAACCTACAAAGGAAAGGTCTATGTTTTAGAGTTTTTCTTTTCAACTTGTCCTACTATTTGTCCAAAGATGAATGAAAGTATGCTTCTTATTGAAAAAAGTTTTTTCGGAAATCCTAATTTTGGGATCGTTTCTATTACTATAGATCCAGAGCACGATACTGCAGAAGTATTAAAAGAGCATGCAGACTTTTTAGGAGTAAAATCTACGAATTGGAATTTTTTGACCGGGGATAAAGCCTACATTTTTAATCTGGCCAATAAGGGATTTAATCTTTATGCTGGGGAAAATAATAAAGCAGCAGGTGGATTCGAGCATTCAGGATTGTTTGCCTTGATTGATAAGAATGGAAATATTCGTTGTAGAAAAGATGATTTTGGGAATCCAATTTTATATTACGATGGTTTAGATAAAAAAGGAGTAAGGAACATCCAACAGGATATTAATATTTTATTAAAAGAGTAAATGGAAAACAGTTCTTTAGAAAAAAAATACAATACGCTAATTATAGCGGTATCGGTATTAATACCAGTGGTTGTGGCTATACTCTTTGGGGTCAAATTAAAAGATTTGGGATATAATGTAGCGCCTCTTTCTTTTTTGCCACCCATTTATGCTGCCACTAATGGGGTTACTGCGATTTTGTTAGTAGCAGCCGTAGTAGCAATTAAAAACGGAAAAAGAAAATTACACGAAAGGTTGATGACAGGCGCTATTGCATTGTCTATTGCCTTCTTGGTAATGTATGTTGCCTATCACATGACGTCCGTTTCTGCTATTTTTGGAGATTCTAACCATAATCTTATATTAGAGGATTCTGAAAGAGTAACTATAGGATCATTACGAATCGTTTATTTATTGATTTTAATCACGCATATTATTTTATCGATTGCGATTATTCCAATGGTTTTAATTACGTACGTTAGAGCATTAGCACAAAATTTTGAAAGTCATAAAAAGATCTCCAAAATTACTTTCCCAATCTGGTTGTATGTCGCCGTTACCGGAGTAATTGTTTATTTAATGATTTCCCCTTATTATGTATATTAAAAGTAAAAGCCAGATTTCAAAAACCAAGAGCATCATCAGAAAGTGGTCCGTATCTATATTTGTACTAATTTGTTTTCTTTTTTCGTCCTCTGTAAAGGCCCAATGTGCGATGTGTCGCGCAGCATTGACGAGTGAAGGAAATACCACTACAGCAGCGGCGGTTAATGACGGAATTGTATATTTAATGGTAATTCCTTATCTTCTGGTTGCAGGGATTGGTTACGCTATTTATCGAATGAAAAAAAACAAATCCAGTTAAACAGCACTTTTTATTTTTTTTAAAATGGAAAAATTATTTCAGGCCGTTTATAGCGACATTGATGGTTCCTTTTACTTTTATAAAGGCTAAGATGGCTTGATTTGTCAATTGGATTCTTTGAAATTGAATGTTTTCCATTTTTCCATTGATGAACACGCCTTGCATTGGAGAATAATTTTTTAGATAAGGTAGTATATTTTTTTGACCATCTTCAAGATTTGGTATCAAGGAATATCGGCAAGATTGTTCCATTTTTCGCAATACAAATCCTTGTGCAAGCCAACTAGCAGTGCGCATCAATTTATTTTTGGTATCCAAAGCATAGGTCAATTGATCAAAATAGATCTCTTTTGTTTGTTCATTATATTTGGGTAATCCGGACAAATAGAGTGTTCCGTTTACAGATCCTGTTATTTCTAGCGCAATAATCATTTTTCCGGTTTTGTGCCAAATTGCTACATTTTGCACTTTTACTTTCTTTGATCCTGAGCTAAATTCCTGGCCTGCAAAATTCTTGATCATTATTTTTGAAGCCTCCTGATAGGTCGAAACAGCAATGATATTTGCAGTGATGGCTTCTGGAATTTTAGTAACTGGTTTTAAAATGATCTTTGAGGCATCAAATTTAGAATCAGGTTCTTGTCCTATTATGGTTTCCATGTTGCATTTCATCCCCATTTGCAACACAAAAGTGTCTTTTTTTAGTTGGGCATTTGTAGAATAAATTTCAATAGGAACAATACGAAGCCAACTGTTATAAGTAGTACTCATTTGAAAAGGGGTGCAAATTTTTTCTAAAGCGGCCAACACATTCGGCTTGAAATCCATTGATTTCGCAATAGCGGCATCAATTTTATTTTCGATTTTCGATTTAAATAATTGGATGGCAGGATTGATTAAATAGGTAACTGGAACATTTTTTCCAAAAACACGCATCGTTGGGCTTTCATTCCAGTCCAATGATTGCAGTTGTGTTGTGGTATTCAGTTTCCAATTGGTTAAGCTAATTTCGCTTACTAAAGTGATCACGCCATTCAGGTTGAATTCCCGCGTATCATACAATTCAATACCCATTTTTTTAGTGCCAATTCGGTATTTCACAACCGCTTTTAAGGGTAAAATAGTTTTTATTTTTTCTCCTGAGTTCTCCGGGTCATTCACGATACTTATTGGTGCCAATTTCCAAACTTTCATTTCAATGCCATCATCGTTAATGTTGTTGTCTTCGTAAATCAAGCCGTTCATTAGAGTGTTGGTTTGGTTTTGAATTTCTTTCAGTTTGATACTGATGGGCAAGTTGATAAAGGACGGAGTGTTTTCATAGACTAATGGTGTTGCGTCGTCAGGCTCAGGTTTCAAAGCTTCAATTTGATTTGTTGACGAACAGCTAAAAAATAAAATTATAGAACAGAGTGTAAGCAGGGTTGATAGCGTTTTTGGCATTTAATTCGGGTTTAAAGCGGTAAAATTAATAAAACTATTCTTTTTTAAGATTAAAGTGTAACATTTTATCTGCAACGAAGTCTTATGGTTAAAATCCTTGAAGTCATTCTTTTTATTTCCGTATAATTTACTGTTGAAACTAATTAAATAGTGTTTTAAAATTGCCAGATTATGATTGAAATTAAAGACCTGTACAAATCGTATAAAATATGAAGTTCTGATCTACATGTTTTAAAAGGGATTAATTTCAATATCAAGGAAGGCGAGCTAGTGGCCATTATGGGTTCCTCTGGTTCAGGGAAATTAACACTATTAAACATACTTGGAATTCTGGATGAGGCAGATTCCGGGAATTACAATTTAGATACTGTTCCTGTAAAAGTAGGGAATCAGGTTGTTGAAAGTAATAACTTCAATGAAGGGACAACAATTGCAAGTGTTGCAGATGTAGGCCGAATGATATTTGTGGGGAAAATTGACGAGTCAGAAGTGGGCGAAATAAAAGAAAAATTACCCATCGAAATTACCATTGGCGCTATCGAGAACAAAAAATTTGACGCCGTATTGCAATACATTGCTCCAAAAGGTAAAACTGAAAATGGTGCCATCCAATTTGAAATCAAAGCATCATTAGCCAATAGTGAGAACACTTTTATTCGCGCTGGTTTGAGAGTAAATGTGTCAATTATACTTGAAAAAGTGGATAAGGTATTGGCGCTGAAAGAGGCGCTGATTCAATTTGATAAGAAGACACAAAAACCATACGTAGAGATTCAAACGGGGACGCAGGAATTTATAAGAAAGGAGTTAATCTTGGGTATCAGCGATGGTATTTATGTCGAAATCAAAAGTGGAATTAAAGCTTCCGATACGATTAAAGTTTGGAATCAAGGCTTAAAAAGCGAAGAAGTGAAACCCTAAATCTGTACTTAAAAAAGAAATTCAGTTTTTTAAAAAATGTTAAATATGTGTAGTACCTTTGTTACACTTTCATCTAAAATATATGAAAAAAAATAGTTATATCAGTTTCGTTTTTATCACGCTGTTCAGTTTGTCTATTCAGGCGCAATCCAAAAAATGGACCCTCGAGGAATGCGTGAAATATGCCATTCAAAACAATATTTCCATCAAGCAATCTGAATTAGATAGTAAAACAGCTCTTATTGATAAAAAAGGAGCCATCGGAAATTTTCTGCCGTCTTTAAATGCAAATGCATCACATTCCTGGAACATTGGTTTGAATCAGGATATTACAACAGGGCTTTTGCAGAACCAAACGACGCAGTTTACTTCGGCTGGAGCCAATGTTGGAGTGGATATTTATAAAGGACTGCAAAATCAAAATACACTTCGAAGAGCTAATCTTTCAATTGTGGCGGCTAAATACCAATTACTCAAAATGCAGGAGGATATTGCCCTGAATGTTGCCAACGCTTTCTTACAGATTCTTTTTAATAAAGAAAATCTAAAAGTACAAAAAGAACAGTTGGAAATTAATGAAAAACAATATGTACGCTCTGAAGAATTAGTTAAAGCAGGTTCAATTCCTCGTGGGGATTTATTAGATATCAAAGCTACAGTAGCATTGAACAATCAAAATGTTATTGCTGCAGATAATGCTTTATTAATTTCTAAATTAAGTTTAGCGCAGTTGTTGCAATTAAAAGAGTTTGAAGATTTTGATGTAGTAGATGATACTGACATTAGAGATAAAAATAATATAATGGTACAAACTCCAGCTGCTATTTATGACAAAGCATTAGAAAACAGAACTGAACTGAAAATTGCCAGAACAAATCTGGAGATTGCACAGAAAGATCTGGAGATTGCCAAAGGAGCTTTTCAACCTACTTTACAAGGTTTTTACAGCTTTAATAGCCGAGTTTCTTATGCTGATGTCCCTTTCTTTGATAGTATGAGGAATCTAATTGGCACTAAAAATTCAGCTCCGTTTTTCGAACAGTTTAATAGTAATAAAGGACAGTCTTTTGGAGCACAATTGTCGATTCCGATATTCAATGGGTTTTCGGTGAGGAACAATGTAGAACGTTCAAAAGTAAGTTTAGAACGGTCAAAAATTGCAGTGGAACAGCAGGATTTAGATTTGCAGCGTAATGTTTTTACTGCCTTTACAGATGCTAAAGGCGCACTAAATACCTATGAATCCTCAGTTGTGGCACTTGAGGCGAGACAAGGCGCTTACGATTATGCCAAAGAAAAATATGATGTAGGTTTGATGAATTCATTTGATTTTAATCAATCACAAACCTTACTGACGAATGCACAATCAGAAATTATTAGAACCAAATACGATTATATTTTTAAAATCAAAATACTAGAATTCTATTTTGGAATTCCAATTATCAAATACTAATTTATCATGTCAAAAAAAACAATTTATATTGTATTAGGTGTTTCAGTAGCAGCTATTGTATTGTTAGTAACGCTTTCAAAAGCAGGTGTTATAGGAAATAAAGATGAGGGAACAGAAATTGAAATCGCCCAGGTCAATCCCTCAACTATTATTGAAACCGTATCGGCTACCGGGAAAATTCAACCAGAAATTGAAGTTAAAATTTCATCGGAGGTTTCAGGCGAAATTATTTCTTTGAATGTAAAAGAAGGACAAGCCGTTAAAAAAGGCGATTTATTGGTCAAGATAAATCCGGATTTGTATACTTCAGGATACAATCGTTCCGTTTCTAATTTATCAGGCACACGAGCTGCTTTGAGTCAGGCGGAGGCCTCTTTTAAAGAATCCAAATCAAATTACGAGAGAAACAAAATATTATTTGAAAAAGGCATTATCTCAAAATCAGATTGGGATAAAGCAGTTGCTTCTTATGAAGTTGCTAAAGCATCAAAACAAACGGCTTACTTTAATGTTCAAAGTGCTGCGGCAACCGTAAATGAGGCTAAAGATAATCTAGGGCGTACCACCATTTATGCACCCGCTGACGGAACCATTTCAGTACTGAATGTAGAGCTGGGCGAGCGCGTTTTGGGTACGCAACAAATGACCGGAACGGAGATTTTAAGAGTGGCCAATTTAAATAATATGGAAGTGGAAGTGGATGTCAATGAAAATGATATTGTAAAAATTAAAGTAGGAGATGAAGCAAATGTGGAGGTAGATGCCTATTTAAAAAAACAATTTAAAGGGACGGTAACTAGTATTTCTAATTCAGCCAGTTCCGCCTTGACAGCTGATCAGGTCACTAATTTTAAAGTAAAAGTTAGAATTTTGAAGGAATCTTATCAAGATTTACTTAAAGGAAGACCAGAAACATATTCCCCTTTTAGACCTGGAATGACCGCAACGGTTGATATTATTACCGATACAAAAACAAATATACTGACAGTGCCTATAAGTGCTGTTGTTATAAAGTCAGATACGGCTTCAGTCAAAGAGATTAAAGTGGCAGATCCAGCTGAAGAACAAAAAGAAGCATCGCCTAAAAGTGATAAAAAATACGAATGTGTGTTCGTAAAAGTAGGGGATAAAGCAAAAATTAGAGTTATTAAAACCGGAATTCAGGATGATACTAATATTGAAGTTTTGACAGGTCTTAAAAAAGGCGATGTGGTCATTACCGGGCCATACTCTACAGTCGCTAAGGAACTGAATTCAGGAGATAAAGTGATGCTGAAAAAAGATAAGGAAATTATGAAAAAATAAAAGCGAAAAACAGGATAAATAATGCGAATTTTGTAATTCAAAAATAAAACAAATTAAAGGTTTCGAGAGGAACTTTAAACTTTAAACTTTAAACGGCTTGTCTTACTTATTAAATATTGAAACCGCCACTAAAAATTGCTCGGTAGCTCTTGCAAAAGAAGGAAAAACGATTCTTTGCAAAGAAATAGCAGAAGAAGGATATTCCCACGCGGAACGATTGCATGTTTTTATTGAGGAAATTATCAAAGAAGCCGGAATTACGTTTCAGGATTTATCTGCTGTTGCCGTAAGTCAGGGACCGGGTTCTTATACTGGATTGCGAATTGGGGTTTCGGCAGCAAAAGGGCTTTGCTATGCACTGAACATCCCATTGATTGCTATTGATACTTTGCAAGCGTTGGCATCGCAGGTTACAGTTTCCAGCGGATTGATTATTCCCATGATTGATGCGCGAAGAATGGAAGTATATAGTGCTGTTTTTAACCCGAATTTAGTAAAAAAACGAGAAGTTCTTGCCGAAATAATTACGGAGAATTCATTTGAAGATTTGCAGGAATCTATCTATTTTGTTGGAGATTGTGCCGAGAAATGCAAGTTAGTTTTAACTAAAAAAAACCATATATTTTTAGAGGAGATTAAATATCCTTCTGCCAAAGAAATGAGCGCTTTGAGTTATGAGAAATTCAAAGTAAGTGACACCGTTGATGTTGCGTACTTTGAGCCTTATTATTTGAAAGATTTTTTGATTACGACTTCAAAAAAATAGTTATTGCTTTTGTGGAATCTGGGTTTTAAAATAATAGTGTCGTAACTTCTGCCTTTCTTATTCTATTTCATTACTCTCCGTGTTATTCTTTTTTGAAGACTCTTTAACATAAGGCTGAATAATAATTCCCGCGGTATCAAATGCTTGTTTGCAGTTTTCTAATGTATCGGCATAAACATCCCAAAAATCTTCATTTGTAGCCCAAGGTCTTACCGCTATTTGGATGGCGCTGTCGGTGAGGTTTTTTACGGATACTTCAGCAGCAGGTGTTTCAAGCACTTTTGGATTGTTCTTTAGAACTGCCGTTATCATTTCGCGCGCTTTTTTAATATCCGTATCATAAGAAATAGCAATTGTCAAATCAGCTCTTCTGATCCTTTGTAAAGAATAATTTATGATATTTCCATTTGATAAAGATCCATTGGGTATAAAAATAGTTTGATTGTTAGCGGTGATTAATTTGGTTACAAATATTTGTATCTCGTTAACAGTTCCAATGACCCCTTGGGCTTCAATTGTATGGCCAACCTTAAAGGGTTTAAAGAGAATAATCAACATGCCGCCTGCAAAATTGGAGAGTGATCCTTGGAGAGATAAGCCTACAGCAAGTCCCATTGCACCGAGAATGGCCACAAAGGAAGATGTTTCAATCCCTAGTTTCGAAATAAAGGATACAAATAAAATTATTCGTAAGACCCAAACTAAAATATCTGCCAGAAATTTTGTCAGTGTAGGGTCTAGATTCCTTTTCACCATTATTCTTCTGATAAACCTATTGATGAGACGGATGATATAAAGTCCAGCAAATAGAATTATAAAGGCAGAAATTAATTTTGGAGAATAATCTATCAATACTTTTAAAAAAGTATCAGCGTAATTAGTAAGTTGGTCTGGATCTAAATTCATTTTTATATAATAAAAAACCTTCTCAAAAGGAGAAGGTTAAGTTTGAAAGACAAAAATACGAATAAATTAATCGGCATCTTCTTCTTCTATTTTATTTATGGTTTCTTTTTTGCTCTGTTTTAGTTCTTCATCGCCATCATGTGCAAGGGAACTTGCCTTTTCTTTTAGGGTATCAACAACTTCAGAAGCGGTTGTTTTTGCATCACTGGCTAAGTCTTCTGCTTTGTCAGCAGTTTCGCTTGCTTTTTCTTTTAGGGTATCAATAACTTCAGATACGCTTGTTTTTTTCTCAATGGCCATATCTGATGCTTTGTCAGCAGTTGCATCAGTTTTTTCTTTTATACTATTTACTAAATCCCCAAGAGCTTCTCCGGTTTTGGCTGAATACTCGCTTAATACTTCTCTAGTATTGCTGGCAAAGTGTTCTGCTTTTTCTATAATTGGCGCTGCCGTTTCTTTTGCTTTTTCAAAAGTATCTTCAGCAAAAAGTTCTGCTTTTTCAAAATAGGGTGTTGCGCTTTCTTTTGTTTTTTCAAATGTTTCTGCTACGAAATTCTCTGCTTTTTCTAAGTAAGGTGCCGCTGTTTTTTTGGCGTGATCAAAACTAGTTTCTGCTTTGTTCGCTAATTCATTAGTCGTTTCTTTGGCTGAGCCAAATAATTTTTTAAAAAATGATGCTAGTCCCATGGTATTTCTATTTGATTGGTCTTACAATAGTAGTGATTTTTTTCTATGATTACTTTATTAAATCATTAATAATTTGTTGATAATCAGTATTTGGCATTGAACAGGTATAGTTTTGACTCAAGTATTACAGTTTTTCTTGGCTTGAGAAGCCTGCCTGTAAAAAAGAGAATTTGATAGTTTTGTATTTCTGTCATTGCTGCCTTAGTGCCATACAGGTTGGTTGTTAATGGCTGGGAAATTAGCGGTGTTTATAATGTTGGGTTTGTCTTTTTCTAGGGTTGGTGCCAATGATATTGAAATCAGTGTTTTCCGGTCTACTGGATTTTTGGTGTGTTATAAAAAAAACGACTGGTTTCTAAATGGAATTTATTCATGGAAATTTTTTTAGCCCCGGTAGAAGTGGAAATCCTTTTTCTTTTTTCTTTAAAAAGAAAAAGATTGTAACGGATGACGGGAAATTGCTCCTAAAAAAAAGCGCTTCTGATGAAACGCTTTGATTTTTTTAGCTACTCTATTCGTGTTCGAAAGTTAATTTTAGATTTATTCTAAATTCTGTTATAACACCATTACTGATGGTTGCGCTTTGGTCATGGACATGGACGGACCGCATGTGTTTTACAGATTTTCAGGCTTTGGCTATTCTTTTCGAGCTCCATCTTGCCAACTTGTTTCAGAACTGCAAAGAATTTCAATTACTTTTAATATTGACCTGATTTCTAGGTGTTAAGTTAAAGATTAAAATGTATTTTCAATTTAAAATACATTTTTTTAACGTAACTATAATTTAAATCAATATTTTGAATTATTTTCCCTTTTTATGCATTTATTGCCTCTACTTTGATGTTTTCGTCATTTAACATGCTTTTTAACATGTTTTCTATCCCGCTTTTTAAAGTAAATGTAGAAGAAGGACATCCGCTACAAGCACCTTGTAAAATCACTTTTACAGTTTTGTCGGCTTCGTTATAGGAATCGAAGGCTATATTTCCACCATCAGCTTGTACTGCGGGTTTTACATATTCTTCTAATATATTAATGATTTGTTGCGAAGTGACATCCAGGGTATCAAATTCTTTTACTTTTATTTTTTCTTCTGCAGTTACCGTGGCAATATAATTTTCATCTAAAACAGTTCCGCCATTTTCTATGTATTGCTTGATGAAACTTCTTAGTTCTAAGGTAATTTCTTGCCATTCATTGACTTCGTATTTAGTTACGGAGATGTAATTTTCATCAATAAAAATTTCTTTTACGTAAGGGAATTTGAACAGTTCTTTTGCCAATGGAGAAGCGCCAGTTTGATCGATGTTTTTGAATTCAATAGCGTTTTTAGTGAGTATTTTGCTAACTACAAATTTCAAAGCTGACGGATTAGGAGTTGTTTCGCCATACACGGTCACCGGTTGTTTTTTAGACTTATTTTCTTCTATAGTAATGATTGATCCGCCATCATTTACAAATTTTTCTATTTGTTGCGCTACAGCATCTTTGACATCATCCCATTCAACAATATTATATTTTTCAACGGCAATAAAATTCCCGGAGATATAAATTGTTTTTACGAAAGGCAGGTAAAATAATTGTTGTGCTAAAGGGGATGTTTTTGCCTCGTCTATATTTTTGAATTCAAAACTTTCATTTTGAGTGATGAAATCGTTAAATTCAAATTTTAATATCGTTGGATTTTGGGTCTCTTTTATGGTAACTTTGTTCATCAGTTTTGAATTTTTTACAAATTTACTAAAGTTATTTTCTACGAATACCTATATTTGATTTTTTAATGAATAAATTAACTTTAATTTACGTGTTTGATTCGGCTTTTGCTTTTTTTTAATAATTTATATTGTTTTTTGATCGCATCCGTTTTACTAAAAAGTATTTGAATGTATAATAAGATTAGATTTCTAGCCATTATTTTTTTGATGTCACATTATTCCTTTTCTCAGGAAGGAATACCGGTGTACTCAGATTATCTATCAGACAATTATTACTTGATACATCCTTCTATGGCCGGAGCGGCAAATTGTGCTAAAATTAGGTTAACCGGTCGTAAGCAATGGTTCGATCAGAAGGACGCACCTGAATTACAAACACTTAGTTTTAATGGTAAAGTAGGTGAAAAAGCAGGAGCTGGTTTTATACTTTTTAATGATAAAAACGGGTATCATTCTCAAAAAGGAATAAAATTGACGTATGCGTATCACCTTATGTTTTCTAGAGACGAAATTGATTTAAATCAATTGTCTTTCGGGATTAGTGGTGGATTGATACAAAGTCAATTAGATGAAACCGCTTTTTTGCAGTCAGGGGATTTTGATCCAATAATTGACGGAACCGTGGTGCAAAAAGATTCTTATTTTAACGTGGACTTTGGAATATCCTATAATTTTTTAGATTTTTACGCGCATGCGACAGTAAAAAACGCAATTGAAACGAGAAGAAATATTTACACGGAATATGAAAGTGATAACTTAAGGAAGTTTTTATTCAGTGCAGGGTATGTTTTTGGTAATTCAGATCAAATTTTATGGGAGCCTTCTGTTTTATTCCAATTGGTGGATCAAACAAAAGAGAAATCAATTGACCTTAATTTGAAAGCATATAAAAATTTAGATTTTGGTAGAGTTTGGGGTGGATTGTCCTATCGAAGAAGTTTTGATGGTGCAGAATATCTTGATGGCAATACAATTTCCAAACAAAAACTGCAATACATAACACCAATTGTGGGTGTGAATTTTGATCAATTTATGGTCGCTTATACGTATTCTCAATTGTCTGGAGCGGTTAAATTTGATAATGGTGGTTACCACCAAATTACCCTTGGGATTGATTTGTTTTGTAAACCTGTAAAATACGATTGCAATTGTCCGGCAATTAACTAATTTATCTTATCATGCTAATAAAATCTGTCAACGGTAAATCACCTTCTATTCCGAAGGATTGTTATGTTGCTGAAAATGCCACTATTATTGGGGATGTTACTTTTGGAACCAACTGTAGTGTATGGTTTAATGCTGTTATCAGAGGCGATGTTAATTGTATTAAAATTGGAAACAAAGTCAATATTCAAGATGGTGCTATTATTCATTGTACGTACAAAAAACATCCTACACTCATAGGAAATAATGTTTCTATTGGACATAATGCAATCGTGCATGGTTGTGAGGTTCACGACAATGTATTGATTGGAATGGGGGCGATAGTAATGGACAATTGTGTTATCGAAAGTAATTCTATTGTAGCTGCCGGTGCTGTTGTTACTCAGAACACTGTTGTAGGCTCAGGGACAATCTGGGCAGGAGTTCCCGCTAGAAAAGTTAAGGATATAGATCAGTCCGATTTTGCAGGAGAAATTGAACGCATTTCGAATAATTATGTTATGTATTCCAGTTGGTTCAAGGAGGAGTAATATTCAGCCGTTTTAGAAATTTTCCTGTTCTACCGTATACTTGTTTTCTAAAATTTCAGTCAATACTTTTGGATTGGTGTTGGTATAAAAAATAGGTTCTTTGTTTAGTGATGATGCGAAACCTATATTTTCCCGCAATATGTTTTGAGTTTGTTTGGCAACTGCTTCACCGGAATCTATAATGTGAATGTGTTTGGGAAGGATTTTTTTTATTTGAGGAATCAGATACGGATAGTGACTGCAACCTAATACTAAATAATCAATATTGGCATTAATCATAGGAATCAGGTAGGCTTGAAGTAATGTGGTCATTTCGGGTGAGTTAATCTCTCCATTTTCAATTAATTGCACTAATCCATGTCCCACCTGCTCAATTATTTTAGTGTCTTGGTACTTTTCAGTGGTTTTATTGAAAAGTTCACTGTTTAGTGTGCCTTGTGTAGCCAGAATTCCTATTATTTGTGTTTTTGAATGAGTGACTGCTGGTTTTATCGCAGGTTCTATTCCTATGAAAGGAACATTATATTTAGATCTTAATTCTTGAATGGCATTAGTTGTTGCCGTATTGCAGGCAACTACAATTAATTTACATTTCATATCAAGCAGGAATTCGGTGTTTTTCATGCTTAATGCAACAATTTCCTCTTTTGTTTTTTGTCCGTAAGGTGCATTCCTGCTATCGGCAAGGTATATGGTTTTTTCGTTTGGAAGTAGTTTGTGAATTGCTTTCCAGATGGAGGTGCCACCTATTCCTGAGTCAAAAATCCCTATAGGTTGATCGTTGTTGTTCATAGAAACAAAGTTACGCGCTGAAATTTTAATTTCCTAGAATATTTGTTAAACAAAAAAAACTGCTCTGTCCTAATATAAGGTGAGCAGTTTTTTTGAATTTTGTTCTTTTTTTTAAAAACCTAAATCTTTTTTTACATCCATAGTCAAGTTTGGACCATCAGCAAGTAAAAGAGTTGAACCGTCTAAAACATATTGATATCCTTTTGCTTTACCCACTTTTTGGATCGAAGCTCTTACTTTTTCCATTAATGGTTTTACGATATCAGATTCTTTTTGTTGCAATTCTTTTTGAGCATTGTCTCTGTAGTCAACAATTCTTTTTTGCATGTCCTGAACTTCTTTAGAACGTTCTGTGTTTATAACTTCAGTAACTGTTGCTGCTTCTGCTTCGTACTTTTTTAATTTAGCTTGGTATTCTTCAACCATTTTTTTGTAATCAGCATCATACGTAGTACTCAATTTGTCTAATTGTTTTTGAGCATCTAACATTGCAGGCATTTTTGTCATAATTTCACTTACATCTACATGTGCTGTTTTTGTTTGTGCAGTAATTGTTTGATTTGCTCCTAAAATAACAAGGGCAGCAATTAATAGGGTTTTGATTTGTTTCATCGTTTTTAAAGTATTTAGTAATTAATTATTGTTTGTATTTTCTTTTATTTTTTCCTCTTTTGCTTTTTTGAGAGCTTCTCTGTCTTCCAGTATTTTTTTTCTTCTTTCTTCTAAAGCTTTCCTGCGATCTTCAATGACTTTTTTACGATCTTCCAATGTTTTAGTTCTGGCATCAGCTTGTTTTTGTTTGGCTAATTCAACAGTTTCTTTAGCTTTTTCTTTTTTTAAGTCACTTACTGATGGTGCTGTAACGGTGTCAATTGTTTTGACATTTGCAGAAACCGTGCCAGTTTTTTTAGCTTCTCTGTCAGCTATTATTTGTTTTCGCTTGTCGTTAAATTCTTTTTTTCTTTGTTCTTGAAGTAATTTTCGGTCTTCAAGCAATTTGTCTCGAGCTATTTTTTTATCGTTCAGGATTTTTTGTCTATCGGCTAAGGTAGGATTTTCATCTAACGCATCTTCCTTGCTTTCTCTGGCTTCTTCTTCCTGAAGTTGTTTTTTTGTCAGTTGTTCTCTTTTTTCTGTACGGTTCAATACACGTAAAACTTGCTCACTGATATCAAATCTTTTTGCTGCAAACAGCATGGTAAGATCAGAGGCTTTATCAAAGATGAAATCATATTTTTTTGCTTCAGCAATATCCTGAACGGCAGTAAAAATTTGATCCTGTATTGGTTTTACCAAAATAGATTTTTGTAGGATCAAATCGCCATTGGGTCCAAATCTTTTTTGTTGATAGTCTAAATTTTCATTTTCGAGGAAACTAATTTCTGTTTCTCTTTCGCTAATGAGTTCTTTGGTTAATAGTGCTTTTTCGGCTTTTAACGCATCTTTCAATTTATTGATTTCAATTTTTTTAGTTTCAATTTCTAGTTTCCATTTTTGGGCTTTTTGCTCTAATTGAACTTTTGCTTCGGTATAATTTGGAACATTCTGTAAAATGTATTCCATATCAATATAGCCCAGTTTGGTTCCTCTAGTTTGCGCTTTCATAGTCTGCGCAACTGCTAAAATTAAAAAAAGATATAAAAATTGTTTTCTCATAAATAGTAACCTACTAGAAAAATTTTAAATCAATTTTTTAGAATTGTTGTCCAATAATAAAGTGAGTTTCCCATCCGTTTGGTTCTGCTTGTCCGGGCAGAGCGTCAAAACCATGGCCAAAATCAATTCCCAATAAACCAAATGCGGGCATGAATACACGCAATCCAACTCCTGCGGAACGATTTAAGGCAAAAGGGTTATAGCTCTTGAAATCACTAAATGACGAACCTGCTTCCATGAATGCCAAAGCATAAATTGATGCGGATGATTTTAATGTTATTGGATAGCGTAACTCCATTGAAAATTTGTTAAAAACCGTAGCTCCAATTTGATCTCCTGTGCTATTTACGGGTGTCAATGAATTATTAGGATACCCTCTTAACTGAATGGTTTCTCTACCATCCATAGAAAAGTTAGCCAGTCCGTCACCCCCAAGATAAAATCGTTCAAACGGAACTGAACCTCTGTCTTGATTGTATGCTCCAAGAAATCCAAATTCAGTCAACGTTCTAAGGACTAATTTTCCGTAAATCTTAGTATACCAGTCCGCTTTAAACTTTATTTTATAATATTCCAACCATTTAAATCGCTCTTGATCTACTTTACTAATGTTTGTTGCCGCCAGGTTAAAATCGGTCACTTTGTTTCCGTTGGTGTCAATATAATCTCCAATTTGAACAATATTCCCATTTCCATCAGGCACATTTTGTCGGTCTACAGTGTTTTTTAATTTGTATTCTTCTTTATCGCCTAGTGTGGCATAATCTATTCCATTCAACAATGAATAGGGTGGTGTAAATTTAGCGGTTAAACTAAATTCAGAACCGTACGTTGGAAATATAGGATTGAATCCTTTATTAGTATGCGTTAGTCCTATAGTATACGCTAAATTTCTGGAAGACCCGTTTCCAAAAGTAAATAATCCAGTGTTGTAATTATTTAAATCATAATGTTGGTAACTTACGGATTGAGATAAATACGTGTTGTCATCCGGCACCGTTAATCTTTTTGACAAGCCAACGGACAATGTAATGATATTAAAACTCTTACTTTTATCGGCTCTTTGTGTTATAAAATTATTCAAAAATTGTTTGCTGTATGACAATGAGGTACTAAAAGATACGGGTTTTTTACCTCCAAACCAAGGCTCGGAAAACGAGACGCTATACGTTTGAAAAAAGGTGCTGGCCTGTAAACGTAACGATACTTTTTGACCATCTCCCATAGGAAGCGGTTTGTAGGCTTCTTTATTGAGTAAGTTTCTGGCTGAAAAGTTATTAAAAGAAAGTCCTAATGTTCCAATGAAACCACCACCACCGTAACCACCTTGAAGTTCGATTTGGCTGGATCCTTTCTCCACCAGATTGTATTCAATGTCTACAGTTCCTGCTCCTGAATCTACATTCTTGAATTTTGGATCGATGGCTTCCGGATCAAAAAATCCTAATTGGCCAATCTCTCTAATGGTTCGTACTAACTCTTCTTTGCTATATTTCTCTCCTGGTTTGGTTCTTAATTCCCGGTAAATTACACGGTCATTGGTCTTGTCATTTCCTACTACTGTAATTTTATTGAAGTATGCAATTGGTCCTTCAGTAACTCTGATTTCAAAGTCAATGGTATCATTTGCGGTTCTTACCTCTACAGCATTGATATTAGAAAATAAATAACCGCTGTTTTGGTATAAATTCGTGATGTCCTCTCCGTCAGGTTTTGATTTGTCTGCAATTCTTTTCTCCAGAAGTACTCCGTTGTAGGTTTCCCCTTTTTTGACACCTAAAATTCTGTTTAGATATTGATCCGGATAAACGGTATTTCCTAAAAATTTAATGTTTCCAAAAAAGTATTTATTTCCTTCCTCGACATTTATTTTAATCATTAAGGCTTTTTTGTCTTTGTCATAGGTAACAGAATCCGAAAGTATTCTGGCATCTCTATAGCCTTTCTCTTTGTAAGAAGCGATTACGTTTTCTAAATCCGATTTGTATTTTTCTTTTATAAATTTAGAGCCTTTTAAAACACGCAGGAAGTTTTTTTGTTTGGTATCCTTCATTGCTTTACGCAATACTTTATCGGATATTTTTGTGTTTCCTACAAAATCAATTTTTTGTATTTTTACTTTATTTCCTTTGTCTACATTGACAACCATGTTGACTTGGTTTACCGTAGCTGTGTCTTTGGCAGTATTTATGTTTACTTTGGTGTTGTAATACCCATCTTTTTTATACTTGTTCTCGATGTAGTTTTTTGTAGTGGTAATTAAATTTTCATTGACTACTTTCCCTTTGTTAAGGCTGTTGTCTTTAATTAAAGCTTCCGTTTTTGATTTTTTTACACCTACAAATTTTACACCACTCAATTTAGGTAATTCCACGATATTCAAATCAAGATAGATGCTGTCATTTTCTATTCTATTGATATAAAATGAAATTTCATCGAACAAGCCCAGTTTTCCTAGTTTTTTTATGGCGCTGCTTATTTGTTCACCAGGAATAGTTATCGATTGTCCTTTTTGCAGACCAGCAAAAGTAACTACAGTTTGAGTGTTGAAAGTGATATCGCCAACAACTGTTACATCTCCTAAGATGTATTTTTTTCCTTGATCAAAAGGAACTCTTTCTTGTGCTTTAACTTGTGTAAAACTTCCTAAAATTAAAACGGTGAGGGCTATTCTGATGCTTTTATTTAACACTAAATAATTATTTAATTTGTTCACTTGTTTTTCCAAATCTACGTTCTCTTTTTTGATAACTAATGATAGCCTCATATAAATCTTGTTCTTTAAAGTCTGGCCATAATACATCAGTAAAATATAATTCTGCATAGGCAATTTGCCATAACAAAAAGTTACTTATTCTATGCTCTCCACTAGTTCGTATTAATAAATCTACATCAGGTAAATTTTGCGTGTAAAGATGCTCATTAATAATGGAATCGTCAATAGTGTCTATTGAAATTATATTATTTTTAACTTTACTGCAAATGTTTTTTACAGCAGTGACAATTTCCTCCCTGGAACCGTAGCTTAACGCTAGGGTTAGTGTCATTTGCGTGTTGTCTTTTGTCTTACTAATAACGTCGAGGAGCTCTTTTTGTGCAGATTTTGGTAATTTTTCTAAATTACCAATAGCATTCAGTTTTATATTGTTTTCCTGTAAGGTTTTTAATTCCTTTTTTAAGGAGTTGATGAGTACCTTCATTAAGGTTTCTACTTCCAGTTTGGGCCTGTTCCAGTTTTCGGTAGAAAAAGCATAGAGTGTTAGAAAATCAATCCCTAGTTTAGCACTGGCTTCAATTATTTTTTTTACTGATTTTGTTCCGCTTTCATGACCTAAAGCTCGTAAGAGTCCTTTTTGTTTTGCCCAACGGCCATTACCATCCATTATGATAGCCAAATGGTTTGGTAGGTTCGTTGCATCTATAGTGTCTAGTAAATTCATTTTTTTATTCTGCACAATAACAGGGTTTGTTTCCAAAGGTATACGTTAGCGTAACGCCTGTGAAGACATACCAATCATTATTATTTATATTTCCAAAATTCCCATTATAACTTCCTTCTATATCATCGGTCAGCGTATACCGTGCTCCGGTTTCTAATCCCAATATTAAACTGGGAGATAGCGTTGACTTGATTCCTAAAATCATCGGGATCGCTATTGATTTTCTTCTTTCTGATCTGCCTTCTGCTGTTGTACCTGCTTGCGTGTCTGTCAATTTGTACCTGCTCAGGAAATAACTGATTCCTGAAAACACATAAGGTGTAATTTTAGTTCGAGAGTCGTGAAGATTAAAATCAAAAAAGTTGAATTCAAGTCCTAAAGAGACTTCTTTTAGATTGTTTTCAAAACGATATCCTCTTTGGTTTCTTGCTGCTTCTTTTGAATCTGAATCATCTGAATTTATGTTTGACTGCATGTATGAAAATCGGTAAGCATGTCTTGGACTTTTATTCCATTTGTATAAAACCCCAAAAGCAGGTTCGTTTGGCGCAAGGTAAGTCGTAGGACCAACATCGCCTACAAAGTTACTTCCACCTGCAAAAACACCAATTTCGTGGATCTGAGCCTGGGTGTTCGTAAATGGGAGTAAGCAAAACAATAAATAGAAAATCTTGTTCATTCAATCAAAAATTGCGTGCAAATATAATAATAATCAATACGATTCAATACCCATTCAGTTAAATGTGTGTTTTTTTGATTAATTGACAAGTAAATTGCGCAAAGTGAGTATTTTATTTATTCAAACGAAAAAAAAACATAGAATCGTATATTATTTATTAAAATGATTTAGTTCCGCTTATCTTGTCCCCAAAGTAATTTGCTTCGAAGGGTTTTCAAAAAAGTTTCTTCGGGTATTTCTACCATATTGATTTGAAAGGGGTTTTTTTTTAAGGTTAGTATGGATTCGTTCTTTACCGAGGTAACTCTGGAGTCTAAGGACACTAAATAATTTTCCTCTCTTCCGGAAACTTTTAGTCTAATTTCTGTTTCATCCGGAACAACAAGAGGCCTGGCCGTTAGGTTGTGGGGAGCAATTGGGGTGATGACGATGCTTTTTACATCAGGTGTCAAGATTGGACCGCCGCAACTCAAAGAATACCCCGTAGATCCTGTTGGTGTTGATATAATTAACCCATCGGCCCAATATGAATTTAAAAATTCGTTATTCAAGTACGTGTCTATCGTAATCATCGATGTAGTGTCTTTTCTACTGACCGTAATTTCATTCATGGCAAAATCCATTTTTTGGATGGATTCATTTGGTGGCGTGCAGGTTACGCTCAGTAATGTTCTTTTTGAGATGGTGTATTTTTTGTCAATGACAAATTGCATGAATGTTGCGATATTCTCTTTTTGGACGGTTGCAAGGAAACCTAGTCTTCCCGCATTTATTCCTAAAATAGGAACTCCGGAATCCCGCACTAAAGTGGCCGCTCTTAAAATAGTTCCGTCTCCTCCAATGCTGATGAGCATATCAAAACTAGAATCAAGTTCAGTGTGGGATGTGAAGGTTTTGTATTTTTTTTCTACAATTTTCCTTTCGTTGAGCATCAGCAAAAAATGAGACTCAATAATCATCTCTACATTATTTTTGTTAAAAAAAACAAAGATGTCGTTTATAATAGGTTCGGTACTGTTTTGATAATATTGGCCGTAGATCGCTACTTTCATCTTTTTGTGTAATCGTTTAATGTTGATATGTTTGTTTTAGTATTTAATCGATTAAACAAATAATCGGTTAAACGAGCACTATATATTAAGGTACTTGTCTAAATAATCAGAGCGTTCCTTCAAATTATTGATGTAATTGTCTTCTTGATGCTCGGATATAATTTCATAATCATATCTTCTGAAAGTCTGTATTATTTCATTGATAGCACCTAACGTTATTTTTAAGGTAACTTCAACACTCTCAACATCTAATTCGGAGACGAATACACCTAAAAGTTTACCATTGTTGCTTTCGACTATTTGGGTAATTTGACTCATAGAATAATCTAAAGCGGCTTTCTTGACAACGATAACGCCGCCGGGTTCCTTTAAAAAAGGAGTTTCATGAAAAAACTTCATGATGTCTTCTATTTGATAATAACCCACGTAGGTGTTGTTTTCGTCTAAAACCGGAACTAAATTAGTCTGATTTTTTGCAAAAACTTCCAGCACATCAAGCCATATTGTATTAGTTCTTGTGAAAAACCCTTCCAGTGAATAGCGAAAATCAGATACTTTTTTAGTGCTGTCAAAAGTTTCTAGATCTTCGCGGGCAATACTGCCCAGATACACCCCTTCTTCGATTATTGGGAAATGTGAAAAGTGGACGTCATTGAAGAATTCTTGAACAACCGCAATAGTATCTTGGTTGTTAATCGCTTTAAAATCATTGGTTATATAGTCTGTAATTCCGATCATAAATAAGGCAAAAATATTTCATGCAAAATAATCAAAAATAAGCAAAAACTCCTAAGTTTTACTTTGTATTTTTGCTTCAAGAAATAGTACTGGTTTAATCAAAAAGGGTTCCAATGACAAAATTAAGTGTAAATATCAATAAAATAGCTACTTTACGTAATGCTCGTGGAGGAAATGTTCCTGATTTATTAAAAGTAGCTGCCGACATTCAAAAGTTCGGAGCGCAAGGAATTACCATACATCCCCGTCCGGATGAGCGCCACATTCGCTATCAGGATGCACGGGATTTAAAAACGACTGTTTATACGGAATATAATATAGAAGGAAATCCAGAAAAAACCTTTATCGACCTTGTTCTGGAAATAAAACCGACTCAGGTAACTCTAGTTCCGGATGCTGTAGATGCCATAACATCTAATGCTGGTTGGGATACCATAAAGCACGCTTCTTATTTGACTGAAATTGTTCAGGAGTTTCAACGGAACGGAATTAGAACGTCCATTTTTGTAGATCCTGTTCTCGAAATGATTGAAGGAGCAAAAAAAATTGGAACCGAAAGAATTGAATTGTATACCGAAGCATTCGCACACCAATACAGTTTAGGAAATCAAAACGGAATTGTGCCATACACACACGCTGCCATCCTAGCCAATGCGCTTGGATTAGGGATCAATGCAGGTCATGATTTGAGTTTGGATAATATTCAATTTTTTAAACAAAATATCCCGGGATTACTCGAAGTTTCTATTGGTCATGCGCTGATTTCCGAAGCTATTTATCTGGGATTAGACAATGTGGTGAATATGTATTTGCAAAAATTAAAATAGTTTTTTTTAACCATTAAGAAATTATGATGGATTAAGTTTTAAGCTTAATAACTTTACTTTCTTAATGGTTTTTAATTTAAATCATAACGTTAAAATCTAAAATTATATGCTTTTTTCAAAAATAGAAGGATCAGGACAGCCACTTTTAATTCTTCACGGATTTCTGGGGATGTCTGATAACTGGAAAACACTCGGAACGCAATTCGCAACTGATTTTCAGGTTCATATTCTCGATTTACGCAACCACGGACGAAGCCTGCACTCAGAGAATTTTACCTACGAAATTATGGCGCAGGATGTTTACGAGTACTGTCAAGCTCATAAATTAGAAAATATCAATATTTTAGGACACTCGATGGGCGGGAAAATAGCCATGCTTCTGGCAACATTGCATCCTGAATTAGTTAATAAGTTAATTGTTGCGGACATAGGACCAAAATTTTATCCGCAGCATCATCAGGATATTTTGGCGGGATTGAATGCGGTTGATTTTTCAAAAAAACCAAGTCGAAGTGATGTCGAAGAAATCATGGAGAAGTTTGTTCCTGATTTTGGAACCAGACAATTCTTGATGAAGAATTTGTTTTGGCAAGAGCCCGGGCAACTTGCCTTTCGATTTAATTTGGCAGTTTTCAATACAAAAATGGATGAAATAGGAATTCCGTTGCCTAAGAATTCCGTTTTCGAGAAACCAGCCTTGTTCATTCGAGGCGGAAAATCAAATTATATTTTAGACAGCGATTTTGAAATTATAAAACAGCATTTCCCGGATTCAAATATTGAAACGATTCCTAATGTAGGGCATTGGCTTCATGCCGAAAATCCAGCTGAGTTCTATCAAAAAGTCACTTCTTTTTTAAAATAAAGGAGATGGTTTCTAATTTTCACTACATTTATTAAAATTTAAAAAGATAAACTTATGAATTTACTCATCAAAATTCTTATTACCTCTGGTTTAGTATTGCTTATTGCGAACTTTATGCCGGGTGTGCGTGTAGATGGATTCGCCACGGCTTTGATTGTGGCAATTGTTCTTGGATTACTTAATATATTTATCAAGCCAATATTAGTGATACTAACTTTGCCGGTAACGATACTAACTTTAGGTTTGTTTTTATTGGTTATTAATGCACTGATGATTTTGTTGTGTACAAAAATTGTGGACGGTTTTCGCGTAGATACGTTTTGGACTGCCTTGTTTTTTAGTATTATATTATCCGTATCGCAGTCTATAATGAATGGAATTCTAGGCGAGGGAAAATAATAGGCTATTTTTAACACGTATTTATGACGTAATGCATTTGAAATTAAGAATCAATCAATATCTTTGTACTTTATTTAAACGATACTATGTCTAAAAATTTTTACATATTGTTACTAGTTACGCTTGGGTTCTTTATGACTCCAAGCGTAGCTATTGCGTGTGGAATAAAAGCAGAGAAATCGTGTTGCAAAAAAGAATTCTCTTCAAAAACGGAGCAAAAAGACTGTTGTAATAAAGAAAAAAAATCAAATAAAGGGTTGCATGATGGTTGTAACGGTGCTTGCAAGAGTATTTCTTGTGGCAGTACAGCAATTCATTTGGGTTTAACATCCATATTTAACACGGAATTAAACAAGCAAATTTTTAGTTTTTCTACTGAAAAACAAAATTATTATTACTCGGAAATCTTTATCTCATCCCATTTCCGTTCTATTTGGCTTCCACCTAAAATAAGCTAAATTTCTTTTTTGACAGCCAAAAAACTGTCTTGTTCAAAGCAGTATATGCTTTAAAAACCAATAAACGTAGTCAATTACAATTCAAAAAACAGAGCAAAATAAGCTGTTGTTTTCAATGTTTTGTGACTAATTCACTTCAAAATAATATCAAAATGAATTCAATAAAAAAAATATTGATGGCAACTACTCTGTTGCTTTCAATCACAATCAGCCATGCGCAAATTAAAAATGCTACAACAGAAACGGTAAAAATATATGGCAACTGTGAGATGTGTAAAAGCACCATAGAAACTACAGGTAACCTGAAAAAAGCAGCGAAAGTCGAGTGGAATAAAGACACCAAAATGGCAACACTCACGTATGACTCGACTAAAACAAGTCAAGACGAAATCCTGAAACGCATTGCTTTAGCAGGGTATGACAGTGATAAGTTTCTTGCTCCAGATGCTGTTTATGACAAACTACATGGCTGTTGCCAATATGAAAGAGAAGCAAAAGTAGCCGTTTCTCCAGCAACGAAAATGGAAATCGTCACTACAGAAAATCATGCAGGCCACGCCAATCACTCAGATAATGCAGTTCCAAAACAACAAGTAGATACTACATTAAAAGCTGTTTTTGATAGCTATTTTCTTTTAAAAGATGCTTTAGTGAAAACAGACGGAAACAGTACTTCCTTGAAAGCGAAGGATTTATTAACGGCAATCAATTCCGTGAAGATGGAAACACTAAAATCGGAAGAACATATTGTTTGGATGAAAGTTTTGAATGACTTAAAAGAACATTCAGAGCATATTGGTGATACAAAAGATATTTCTCATCAGAGAGATCATTTCATGGATTTATCAAAATCGATGTATGAATTGATAAAAGTGGCTAAATACGAGACTCCGGTTTATCTTCAGTTTTGTCCTATGGCAAATGGCGGTAAAGGAGCCAACTGGTTGAGCAAAGAAAATGCCGTTAAGAATCCGTATTACGGTTCGCAAATGATGACTTGTGGAAAAACGGTAGAGACGCTTCAATAATTATTTAAAGGAAAATAAAATGAAAAAAATAATTCTGGTAGTAAGTGTAATAATCAGTTTTTCAACGGCTAATGCCCAGATGAAAATTGGAGATAATTTACCTGATTTTGAACTTAAAAATAATAAAGAGGCCACTGTAAGTTTGGCTTCTGTAAAAGGGAAAACCGTCTTAATTGACTTTTGGGCTTCTTGGTGCGCACCGTGTAGAATGGCCAATAAAAAGCTGGTGCCTTTTTACAATCAGTATAAAACAGAAAATTTCGAAATTATAGGGATATCCCTGGATACGGATCAAGCGAAATGGATAAGTGCCATTCAAAAAGACAAATTAGAATATGAGCAGTTGATTGATCCCAAAGGGTTTGATGCGCCATCGGCTATAGTCTTTGGCGTAGAGCAGTTGCCTAGTGCCTATCTTTTTGATGCAACAGGGAAACTGGTTGCTGTAAATCCAACAGAAGAACAAATTTTAATGCAAATAAAAAAATAAAATAAGATGAAAAATATAAATATAAAATTCATTGGTATTGCTTGTTTGGTTTTGATGGCAAGCATGAAGTCCTATTCTCAAATTTCAAAAGCAGACATAATTGCAACGGGTTTAACGTGTTCCATGTGTTCGAATGCAATTAACAAACAGCTAAAGGCCATGACTGAAGTAGACAGCGTCAGTACAGATCTAAATACGAATACGTTTACCGTTTATTTGAAGGAAAATAATTCAATAAGTCCAAAAACTTTAAAAACGAGTGTCGAAAAAGCTGGTTTTTTTGTGGGCTCCATGGTGTTGACAATGGCTTTCGATAATTTGAAAATAGAAGACAACCTAGCATTGAAAAAGGGTGAACACACCTTTATATTTGTTGATGTGAAAGCAAAGACAATGAACGGGGAAACAAAGTTAAAAGTGGTTGATAAAGGTTTTGTTACTCAAAAAGAGTATAAAAAAACATTTAAAACATTGTCGAAATACCCTAGTTATCTGGTCGAAAATGAAAATAATTTTCACCTTAAAACAATTTAATATGAGTTATTTACGCTTTGCTGTCCTATTCCTGATATCGGCTCAAATGCAAGCCCAGGAATTATTTGTTGTTACGGACCCAGCCAGTAATATCCCTGCAAATTCATTGAGTGTAAGACTGTCACAATCCCTTTTTGAGGAGCAATTTAGTGAAGAGTACAACTATCATTTGATGCCGGAAGTAACCTATGGTTTGAATAAAAATTTGATGGTTAGGGCTACCGCATTTGTCAGTAATAGAAACAGTCAATTGGTTACAGAAGGAGGCGGTTTTTATGCTAAATACCGGTTTTTCTCGACAGATGATTTAAACAGTCATTTTCGTTTGGCTGCTTTTGGAAGGTATAGTTTTAATAACGCAGATATTCATCAGGATCAAATTGAAATAATGGGGCACAATACGGGTTTTGAGACCGGATTAGTAGCCACGAAACTGATAAAAAAAGTAGCAATTAGTTCGTCGGTAAGTTTTGAAAAGGCATTTGATAATAAACCAAATTATCCTTTTCCAAGTGAATTAGGCAATAACGCCACGAATTATACCTTGTCTTTTGGCAAACTGATGTATCCCAAAAAATACACCAGTTTTAAACAAACAAATATTAACCTGATGGTTGAATTTGTTGGGCAAACGATCAATGAAAATGGAAAATCGTATCTTGATGTGGTTCCGGCAATACAATTTATTTTCAATAGTCAAGCCCGTTTGGATTTGGCTTACCGGAGGGAAATTATGAGTTCTATGATGCGTACAGCACCCAATGGAATTTATTTAAATTTAGAATATAATTTTTTTAATATCATAAAATAAATAGATAAAGCTTAGATTTATAACAATGAATAATTGATTTTAAATAAAAGTAAATTTGTAATTATAAAAAAAACACAATGAAAAAAATAATGCTTTTGTCCTTAATAACGGTATTTATGACGGTTTCTTGTGACCAGAAAAACAAAGAAGCAGCAGCTACAAGTTCTGAAAAAACAGAAAAAGCTACGGAATTATATGCCTGTCCGATGCATCCGGAAGTTACTGGTGCATCCGGTGGAGAATGTTCAGAATGCGGGATGGAATTAACCGAGAAAGTGGTGCAAACAATCCCTACTGAAAAAGAGCTAACTCCTGTTGAAAACAGGGCAAAATCCGGTGCGGTGCTCAAAACGGAGAGTGCTGATAAAATGACTTTTCCAACCGATGCTATTGTATCTAATTATCTCAAAATTAAAAATGCATTAACCAAAGACGATTCAAAAGGAGCAGCCATCGCGGCAAAAGATTTGCATACTATATTGAATAGTTCCAGCGCAACTTCATTAGACACCAAATTAAAAAATAAATACAATGCTTTTGTGGCGGATGCCAAAGTAAATGTCAAACATATTGGGGATAATGCCGGTAAAATGGAGCATCAAAGAACGTATTTTTCGTTATTGAGCAAAGATGTTTTTGATTTGATAAAAGCCTTTGGAACCAAACAAACCGTATATCAGGATTACTGTCCCATGTATGGAGCAGGAAAAAACGGGTATTGGATCAGTGAAACCCAAGACGTGATTAATCCCTATTTTGGTGCGGAGATGCTAAATTGTGGCAGGAGAATAGGAACCGTTCAATAGCGATGAAATTCTATGTCAAAAATATGGTTTGTGGTCGCTGTATAATGGTTGTGAAATCCGAGCTCGAAAAACTTGGAATTTTTCCTGTTTCGGTGAAGTTAGGAGAAGTCGAATTAGTAGAAAATAACAGATTGCAAATTGATAGGTTGTAAAACTTACAAATCATTTCCAAAATTCTACAACAAGTTAAAATAGAAGGTTATGTACCTTTGTTTAGTAGCAATGAATGTTTAGCTAAATATTTTAATAATAGAAAAAATGAAAACATTAATTATCGTACCAAGCGTATTCTTAGCAGTGAATTCCATAGCATCAGCTCAAGAAGTGGTGAAATCTTCCCAAAAGGAAACCCATAAAGCAATGTATTCTTGTTCAATGCACCCGAAAGAAATGAGTGATAAATCTGTAAAATATCCAAAATGTGGGATGCAGATGACTCCAAAAGCAAGTGATACAAAAGAAGAGAATCATCAACATTAAAGTTTTTTTAAATCGGTTCTATACTTTTATAGAACCGATTTTTTTTAAATTCAACATTATGAAACATACTTATACAGTCACTGGAATGTCTTGCGACGGTTGCCGTTCCAAAGTAGAAAAAACATTGAATGTTATTGATGGAATTCAAGCGACAGTTACTTTGAATCCGCCAATAGCGACTATAACAATGGATCAACACATTTCCACAGTTCAATTACAAGAGGTTTTAACTGGCGCTGGAAACTACACCATAGAAATGAATACTAGTGTTGATTCTCATGGAATTACTGAAAAACCAATTGAGAAGTCATGTTGCAGTTCGAATAAACCACAAGAGAAATCAACCGTAATTTTACCCGCTACTGCGCAAGGCAAATACTATTGTCCGATGCATTGTGAGGGGGAAAAAGTCTATGATAAACCGGGAAGTTGCCCTGTGTGCGGAATGAATCTGGAAAAAGTTCCCGAATTGAGTGTTGCAAAAACAAGGTACACGTGTCCGATGCATCCCGAAGTAATCAAAGACGGTCCCGGTTCCTGTCCCATTTGCGGAATGGATTTAGTACCAATGGAACCCACCGCTTCTGAAGAAAACAAAGTGTACAATGACTTAGTCCGCAAAATGAAAATAGCGGTAGTTTTTACAGTTCCCATTTTTATTATTGCCATGTCAGATATGATTCCGAATAATCCAATAATGAAAATTATGGATTTAGAAAAGTGGAATTGGGTACAATTATTATTTTCACTTCCTGTCGTTTTTTATGCGTGTTGGATGTTTTTTGAGCGTGCATGGAAATCTATAGTTACTTGGAATCTCAATATGTTTACGTTGATTGGAATTGGTTCTGGAGTCGCTTTTCTGTTTAGTTTGGTTGGATTGTTTTTTCCCGCTATTTTCCCGGATGAATTTAAAACGGATAACGGAGCGGTTCATCTTTATTTTGAGGCTACAACGGTGATATTAACTTTGGTTTTATTGGGGCAATTACTCGAAGCTAGAGCGCACAGTAAAACCAGTGGAGCGATAAAAGAATTATTGAAGTTAGCGCCAACCGAAGCTGTTTTGGTTAGCAATGAAGGGGATAAAGTGATTTCGATTCATGATATCAAAAAAGGAGATTTATTGCGGGTAAAACCGGGAGATAAAATTCCGGTGGATGGAAAAATTACCGATGGAGAAAGTACTGTTGATGAATCGATGATAACAGGTGAACCCATTCCTGTAGATAAAAAAACAGGCGATAGTATTAGCTCCGGAACCATTAACGGCAATAAATCCTTTGTGATGATTGCTGAAAAGGTAGGTTCGGAAACGGTGCTTTCGCAAATTATACAAATGGTCAACACTGCCAGTAGGTCTAAAGCACCAATCCAGAAACTAGCGGACAGAATCGCTAAATATTTTGTACCAATTGTAGTTGGGGTTTCCATAATCACTTTTTTTGTTTGGGCACAATTTGGTCCTGAACCCGCAATGGTGTATGGATTTATCAATGCGATTGCAGTATTAATTATTGCTTGTCCGTGTGCCTTGGGATTGGCCACGCCCATGTCCGTAATGGTTGGTGTTGGTAAAGGAGCGCAATCTGGAGTTTTGATAAAAAATGCCGAAGCGTTAGAGAATATGAATAAAGTAAATGTGCTGATTACCGATAAAACAGGAACCATTACGGAAGGAAAGCCTTCTGTTGAAAAAGTATTCTCTTTAAATAATGAAGAAGATTCTTTGTTGCAAAGTATTGCTTCTTTAAATCAGTATAGCGAACATCCTTTGGCGCAAGCCGTAGTCAATTTTGCGAAAGCGAAAGCAGTTTCATTAATCGAAGTCAAGGATTTTGAAGCGATTTCCGGCAAAGGAGTTATTGGAACCGTAGTCGATAAAAAAGTGGCACTCGGAAATAAAAAATTGATGGAGCAGGTAAATGCCACGATTTCTGAAGAATTAGAAAATAAAATTATCGCCGAACAGAAACTCGGAAAAACGGTTTCTTATATTTCAATTGACGGAATTGCGGTGGGATTTGTCTCGATTACAGATGCCATCAAAGCCACAAGCGTCACAGCTATAAAAGAACTGATGCGTCAGGGAGTTGAGGTAATCATGCTTACCGGTGATAATGAAAATACGGCAAAAGCAGTGGCTCAGGAGTTGCATTTGAGTTCGTATAAAGCGGGTTGTTTGCCTGAAGACAAGCTCAAAGAAATTAAACGATTGCAAGCCGAAGGGAAAATTGTAGCCATGGCAGGTGATGGAATCAACGATGCGCCGGCTTTGGCACAAGCCGACATAGGAATTGCTATGGGAACAGGAACAGATGTGGCTATCGAAAGTGCCAAAATAACGTTAGTGAAAGGCGATTTGCAAGGAATAGTCAAAGCCAAAAACTTAAGTCATGCGGTGATGCGAAATATTAAGCAAAATTTATTCTTTGCCTTTTTCTACAATGTGCTTGGAATTCCAATTGCAGCGGGTGTTTTGTATCCGTTTTTTGGCGTGTTGCTTTCGCCAATGATTGCGGCTTTGGCCATGAGTTTCAGCTCTGTTTCAGTAATTGCAAATGCGTTGCGATTGCGTAATTTAAAATTTTAATTATGAAAAAATACTCCATAATAATTATACTCTTGCTTTTTGCTTGGAATGCTGAAGCGCAAAAAGTAGTTCGGTATGATTTATATGTTCGGGATACGATTGTCACTTTTGGCGATACACCCAAAAGAGCGATTGCCGTAAACGGACAGATTCCCATGCCGACACTCACGTTTACCGAAGGCGATATTGCCGAAATTTATGTACACAATGAATTAAATGAAGATACTTCACTGCATTGGCACGGATTGTTTTTACCCAATAAAGAAGACGGCGTGCCTTATTTGACTCAAATGCCAATAAAACCGCATACCACCCATAAATATACGTTTCCAATTATTCAACACGGAACACATTGGTACCACAGTCATACGGGGTTGCAGGAACAAATTGGGATGTACGGTTCCTTTGTTATGAACAAACGAAATGAGGATCCAACTTTTAGAGCAGGAATTGATGATTTACCAACCGTTCCAATCATTTTGAGTGAATGGACGGATTTAAATCCAAAAAATGTCCATCGGATGCTGCACAATGCAACCGATTGGTTTGCAATTCAAAAAGGAACTACCCAGAGCTATGCCGAAGCCATAAAAGCAGGACATTTTAAGACAAAAATTACCAACGAATGGAAACGAATGAATGCGATGGATGTTAGCGATGTGTATTACAATAAGTTTTTGATCAACGGCAAAAATGAAAGTAAAATAGATGGCGTTTCTTCTCCCCTTTCCTTTGAAGAGGGGTCTGGGGTGAGGAAGTTCAAAGCGGGAGATAAAGTGAGGTTGCGGATTGCCAATGGTGGCGCTTCTACTTATTTTTGGCTGACGTATGCCGGTGGAAAAATTACCGTGGTGGCCAGTGATGGAAACGATGTGGAACCAGTTGAAGTCGACCGATTAATCGTAGCTGTTTCTGAAACGTATGATGTTGTTGTAACGATTCCAGCAGATAAAACGGCGTATGAATTTTTAGTTACTTCGGAGGATAGAACTAAATCAGCTTCGTTGTATTTAGGAGATGGAATCAAGCAACTGATGTCGCCTTTGCCAAAATTAAAATATTTTGAAGGAATGAAAATGATGAACGGCATGATGAAAATGAATGGCGATTTAGATGATATGGGAATGAAAATGTCACTGAACCAAATGGATATGAATGTAGTAATGTATCCTGAAATCACGGGGCCTATAGATTCTAAAGAAGGAACACAACAAGAAGTGGAGATGGATCATTCGTCTCATGATATGGGAAAAATGAAAATGGAGGCAACCGCTCCGAAGATGGATGGTATGAAAATGACGGAGGAAGATTATAATAGTAATGCATTATCTGATATTACTACCTTAAATTATGCCATGCTGAAATCACCTACTAAAACAACGCTTCCAACTCCCCCTTCGGGGGCTGGGGGGACAAAAGAACTGCGGTTTGAATTATCAGGAAATATGAATCGCTACGTGTGGAGTCTGGACAATAAAGTGGTTTCTGAAGCCGATAAAATTTTAATTAAAAAAGGAGAGAATGTTCGAATTGTACTCTTCAATGGTTCCATGATGCGCCACCCGATGCATTTACACGGACATGATTTTAGAGTCCTGAATGGTCAGAAAGAGTTCGCTCCCATGAAAAATATCATCGATATTATGCCGATGGAAACCGATACGATTGAGTTTAATGCGAATGTCAAAGGCGATTGGTTTTTTCATTGTCACATTCTCTATCACATGATGGCGGGAATGGGTCGCGTTTTTAGTTATGAAAATCAAGAGCCCAATCCTTTGATTCCAAATCCAAAATTAGCGCAACGCAAATTATTTGCCGATGACAGAGCCTTCCATGTGATGGCTGAAAATGATTTTGCCACCAATGGGAACGATGGAATGCTGATGATTCAAAACACGCGTTGGAGTATTGGTACCGAATGGCGTTTGGGTTATACCGATCATCACGGGTATGAAACGGAAACGCATATTGGACGATATTTAGGGAAAATGCAGTGGCTAATGCCATTTATTGGTTTTGACTGGCGGTATCGAAAAATGGAAATGGGAGCAATGGAAGAGAATCTTTTTGGGCAAACCAATACCAAAGACAATCGCGCCGTTTTTAGTGCCGGAGTCGAATATACCATGCCAATGCTGATTAAAGCACAAGCCGAAGTGTATACCGACGGGAATTTCAGGTTGCAATTTGAACGCATGGATATTCCGGTTTCTAAAAGATTGCGCATGAATTTAATGTGGAATACGGACAAAGAATACATGGCGGGATTGCGGTATATAGTCAAGAGAAATTTTGGAATTACCACGCATTATGACAGCGATATGGGAATGGGTTTTGGATTGAGTTTGAATTATTAAAAACGGAATACTTTGTTTTTGTAATTTTGGGAAAAATAGAGTGCTATGGTACAACTTTCAGAAATCTGGATTTATCCTGTAAAATCATTAGGTGGAATTAAATTGCAAAAAGCTCAAGTGACCGATCGTGGTTTGGAACACGACCGCCGTTGGTTGTTGATTGATGAAAACGGAATGTTTCTGTCGCAAAGGGAACATCCGGAATTAGCTCTTTTTCTACCTGAAATTATAGGGGATTTCCTGAAGATTACACATCGCGTGCAATTAGAAACAATACAACTTCCGCTGCAGCAATCTTTTTCGGAAGCCGAAACTAAAATTGATGTGATGGTCTGGGAGGACTCCATTCAGGCGTATGAAGTAGATTCGGTTGTTTCAGATTGGTTTTCTCGAATATTGGGATTTTCGGCTCGTTTGGTATACATGCCTGAGGAAAGTCACCGAAAAGTAGAGGCTAAATATGCCGTTACGCAAGCTGATATTAATTCTTTTTCGGATGGCTATCCTTTTTTGTTGATTAGTCAATCGTCATTGGATGATTTGAATTTCCGTTTAAAAAAAGCACTGCCGATGAATCGGTTTCGACCTAATTTTGTTGTTACAGGTGGTGATGCTTATGAAGAGGATTCTTGGAAAGAATTCACAATAGGTGAGCTGACTTTTTTTGGAGTGAAACCTTGCGGGAGATGCGTAATGACAACTGTAGACCAAGAAAAAGGAGTGACATCAGGAAAAGATCCTTTGCGGACTTTGGCAAAATACAGGACATCGGGAAATAATGTGTTGTTTGGGCAAAACTTGATCGGTTCTGGAACTGGTCTTGTTACTGTTGGTGATGCTATTACCATTTTGATTTCTATTTAAATGGCCTTTTCTTTTCGTGAATATGAGGTAATCCGTTGACTAAGTTTCCAGATTTCTTACTCAAATTTATTGCTTACTGAAATAGTATTAATAGTCGGGAGACGCTGCAGAGCAACCCGCTAATACTATTTTTGTTCATGTCTTGTGTGTTACAACGTATGTACAAGCAATCAAATCAATCTTTTTTATGTTTTTGTTCCGTGTGATTTTGGTTTCCGTTAATCATATGATCTTCCACGTTCATTCCGTTTTACCTTTCAATCATCAATGCAGTAATAATAGCATGATTTTTCTTTTAGCCAAAGAACAGGGCGTTTAGATTGCTCCAAACGTGCTTTAAATACTTTGACAATCTATTTAATTTGCATTATTGATATGTTGTTGAACGTTCCTATGTTTTGTTAGGATCTTGGAGCTAAAATACCATTTACTTCCGGATTATTAGTACCCAATTCTTTACTGTACTCTTGAACCTCCTTTATTTGAAAAACGTAAGTCGTTTGTCTTTAACGGCATCCAAGCGAAGCATTTTATAATCCAGCACATAATTTTGGTAAATACGCCAAGGTGCTTTGTTTCCCTGACTAGGAAGCGTATTCGCTGCTCTGTTAATGTAGCCGCTATTCAGGTTGAGTAGTGGAACCGGTTTTAAATTTGTCTCGACTACTTTTGCCTGCACCGCTTTATAATGGTGTTTGTCCAAATAATTTAAGACCCGAGATATATATTCGCTGGTAAGGTCACTTTTCAACGTCCACGAAGCATTGGTATAGCCAACAAAAATAAAGAAATTGGGCAGGTCGCTTAACATGAGGCCTTTATAGACAAAAGATTTAGAAACATCAAAAGGTTGCGAATCCAGTTGAATTTTTACGCCTCCAAACGCCACTAAATCAAGTCCAGTTGCGGTGATTATAATGTCGGCGGCCAGTGTCTTCCCCGATTTTAGTAAAATCCCATTTGTTAAAAAACAATCGATATGATCCGTAACTACCGCTGCGTTCCCTTTTCTAATGGCTCTAAAAAAATCTCCGTTTGGCGCAATGCAAAAACGTTGTTCCCAAGGATTGTAGTTAGGTATAAAATGAGGGTCCACGGGAAAGTTACCCAAAGCTTTTTCAGCCCCTTTTATAATGAATTTTTTCATTGCCTCTGGAAAGAACTTGCACAGATTAAAAAAGACAATAGCGTAGAAAATATTTTTATAACGAATCAGTCTATAAGCTACTTTTTTTGGAAACAGCCTTTTGAGGCGAGCAGCAATTTTGTCTTTATTGGGTAAAGCAGCAATATAGGTTGGCGATCGTTGCAGCATAATAACTTGTGCCCCTTCGGCGGCAAGCTCCGGAAGGATGGTCACAGCAGTGGCTCCGCTGCCAATTATAACCACTTTTTTATTGGCAACATCTAATTTTTCAGGCCATTTTTGAGGATGGACAATTTTACCTTCAAAACGGGATTGGTCCTTAAATTCAGGAGTGTACCCTTTGTTATAATTATAATAGCCGCTACAGCTAAAGATAAACTGGCACCTATAAACTGTTTCTTCTTCCGTGGCAGTATTTACGGTAGTGACCGTCCATGATTTTTTTTCTGTATCGAAGTTATAAGAAAGAGCGCGTTGATTGTAGATGATATGATCGCGTACTTTATATTCGTCTGCGGCTTCATTGAGGTATTTTAATATAGAAGGTCCGTCGGCGAAAGACTTTTGATCCTCCCATGTTTTGAAGGAATACCCAAAAGTATACATATCCGAATCGGAACGGATTCCAGGGTATTGAAACAAACTCCAGGTACCTCCAAGTTCCGCTCTTGCCTCTAAAACAACATAGTTTTTGTCTGGATTTTTACGTGACAAATGACACGCAGCGCCTATACCGGATAAACCCGCTCCTATTATAATAATATCGATATGATTAGTATTCATGTTTTTATTTTAGAATTAAATGCTGTTGCAAAATACAAAATTGTAGCAATAAAAAAACACCATTACTTTTTCTTAAATAACGGTGTTTGTAATTGCTATGAAAACCTTTTGAAGTGAAAAAGAAGGATTTTTTATTAGGATTAAACGACAGATTTATTTTTGAATAAACACGATGTAGCGTTGAGGTCATTCTTTTGTCCAACTAGTAATTTGGCTTTTAAAATTCCCAGGTCTATCAGATATGTCGTCACTAAGGTTAGCGCGGTTTTGTAAACCGTGTCCACCGGCGCATGCAGATAAAACAAGTCAGAAAAGCGATATCCTTAAAGCGGCATAGCTTTTACATTTTAACGTCAGTTTTTTTTTGGGTTTTGTTAGCTTTATTTCTTCGGCTACCTACCGACTAAGTGTTATAATTACCAATTGGAATGGGCACGGTTTGCAAAACCGCGCTATTTGTTAAGGGGAAAACTGAGTGTATTTCCGAGCCATCTGGTTCATCCCAAATACAAAACCAACTTTCCATTAAGCCAATTGCCCAAATCCGTTGTAGCTGTTACAAGCTGGCGTTTCTCAGCTGATTGTTGATTACTTTTCGCTTGTTTTTCTTAATTCCGACAATACATTATTCCCTTCTTCAAATAGTTTTAACCAAAGAGAAGAATTGTTTTCAAAGTTTTTCATTTGTTCTTGTCCAACATAAACACCTTTGTTAGTCAAAAAGTAAAATTTTATTTCGTTTGTTGTCGGTAAAGATGTTTTTTCGGCTTTAACTGTTTTGTCAAGAAAGGTTTGTGCTAAACTAATAAATTGTTTTGATGCGCTATTTACGTTCTGATGCTGTCCGCCACCAATAACGCCACCGCCCGAACTTAAATACAAACTTGCGTCACCTGTTTGATAAGCAGCTGTTGTGGCTGTTGCGCCACCCATTTCCCAATCCATAACAACTCCGTAAACGATAGTTTTGTCAGTCGGCAATGAAAGGGCAAGTTGTTCAGGCGTCACTGTAAACGCCATATTTCTAAGTTCTTCAAAAGTATTTTCTTCTGTCTGATGAACTTTTTCCGTTGTTGCGGTTTCGCTTTTTGTATGTTGATTTGTAGTAGTAGATTTATTTCTAAAACTTGTCAAGTAAAAAACAAGTCCGCCTGCTAAAACAAGTCCGATTATTGTATATGTCATTTTCATTGATATTTCTCTGTTGTTCGTTTGGGACTAAATTAAGCCCATTATTCGGATTTGCCAAATCTTCCAAATACAAAATCAGATATGTCGTCACTAAGGTTAGCGCGGTTTTGTAAACCGTGCCCACCGGCGCATGTAGATAAAACAAGTCAGAAAAGCTATATCCTTAAAACGGAATAGCTTTTTTACGTTTTAATGTCAGTTTTTTTTATGGTTTTGTTAGCGTTACTTCTTCGGCTCCCTACCGACTAAGTGTTATAATTACCAATTGGAATGGGCACGGTTTGCAAAACCGCGCTATCTGTTAAAGAGAAAACTGAGTGTATTTCAGAGCCATCTGGTGCTGGTATAAAATCTTAACTTAATGACATTGCGCTTGCGCTAGCGGGGATTTTTATTTTTAATCAGTACATAAAATGGCATATCCATAATTATCAGACCAACCTGATTTTAGAGGTAGCAATTTTCTTGTATGCGCTTCCCTTGACATTCCAACTTTTTCTAAAACACTTATTGAGCCAATATTTCCGATCGCGCAACCTGCCTCAATTCTGTGAAGTTTTAATGTTTCAAAACCAAAAGCTATTATCTTTTTTAAACTTTCTGTAGCATAACCTTTATTCCAATAATTGGAATCAAATTTAAACCAAACTTCAGCATTTCTATACTTTTCTTTTCCTAAATTTATTCCAATTAATCCGATAAATTCTTTTTCTCCATTTAATTCGACCGCAAAAGAGAAATGCTTGTTATTCTCCAAATTATTGTTAAAAATCCAATTTTCGACAATAATTTTGGTTTCGTTAATATTATTTGGAATTCCTAATGTATTAAATTCATCAGTTTCAGCCAAACTATGTAATTTGTGAATGTTATCAATGTCACTTTCCGCGATTGTTCGCAAATTCAATCTTTCCGTATTAAAATTTAAGTTATTCATTTCAGGTTTTTATTCTAATTTTAAAATTTTGGGTAAAATCTTCAGTTTTTTATTTGTTTTCTGAGTGATTTTTGTTTCGACTGTCCTTAAATTAGTATATAGCACTAATAAATTCATCTCAATCTAACCTAAATTGGGTCGCTTTGTCTGACAAGTACCAGTGCCTATATGTTTTTCAAATACATTAAAAATTTTTCTTACAAACTATCAAAACAACCGCATATTGTCGTGTGCCATAGCCTGCGTGAAGGATGGCAGTGAAAATCCCCGCTCGTGTCACTTATGAAAATTGTCCTTTTGTTTTTCGTGCTTTTGTTTGCGGGCACGAGCGGGGGCTGGCTTTATTTCTTTTCTATATACTTTTCTAAAATTGCAATAAACTCCTTTCCTTCAGACATAGTTTGCTCTCCTTTTTCATTTTCTATCACTGGTGCATTTCCTGTAATTTCTTTAATAATTCCATTTTCGTCTAAAAATATATTAACAGGGTAACCTTCAAAGCCCAATTTTTTAGTGAGTTTTAGTGAGTTTACAATATGTGTAAAATTAAATTTTCTTTTGAGTAATAATTTGCTAACTTTTTCCTTGTTATCGAAGGTTATTGCTACAAAATTAAACCTGTCTTTATTGTCGTTCATTATTTTATTCAGCACAGGTATTTCTTCAATACACGGTGCGCAATTCGTAAACCATAAATTAATTAATGTAGGTTTACCTTTTAAGGAATTTAAAGTTATTGATTTTCCATCAATTGTTATTTCATTTTTAAATGGATAAACTTTACCTATTAATGCCTTTTTTATATTTATTTCTTTCTCTGTTGCTTTAACGTCTTGCGTAAAATGCCACATATAATTATAAACAATAGAATCTTTATTTTGATATTTTAGGTCTATTTCTTCAAAAACCTTCATGTCTTTAGCAAACGATTTCATTTGCTCTAAAACCGTATTTCTATTTGCTAAATATTCCTTTTCGTTCAGAATAACTTTTGGATTTGCGTAATACTTCGCTTTTTGCGCATGAACTGAAAAAGTTAATAATGTCAAAATTGTTAGAAAATGTTTTTTCATATTTAATTTTATTTTTAAAAATTTGTGTGTGATTCTGCCAGATTGCCACTAACGTCAGTTCGTCTAAAACCCTCTAAACGAACTGTATTTGGTTAAACAGTGAGTAAATATATGTTATTTAAACTACAATTAAAACTCGTTCTGGCAAAACTCGCTTTATGATTATTAAAATAAAACAGTCCGTAAAAAGGGTTAAATATTGCTCTTAGTATCCCAAAATATAAATCCATTTGCACAGAATACGAACAAATCCGGAAAGAATTGTGGCGCAAGCCTTGGGTTGTATTTGCTAAGACGCCTTTTGGAAGTCCAAAGTCAGTGGTGGAATATTTGGGGAGATACACCCATAAAATCGCCATTAGCAACCATCGAATCAAGAACATTGACAATGAAAACGTGACTTTTACTTATAAGGATTACCGAGTAGCGGGTGTGAAAAAACAAATGACACTCACGCATCATGAATTTATCAGGCGTTTTGCGTTGCATATTTTGCCCAAACGTTTTACTTCGTCAGTTCGCCCTTTGGGCTCGGGTGTTAAGATCCGGCATTACGGTTTTTTGAGCAGCACTTGGAAGCGACAAAAGCTGAAACTTTTACAGGAAAAACTTAAGGTAAAAGTTTTAGAAAAAGTAGAAAAGAAGCCCTTTATGCCTAAGTGTCCGTGTTGTAAAACAGGGAATTTACACCGAATAGCAGTCTTTGACCAGCGTGGTCCACCGGCTTGGTATCTTGGCGGTAGCCAAAACACCATTCCTTGTAAAAACTAAATTACGGGTAAGGGAACTTATGTTCACAAGTGAAGGAACACACGAAAAAAACCAAGCAGAAAACACTCCAAAAAAAAAGAGGCTCGCTTGCCTCTTGTAATTCTCTCTAAAATCTTTACGATAAGTGCATAGGTTGACGGACGTGGAATCGGTTCCGTTCAACCCGGGTTTACCTCATTGAATTTATTTTTGTTGGTATTCGGTGATTATAATTCATTGTTTGTGCTGCGCACGCAACGAACCCTAGCTGTTGGGCGATGTTTTAAAATTTAATATTAGGATTTATTTCCTGAAATTTTAGTCGATCTCTTTCAATATTGTCTATTATTTTAATGATATTCTCTTTTACGTTATAGTTTATTTCTCCTAAATATTTTATTTTTCCTGCCATAATCTCAAATTTAATATCAACAGGTATTTTTTTTGTTGATTGCATATAACCAGTATTTAAAAAAGCTTCGATTTCATAGATTCTATATTTTCCTGCAGTTTTAACAATGTTGAAAAGGTAAACATTTTTATCATCTTCTGTAAAATCGCCATTTGTACTTCCAAAAGTAATTTGACCAGGATTGTAAAGAAAGTTTGTTTTTTTTTCATTCAATTTATCTGCAAACATATTAGTTGATGTTTCGCTTTCTATTTGCACATAGTTTATTTTATAAACTGGTGAAATAGTTTTTCTGTTTTCAAGAGAAAAACTTCCTGTAATCATACCTTCTTTGGAGAAAGTATTCATTTCACTTTTCATTGAAGCTGACGGTGTCGAACAACTAAATAATATATTTGTAATAATTAAGATTGATAGATTCCTTTTATTTATTTTCATTTTTAGATATTAGTTGATTCTTCTTGTATTAATTTAAATGGTTAATCTGATTTTCTGTGAGTAAATATTGCCCAACTTGTATATACCCGATACAAAGTAGCGCTTATACATTCAATTTGGGTTGGCTTTACGCTATTTTATTTCGTTTTATCTGTTTTCAAATATATTAAAATTTTTTCTTACAAACTATCAAACCCACGTCATAATTTTGAATCCTACGACCCGCGTGAAGGATGGCAGTGGAGCTCTTTTATGGGCTGCCTTTTTTTGGCAGGCGATAAAAAGCGGGAACGTACAGCCTGACCCGTAGTTGCGAGGAGGGACGACGAAGCAATCTGGAGGGACACGCCCAAATTAGTTTCCTTTTCCAACCTGTGATTTTGTCAAATAACTGCCTAAAATTCAATCCCGAAGGTTCGGGACTAAAAACTTGTTTGGGTTGCAAAAATTTTATAATTTTGCAGTCCAATTTTATTATGTAAATTAAAGAAGAAGATGGATATCAAAAGAGTAGCAATAGACGCTGTGACGGAAACAATTGTAATGACTGTTGTTCACATGGATTACAAAGGACAAGTTGCAAAAAGAATAAACGAAAAAATGCCTTTGGCAACGGTTAAAGGATTTAGAAAAGGAGCTGTGCCTAAAGATCTTGTTGAAAAACAATACGGTAAAGCAATCAAACAAGAAGAAGTTCAGAAAGTGGTAGATTTAGCTTTGGAGCGTTTCGTACAATCAGAAAGATTAAACCTTCTTGGAACGCCACTTGCTAAAGTAAACGAAGACTTTGACTGGAGTGCTGAAGAATTGGTTTTTGAATATGAAATAGGATTGGTTCCTAATTTCGAATTGGATCTTGAAGCTAAAAATGACATCGTTAAATATGTGGTTTCAGCGGATGATAAAATGATTGAAGGCCAGTTGGAAAGAATCCAAAAACAATTTGGAACTGCAATTCCTCAAGAAGTTGTTGCTGCAGATTCAGATGTAACTGGAACATTCACTAACGAAGAAAAAGGAATTAATAACGCGACCACTATTGCTGCTGATCTTTTTAAAGACAAAGCGACTTTTGATTTATTCATCGGTAAAAAAGCAGGAGATGTTGTGACTGTAAATACTAAAGGTTTATTTGAAGACGACCACCAATTGATGGACGTGATGAAAGTAAGTCATGATGACGTTCACGGATTAGAGGTTGAAGTGAACTTCACAATCGAAGCGATCAACACGGCTGAATTAGCAGAATTGAACCAAGAATTGTTCGACAAATTGTTTGGTGCTGGAACTGTTTCTTCACTTGAAGAATTGAAAGCGAAAATCAAAGAAGATGCCGAAACTCAATTTGCACAACAAGCGGATCAAAAATTATTAGGGGATGTTACGGAGTTTTTGATCGAAAGCACCAAATTTGATTTACCTTCTGAATTCCTTAAAAAATGGTTGCAAACTGTAGGGGAGAAAAAATTATCTCCTGAGGAGGCTGAAGTTGAATATGCACGTTCTGAAAAAGGATTGCGTTTTCAATTGATCGAAGGTAGAGCTATGGCTCAATCTGACATCAAAATCACTTTTGAAGACTTGAAAACATTCACTACAAAAAACATCCGTCAGCAAATGGCACAATTCGGACAAACAAATCCTACTGACGAAGAAGTTCAAGGAATTGTAGCAAGAGTTTTGTCAAACCAAGACGAAGTGAAAAGACTTTCGGACCAAGTTGTTGCTGATAAATTATTGGAATTATTCAAAGAAAAAGCAAATCCTACCACTAAAGAAGTAACGTATGACGAATTTATTGCAGCGTCTTACGGAGAATAAATTTTAGTCGTAAAGTCAAATGTCATAAAGTCAAAAGTTGAAAAGACGGAAACAATTTCGTTAGTTGTTTCAAATTTTAAGATTCTATTACAAATATAAAACAATAAAAAATAGTTATATTTGAGCGTCAGAAAAAATATTTTTTGACGCTCTTTTGTTTCAATTAGTTGCGGGAGCCAATCCAGCTGTACGTTACAAGTTTTTTCTTCCGTTTTAGTTTTTTAAATTCCTGCAAGAGCTTCTTTCAGTCGCTTTGCAAGAATAAAAAAACTTAAAAACGGAATTCAAAAAGCTTTTTACTCCCATCTGGGCTACAAATAAGACATATTGACATCATTTGTAAATAGGTATGACCTTTGCATTAAAAGAAATAGACAAGATATAACGTAAAACTTAGAACAAAAAAATATGAACTACGGTAAAGAATTTAAAAAATTTGCTACAAAGGACCACGGCGTAAACTCTATGTATTACGATAAAATTGTAGGCGCAATGACTCCTAAAAACATGACTCCCTATATCATTGAAGAACGTCAGTTGAATATTTCACAATTAGACGTTTTCTCCAGATTGATGATGGACAGAATTATATTCCTTGGAACAGGAATAGACGACCAAATTGCAAACATCGTTCAAGCACAATTGTTATTCCTTGAAAGTGCCGATGCTTCTAAAGATATTCAAATTTATTTGAACTCTCCAGGAGGAAGCGTTTACGCAGGATTAGGAATTTATGACACGATGCAATACATTAAACCAGATGTAGCAACCATATGTACCGGAATGGCAGCTTCCATGGGAGCAGTGCTTTTATGCGCCGGTGCAGCAGGAAAACGTTCGGCATTGCCACATTCAAGAGTAATGATTCACCAACCATCAGGTGGAGCGCAAGGAGTAGCAACGGATATGGAAATCAACTTACGTGAAATGTTGAAACTTAAAGATGAGTTGTATAAAATTATCTCTCACCACTCCGGACAAACTTTCGATAAGGTTCATACGGATAGCGAACGTGATTATTGGATGATCGCCGAAGAAGCAAAAGCATACGGAATGATTGATGAAGTTTTAATAAGAGGATAAAAATATAGTCGAAAGTCTAAGGTCGAAAGTCTAAAGCAATGCTAGGAACTTTCGACTTTACGACTTTTGACTTTAGACTTAAAAGAATGGCAAAAGTAGTATTAGAGTGTTCGTTTTGTGGAAGAAAGAAGCCAGAAACCCAATTATTGATTGCTGGGATCAATGCACATATCTGTGATAAATGTATTGAACAAGCGCACGGGATTGTTCTTGAAGAAATAAAATCTAGTGGAAGTTCAAAGCTGGTTGGAGATTTGATTTTAAAGAAACCAAAAGAAATCAGAGCGTTCTTGGATCAATATGTGATTGGACAAGATCAAACTAAAAAGGTGATGTCGGTTGCGGTTTACAATCACTACAAACGTTTGATGCAACAGCAATTAGACGATGAGGTTGAGATTGAAAAAAGTAACATCATCATGGTGGGACAAACAGGAACAGGAAAAACATTGGTGGCTAAAACCATTGCAAAAATGTTGGATGTGCCTTTAGCGATTGTTGATGCGACAGTTCTTACTGAAGCAGGTTATGTTGGGGAAGATGTTGAAAGTATCTTGACACGTCTTTTGCAAGCTGCTGATTATGATGTGGCCAAAGCAGAACGCGGCATTGTATTCATTGACGAAATAGATAAAATTGCACGTAAAAGTGACAATCCTTCTATTACGCGAGATGTTTCCGGTGAAGGGGTGCAACAAGCATTATTGAAATTGTTGGAAGGAACGGTTGTGAATGTACCACCAAAAGGAGGACGTAAGCACCCGGACCAAAAATTTGTGGAGGTAAATACACAAAACATTTTGTTTATTGCCGGTGGTGCTTTTGATGGAATCGAAAGAATAATTTCGAAACGATTGAACCGTCAAGCGGTGGGTTATTCTACTTCAAAAAATGTGGACAATATTGACAAAGACAATTTGTTGCAATACATTATTCCAAAGGATATCAAAGATTTTGGTTTGATTCCAGAGATTATTGGTCGTTTGCCAGTTTTGACACACATGGATCCTTTAGATAGAGAAACCTTGCGTGCAATTTTGACACAACCTAAAAATGCGTTAATCAAACAATACGAGAAGTTGTTTTTGATGGATGATGTTGAATTCACGATTACCAATGAAGCACTGGATTTTATTGTTGATAAAGCATTAGAATATAAATTAGGCGCTCGTGGATTGCGTTCGTTATGTGAAGCTATCTTGACCGATGCGATGTATGAATTGCCTAGTTCTGATGATAAAGTATTAGAAATTGACGTAACTTATGCTAAAGAAACGTTGAATAAAAATTTATTGAAGCGTTTGGAGATTGCATCGTAAAAAATGCATTTTTCTTAAAAATATAAACCTGTTCATTCATTTGAACAGGTTTTTTTATGGGGAAATTACACTATTTGTTATTGTTCAAAAAAAGGAACATTATTATTTTTTATCAACGTCAGATTGTCGATTTTTGTACATTCTAAATCAATTATATATAAGATGCAAAAAGACGAGATAGAGGTAATTTTATTAAAAGTTTCTGGACAAGATAAACCGGGAGTCACTGCTGGTTTAACATCCATCTTGGCTACTTATGATGCTATTATTTTAGATATTGGACAAGCGGATATTCATGATACGCTTTCTTTAGGTATTTTATTTGAAATAAAAGCGGGTTCTTCTTCTGGTCCAGTTTTAAAAGACTTGTTATTTAAAGCATACGAATTGGGTGTCAAAGTCAAGTTTATTCCTATATCCATTGCAGATTACGAAATTTGGGTCAAAGCGCAGCGCAAACAACGCTACACCATCAATGTTTTAGGAGAAACCTTAACGGCTGTACAATTGGCGGCAGTAACCAAAATACTATCCAACCAAAATTTGAATATTGATGCAATTAAAAGATTAACCGGCAGGGTATCTATTATTGATAAAGAAGAATTCCCTCGTTCGTGCATACAATTGTCGGTTACAGGAACGATTGTCGACAAAACGTTTATGACCGCCAGTTTTATGGAAATTTCCAGAACGTTAGATGTGGATATTTCTTTTCAAGAAGATAATATGTACCGAAGAAACCGCCGTTTGGTGTGTTTTGATATGGATTCGACGCTAATTCAAACCGAAGTAATTGATGAACTGGCAGAGTTAGCGGGTGTGGGAGAGCAAGTTAGAGCAATCACAGAAGCAGCCATGAATGGTGAAATCGATTTTAGCGAAAGCTTCAAGCAACGCATGGCCTTGCTTGAAGGCTTGAGTGAAGAGGTACTGCAAACAGTTGCTGAGAATCTGCCTATTACTAAAGGAGCACATCGCTTGATGAAGGCCTTGAAATATTACGGTTATAAAACCGCTATATTGTCCGGAGGTTTTACGTTTTTTGGGAAGTACCTGCAAAAAGAATTAGGTATTGATTATGTTCATGCGAATGAATTGGAAATTAAAGACGGAAAATTGACAGGTAACTATTTAGGTGAAATTGTGGATGGTAAAAAGAAAGCGGAATACCTTCAGGCGATTGCTGATAAGGAAGGCATTCATATCAACCAAACTATTGCAGTTGGTGATGGTGCCAATGATTTGCCTATGTTGAATTTGGCAGGTTTAGGAATTGCTTTTCATGCTAAACCTACGGTAAAAGAAAAAGCAGAAAGTTCTATTTCCAGCTTGGGTCTCGACGGTGTTTTGTACCTGTTAGGCTATCACGACAGGCATATTGATATGATGGAGGAGTAAAATACTGCAGTAATTATAAAAAAAGGCTATCTATAAAGTGATTTTTGGATAGCTTTTTTTATGCTTTAACGGCAAACACTTTTTCAGGTTTTTCTGTTGTTTGTTTTTCGGGAGATTTACAAATTCCTCTGGCGCCACAACGCATTCTATGTGGTCCGCAGGAACTCAAGAAAATTCCTGTCAACAGGATATAAAGAATTTTTTTCATCTCATCATTTTTATACGCTTTGAAACTGCATACTTTTCAGTTGTTCCAAATAATCCCTTTGGTTTGATAATCTCGGAATTTTATGTTGCCCGCCTAGTTTGTCACGATCTTTTAGCCAGTCGTAAAATAAATTTTTTCGTGCTACATTGATCACAAGCGGATTCAAAGTCATATTGTTATAGCGTTTGGCTTCGTAATCGGAGTTTAAAGATTGTATGGATTCGTCTAATGCTTTCTGGAATTGTGATACATCAGCTGGAGGGTTTTTAAATTCAATCATCCATTCATGGGCACCTTTTTCTTTGCCTTCCATAAATATAGGAGCAACGGTGTAATCGACTACTTCCGTTTGGGTTAGTTTACACGCCTTGGCTATAGCCTGATCGGTATTTTCAACCATCAATTCTTCACCAAAAACATTAATGTGATGCTTGGTTCTTCCCGTCACCCGAATTCGGTATGGATTCAATGAGGTGAAACGAACAGTATCACCAATCAAATAGCGCCACAAACCAGAATTGGTGGTAATGACCAAAGCATAATTCTTGAACAATTCCACATCTGCCAATCGAATCGTTTTTTGATCCGGAGTCCCAAAAGTATCCATTGGGATGAATTCATAGAAAATTCCGTAATCCAACATCAATAATAAATCACTGGAATTATTTAAATCCTGAATGGCAAAAAAACCTTCGGAAGCATTGTATATTTCGTAATATTTAAATTCTTTTTTTGGGAGTATTTTTTGGTACTGTTCCCGGTATGGTTCAAAATTGACGCCGCCGTGAAAGTAAACTTCCAAATTTGGCCAAATTTCGAATAGATTTCCTTTTCCGGTTTCTTCGAGCATTTTATTCATTAAAACCAGCATCCAGGAAGGAACTCCGGCAAAACTGGTTACATTTTCGTTTTTAGTTTCGTTTATAATGGCAGCAATTTTAGTTTCCCATTCGCTCATCAAGGAAATTTTGTTGCTTGGGGTACTGCTATATTCAGCCCAAATAGGCATGTTTTCGATTAATATGGCGGATAAATCTCCAAAGAACGTATTGTTGTCTTCATAGATTTGAGAGCTTCCGCCAAGACGCAGGCTTTTTCCAAGAAACAGTTCTGAATCTTCATTATTATTCAAATACAAGCACAACAAATCCTTAGTGCCTTTATAATGACATCCTTCCAGGGCCTCGTTGCTTACGGGTATGAATTTGCTTTTGGCATTTGTGGTTCCACTGGATTTGGCAAACCATTTTATGGGAGTTTCCCAAAAAACATTCTGCTCACATTTACGGGTTCTTTCAATCAATGGTTGTAATTCTTCGTAAGTAGAGATCGGAATTCTATCGGCAAAAGTGGCATAGGAATGAATCGAAGCATAATCATATTGTTTGCCTAAAACAGTATTTTTAGATGACTGAATTAAATTCATGAGCAATTCTTCCTGAACCTCGTTTGGATATTTCAGGAAAAGTTCGATCTGATGGATTCTTTGTTTGAGAACCCAAGAGGCAAACGAATTGATTATGGTTAGTGGCATTTTTAAATTATGAATTATGAATTATGAGTTATAACTTTACCAAAAATAACAAAATTTGTTTAACTAGATGTGTTAAACGGGAAACTTTAATCACAATGACATACGAAGGTGTACTTACAAAAATGCAAACTGAATTTGGAAATCCAATTCAATATTACTTGGTTTTTGAGAATAGTTTTTTAAACGTGAATCAGTTGTTGAATAAAGAACTGGAAATCAATTTTGTGGGATATCAATGTTTGAATTGTGGCAAGAAGAAAAAAATATTCCGTCAGGGATTTTGTTATGATTGTTTCTATTCCAGTGCAGCTGTTGGCGATTGGATTATGAAACCGGAGTTGAGCACCGCCCATCTTGGAATTCAGGATCGGGATTTAGCGTATGAAGAAAAAGTACAATTGCAACCGCATATTGTGTATCTGGCTTTGTCCAGCGAAGTCAAAGTAGGTGTTACCCGCAAGTCGCAAGTGCCAACCCGATGGATTGATCAGGGCGCAACCCAAGCCATTTCTATTGTAGAAGTCCCTAATAGATACTTAGCAGGAATTACCGAGGTAGCATTGAAAAAACATTATGCCGATAAAACCAATTGGAGAAAAATGCTGACTAACAATGTGGAGCAAATTGACTTAATCGCAGAACGATTGAAGGTTGAGAATCTTATTCCAACCGAAGTTCAGGAATATTTTTATTCGCAAAAAAACGATTTGTATGAGATGCACTTCCCCGTTTTGCAGTATCCAAACAAGGTAAACAGTTTGAGCTTAGATAAAACACCACAGTTTCAGGGGAAGCTTACCGGAATAAAAGGGCAATATTTACTTTTTGAAGACGGAACCGTTTTTAATGTCCGTGGTTCCGAAGGGTATATGGTTACAATTGCGGTTTAAGTAATATAATTTTGGGCGTATCCTTTTTTTAAAATAAAAATTTTAAAAAAAGGTCAGGCTGTCCGCTGTATCTTTTACTCCGCTGCGCTTCATAAAAGGATGCCGCTACCATCCTTTACGCACGTACAGCTACACGAAAACACCATGCAGACAAATCACAAACCCAATATTGCTAGCCAAGAAAAGAGGAATTTCATCACCTAAAATCCTCTTTATTATATTTTGTAAAGTTACTTTAGTTTACTTTTGTCGTATCTACTGCTTTACTTTTCTTATTAAAAAATCCGTTTAATAATGCTGCGGCCTTAGATTTTACTTCTTCCTTAGTTACCGGAATTTTAGGAGTGGCCGTTTTTGTCGTGTCTCCTGGCTTTTTGTTTTTATTGATGTAATCCGTCAAAGCGGACGTTCCTTGTTTTACCAGTCTGTCTTTTTGTTGGTTTACGAGTTGAGTGGTCAATTTAGCTACCGCACTGTTGATGTCCGTTGTGATTTTTGGATTTGTAAAATTACCCACCAATACAGCATTTATCGGAAAGCTTTCTAATTTTGCCGCATCTGCAGCAGATAATTTTGCTATTAAAGCATTGGCCTCTGAACCTAAATATTTAGCGGGAACATCAAATTTTAAATTATAATTCATGCTTTGGTCAAAACCGTGCGTTCCTCCAATGGTTGCCTTGATGTCTTTGTACTTGATATCAAAAGGTTTTACATTTACTTTTCCATCTTTGAACGTAACTGCCGCTTTCAAATCATTTAAATTGATTTTACTGACGTCAATGAATTTCAAGTTAGCACCTAAAGCGGTCAGCAAAGTCGAATTAGTTGAGTTTACAGTCGTGGAAAGCAGTTGTCCTAGTAAATCTCCAGTAAGGGTTTTCAAGTCAGGAGTCAGTGCTGTTGCATCAAGATTCCCGTTCAATTTGATGCTTGAATTTAATTTCCCGTTGATGATTCCGGAAATTGGAGCAATTTTTTTCAACAGATCCAGTTGGTTGAAGGATTGCGCAATATCGACTTGATTTAATTTTAAATCCATATTAAAAACCGGTGTTTTTCCTTTTGTGGAAACAGCTCCATTCACCGCAATAGTTCCCCCAAAAATAGATGTTTTTATATTTTCTAAAGTCACTTTTTCATCTTTCACAATCAGTTTTCCCGAAACATCTTTCAGAGTCAGATTATCATATAGCACCGTAGTCGCTTTTGCGGTAAGCGTACAATTTAAGAAAGCAGGAATCTTCATGGCATCTGCTTTTTTAGTTGCCGTTTTAGTCGTTTCACCAGTTGTCATAAAATCGTCAATGGCCAATTGTTTAGAATTCATATAAAAGTTTCCTTTCAATTCTTGATTTCTAAATATAAATCCGTAAAAGTTTTCTAATACCCCTGTTACACTAATGTCGCTTTTTCCGGTAGTCGCATTCAGTTCTTTCAAATTGACTTGACTAGGATTAAATTGGATCAAGGCATTGCTGATGTTAATGGTTTTGCCGTTTTCATCCGCATAATTAAAACCCGACACACTCATGGTTCCCGCATTTTTAATGTTTTCATATTGACTTTTCTCTACTGATTGCATATCAAATTTTGTAGTCACATCAGCCTTTAAAATCCCGGATAATGGCTTATCGAGTTTTATAGGATACGCTTTAGAAAGATTGGACAAATTGATAGTTCCTTTTAACATGGCATCAACTAGTGCGTTTTGAGTAATGTTTTTGATGTTGGCTTTGGCATTAAAAACATCTTGATCTATCTTGAAAGAAAGTTGGTCAATATTGACATACGTGTCATTTAAAATTCCGGTTTCATTGGTGATTTTTGTGTCAATAATGATGTTTTGAACCGTTTTTGGTAAGTCAGGGTATTTAAAGGAAGCATTATGGGAAGCGATTTCTATATTAAATTTTGGCACTGTTGTGTCAGAATACAAACCTTTTGCAAAACCTGCCACCGTAAAATCACCGGTTGTTTTTACGTTGTCTAAGCGTGAGGCATAGGCTGCAGGAATTATTCCCAAGAAATTTTTGAAGGAGGAAGTAGGTGTTTTAAATTTCAAATCATACTGTTGACCGGTTTCCACCATTTGAATAAATCCATCAAATTCCAGCGGCAATTGGTTGATTAACGCTTTATTTTCTTTGAAGGTGTATTTACTTTTTTCTAAATCGATTCCCAAAACTGCGTCCAGAGTCAAGGCAACATTTTTCATGTAATTGACTTGTTCCATATCCAGCGATATTTTTGCAGTAGATTTGGTTACCAAATCTAATTTTTGGGCTGCAAAATCTCCAGTTCCTTCGTGGTTCAAACTGTCGACAATCATTTTTATTTTTGAACTTTCGTCAAAATAACGAAACTTGAAATTTTCGATTTTATACTCTTGGATTTTTAAGGATAACGGACTGCTTGTTCCATCGGCTGCCGTTTTTTTCTCTTTCAATGCAATGTCATAATTCCCTAGTCCGTCTTTATTGAAAATGATATTTATTAATCCGTTTTTCGAAGTGATTCCGTCAATAACTATCGCTTCATTTTTGGCTTTAAAAAGTTCCTTAATAGACATTTTTAAATTCAATTCGCCCAGTGATAGCAATGTGTCGCCTTCAAAAGGAGCTTTGTTTATGATGACTAGTTTTTCCAGTGTTACATTTGCATTAGGAAAATTTTTGAATAAGCTTAAATCCGCTTCTGCAAAAGTGACTTTGGCATCTACCTTTTCATTGATGACTTGAGAAATTTTGGCTTTTATTTGGTCTTTAAACAGAAAAGGAGCTGCAAATAAAGTCAAGACGAGCAGGATAACGAGTATTCCGATGATTTTTAAAACTTTCTTTAGCATGATTTGAATGTCTTTAGATTTATATCTTTGGCAAAAATGGTGCCTTGTATTCCTTTACAAAAATAGTATTTTTAGGACAGTGTAACTTTTATGGTGTTTTTATAAACAATACTTTAACTATATTGTATGAAAAAATCCGTTTAAGCAAATGCAAAAACGGATTTAATAGCAGCTTTATCTTTTTCTTTAATGCATGTTAATTTCAAACGGCATTAAGGCTTGAACGCCTTTTTGCATTTGTATTTTTTTAATTTCCTGCATAATACGATAATTTTCTTCCCCTATTTCTTCTTTTATAAAATCTGCTTTCGATTTTGCAAAAGGAAGATTTGCTAAAAGATCATCAAAGTTTTTCTCGTATTCCGGATAATTTTGAGTGCTGTAATTTTTTGTTTTCCCCAAGGAAGCCGCTTTCGCAATAGCATCATCTAATCCTCCAATTTTATCTACGAGTCCAATTTTCAAGGCTTCTGAACCTGTCCAAACTCTACCTTGCGCAATAGCATCTACTTGTGCAAATGTCATCTTGCGTCCTTCAGCCACATGGGTTACAAAAGTTTTGTAAATGTGTTCCACACCTTCCAGCGTAACTGCTTTGAAGTTTTCATCAATGGGAACAAAAGGACTGTAATTGGCGGAATTTTCATGTGTTTTAACCTGTTCCGTATATATTCCTATTTTAGTGGCTAATGGCGTAAAGTTTGGCAATATTCCAAAAACACCAATGGAACCAGTGATTGTGTTTGCTTCAGCAAATATAGTGTTGGCATTACACGCAATATAATACCCGCCTGAAGCCGCATAATTACCCATAGAAACGACTACGGGTTTTACTTTTTTAGTCAGTTCAATCTCTCTCCAGATCAAATCTGAGGTCAAAGCACTTCCGCCCGGACTGTCAATGCGAAGTACAATTGCCTTTACATTTTTGTTTTTTCGAGCTTCTTGTAACGAGCGACGCATTGAACCTTCACCAATCACATTGACATCTCCTTCTCCGCCCATAATTTCTCCTTGGGCATAAATAATGGCAATTTCATCCGTGCTGTCAGAACTTTGGGAAGTGGTAGCGATTTTCTGTGCATAATCAATTACAGATACTTTGTTGTATTCCTTATCTGTAGTTACATTAAGCACTTTTCGTATGGCATTATGGTACACATCTTCATAAGCAATGATATCTACTAATTTTTGGTTTTTTGCCATTTCCGGAGTTCTTGCAAGAAGTCCGTTGGCAATTTCATTTAATTTAGCCACAGAGATGTTTCTGCTTTTAGCAATGTCAGTGGTGATGGAGTTCCAAACAGAATTCAGTAAAGCTGTCGTTTGTTCTCTATTGGCATCACTCATTTTATTTTCTAAAAACGGCTCCACAGCACTTTTGTATTTTCCATGGCGGATTACTTCCATTTTTAGACCTGATTTTTCCTGAAAGTCTTTAAAAAACATAAGTTCAGCAGAAAGTCCTTTGAAATCCATATCTCCCACAGGATTTATATAAATGGGACTAGCCACAGAATTTAAGTAATATTCTTTTTGCGAATAGGAGTTGGCGTAAGCCATGACGAATTTTCCTGATTTTTTAAAGTGTTCCAAAGCATCTCTCAAGGCCTTACTCTGAGCCATTCCTAGCGATGAAACATTGTTCAATATAGAAATTCCTTTGATATCATCATCCGTTTCAGCCGCTTCAACGGCATTGATAATATCAGATAAACCTACTTTTTTGTTTTCTGAAAAAATAGTCATCCACGGATCTTTGTATTTTCCGGCATAATCATTCTGTATGTCTTCTAAATTCAGTTCAATAACAGTATTGTCTTTTATCGTAACGCCTTCAGATTCACCGCCAAAAATGGCTCCAACAAGGATTATTCCAAAAAAGAATAACATGAAGAAAACAAAAATACCTATAATAGTCGCTAATACATTTCCTAAAAATTTCATAATTATATTTTTTTTATAAGTCGTACAAAACATTGAAATGTTACAAGCCGTGGGGGAAAATTCCAAGTTTGATTAGCAACACCGGATACAAATATATTGCTAATTCTAAAATTCTTTAGTTAATTTGCATCTAATTATGAAATCACAGCATCAGGTCATTTTATCGATAGGAAGTAATCAGGGGAATCGATTGGAAAATATCGAACATTGTTTACAAGTAATACATAAGGAAATAGGGACGGTAATCAAAGTTTCTAAATTATATGAAACTCCTGCTTGGGGTTTTGAAAGTGATGCTTTTTATAATTGTGCATTGGTTTTGCATACTTTTAATTCGGCTCATAAAGTGCTAACACAGATTTTAAAAGTGGAAAAACGATTGGGACGTTTGCGAACAAAGGCGCAGGGGTATCAATCACGAACAATTGATGTAGATATGATTGCTTTCGACTCGGAAGTTATTACTACTGAAAAACTCCAAATTCCACATCCCTTAATGCAGAACAGGAATTTTGTGTTGTTACCCGTGCAGGACTTAAATTTAGATTGGAAGCATCCCATTCTTCAAAAAAATATTTCGGAATTATTGGCTTTGTCTCCAGATGAAAGTGTTTGTACAGTAGTTCAGAATTTAGTGAATCCTTTGCAGAATGTTCCGTTGGAGCAATTTAATTATGTTGCTTTTGAAGGGAATATCGGAGCAGGAAAAACAACTTTGGCTACTAAAATTTCTGAGGATTTTAATGCAAAAACAGTATTGGAACGTTTTGCAGATAATCCTTTCTTACCTAAATTTTACAAAGACCAAAACCGGTATGCGTTTCCACTTGAAATGTCATTTCTTGCAGATAGATACCAGCAATTATCAGATGATTTAGCACAATTTGATTTGTTTAAAGACTTTCTGGTTGCCGATTATCATATCTTTAAATCGTTGATTTTTGCCAAAATAACATTGGCCGAGGACGAATACCGCCTGTATCGCAATCTTTTTGATATCATTTACAGAGAAATGCCAAAACCGGACTTGTATATTTATTTGTATCAAAATTCCGAAAGACTGCTACAAAATATTAAGAAACGTGGCAGAAGCTACGAACAAAAAATCCCGGCTGAATATTTGGATAAAATCAACAGTGGTTATCTGGATTACATTAAATCCCAAACCGATTTGAATGTGCTGATTATTGATGTTTCTGATCGGGATTTCGTAAAAAATCAAGCAGATTATTTGTATATTTTAGAAGAAATCCAAAAGAAAATTAAGGTTTAAAATTTGAAAATTATCTTTTTAGCGAAAAGTGACCTTTTTTTTCTCTGCCATCTTCCAGTTTTAAGGTGAACCAATAATCATCTGCAGGTAAAGGGATTCCGTTAAAGGTGCCATCCCAACCCAAATTTACTGAAGGAATCCATTGTTTTATAAGTTTTCCGTATCTGTCATAAATGTAGATGATGGATTTTGAATTAAAAGTTTCATTCACTCCTTTTATATTCCAATAATCATTATAGCTATCACCGTTTGGTGTAAAAAAATTCGGCACACCTACAATTACAATTTCTTGAAAAACAGGACCGCATCCATTCTTGTCATTAATATAAACAATATGAACTCCAGCTGGAACATTGGTAAAGAAGTTGGAGTCTTGCCAAAATCCATTGGGTTCATCAATGCTGTATTCATAACTTCCTTTGCCTGTTACTTCTATGGTTACTGTATTTATATCGGTTAAATCTACAATATCAATACTTTTGATATGTGCCAAATCAGAAGCGGTAACTTTTATGGCTCGAATTCTACTGCAACCTGACCTATTTGTTACTTGGGCAGCATAATTTCCTTCGGCGTTTACTGAAAGAATTGGGGCTATTTCACCAATCAAGATAGTTTCGTCTTTTGACCAAATGTAGGTGTAATTGCTTGTGGGAGACCCATCCTGAATCCCAGCATCCAGAGTTACAAAAAAACTGGGAAGATTAGAACAAACCAATTCATTTTCACTACCATTGGCATTCAAGTTAATTTTCGGTATTGGATTAACAACAAAATTTAAAGTTGTGGTGGTAGTACAAGAAGTGTTTAGTGGATTTATTACTGTTGCTGTAATATTTTGAGTCCCTGTTATAAAAGGATTAGGCAATGGACTTGGTAAAAGGACATTATTTTGGTCATAATATTTGATAATCATTCCTGTTTGTCCGCCTAAAATGGTGGATTCGAATGTTGAGGAGTCAAAGGCAAACTTCCCATCTTGATTTATTGGGTTCGCTTCGTCATCGCAAGCTGTTATCAAAGATGGAGAAATAGAAAATGCTTTTGGAGAAACATCTACGACAAAATTTATTATAGTTTTCTCAAAACATTGTTGCGGCGTGTTATTAGTTATCACAGCTTTAATGGATTGCGAAGTGGAAAGAAAATTTACCGGAAATGGACTCATGATCAAATCACCGTTGGCATCTTTCAAAGGATTATTGGTTTGATCGAAATAAGTAACCGTTACGTTGTTTTGGCCTTTTAATAAATCAGATTCAAGTGAGGAAGTGTTGAATAAAAATATTCCATCGTTGTTATCATCACATTGTCTTGGAATTGCAACAGAATTAGCAATAGGTAAAGCCTCGACTTTTAGAGTAATATAAGGCCCTAAACCAACGCAAGCGTTATCTAAACTACTTTCAACCCGGACCCAGATATCTTGAGAATCGCGATAACCAATATTTCTGTAATTTGAAATATCCGCAATCACATTGAGTTCGGCTAAGGCATCAGCTTGGTTTCTAAAATAGTTTATAGTATAAGCTTGGTTTGTTGGTAATTGAGTTTGTATAGTGGCTTTTGTCCAAGAGAAATCAAAAGTTGCAATTCCGTCTCTATTATTGTTAATAACGTCTAAAAAATCATCACAAACAGGAGGAACTGTGATTTTATAGGAAGAAAGAAGATTGGTAGCTGGGACTTTTAATGTTAATTTGGCAACGCTATAACAACCGCTAATTTTATTGGCAACTCTCGCCCAAACATTCATTGTCGATGCTGTTGTGTTTTCGAAAGCCAAATCATTTGAAATTAAATCGGTTGAAAAACCACTACTAGCTCCTGATTGTGAAGTATAATAAGTAAAAAGTTCATTGGTATAATTTGCGGAAATTAGTTTGTTATTTACTGTCAAATTAAAAAGAGTCTTTCCGTCAGAAATCAAGTCAGTATCGCATTGAATAATTGTAACATCGTTGACAATTGGCAAAGGATTAACAACAAAATTCAAAGTTGTAGTTGCGGTGCAGTTTGTGTTTGCTGTATTTGTTACTGTTACTAAAATATTTTGAGTTGCAGTTACAAATGGATTTGGGAGTGGACTTGATAATGGATATCCATTTTTATCAAAATAGTTAACCATCATTCCGGTTTGTCCTTTTAGAATGAAAGCTTCAAATGTAGCAGTGTCAAAAGCAAATTTACCATCTTGATTTAATGGATTTGGTTCGTCATCACAAGTTGTGGTTAAGGATGCAGGAACGGCAAAAGCTTCGGGTAAATCGTCTGCGATAAATTTAATAGTTGTTTCTTTAGAACAGTGTAAAGAATAATTGTTTGTCAAAACAGCTTTTATGGTTTGTGATGTTGTTGTGAAACTAGCAGGAAAGGGACTAGTTACCAAATTTCCGTTTGAATCTTTTAGCGGATTATTATTTTGGTCAAAATAAGTGACGGTTATGTTTGTTTGATTTCCTAATAAAGTTGTCTCAAGAACAGCAGTATTAAAAGTGATTATTCCATCTTGATTGTCATCACATTGTCTAGGAATTATTACCGGATTTGCAATCGGCAATGGATTTACAGTTACTATAATTGGAGTTCTCGGAGTACAGCCGTTATCAATATAATAGGTTGTGGTGGTATAAAGTGGAGGAGTTGTAAAACTATTACCAGTCCCAAGAGAAACTCCATTTGTTTCAGCATCATACCAGTTTATTGTTCCAGTTGTAGAACTTGCTTGAAGTGTACATGTCGCTGAAGCACAAATAGGGCTTGGTGTTGTCGTTGTAATTTTTGCGATTGTAATTGTAGTACTTGTTGAAATTTGAAGTACAGGATCTTCGGGCATACCGCCGTATTCAACTATGTAACCATTAGGGTAGTAGTTCCCTGGTGGATCTCCTTGTTCCGGAAGATCGTTCCAAGTCCCTGGGTTTCCTACTGCCGAAGAAGTTATGTGAGCGTAATCTTCATTATTTCTGGAGTCATTTGGTTCGTTAGGTGAGTTCCAATTGGCATAATAAAAAGGAGCTGTTGTTGTTCCGTTATTTTTTCCCATCCAGAAAGTAGTTCCTGCTTCTGGTCCAGTAACCCATTTCCATGTTCCTTCAGTTTCGGCATCACTTCCGCCAATCCATCCTGTTCCTGGTGCTTGAGCTCCGGCTAATTGTGCTTCATCAGCGACTGTTAAAGTGGCTAAATAACCTTGTAGGCCATAATATCTTTTGACTGCGGCTTCATTTCGGGCTCTTGTCCAATTAATGCCAGAAGAAGCAACATATTCATAATAATGACCATTGCTGGGCAAGTAACTAAGTTGTCCTGTTCCTAAGCTGATTGAAAAAGTCCTATTTCCTGATGGAGAAGTATTGTTATTGTAGAATTTAATATCTTTGATTGCAGCTTCAAAATCAGCATAAGGAATTTTGCCTCCAGTTGTGCTTGACAATTTCAGCATTCCTTCTGATACAATCCAATTGTATGAAACAGATGGGTGAGAACCTGTTAGCGTTAATAAATCTCCAGCAGTATACCCAGAAGAAATTTGAATTGTAACAGCATCAGTAGTTGGTTCATCGGGGTCAAAACTAATATTTATTGTTTTTACAATATTTAATGAGGTTCCTGGACAATAAATTTGATTTCCTGTTGCTTTAATTACAGGGGGATCAATTGCATAAGCTGTCTTTGTTATGAAAAGTGAAAGTGCTAGAATTATTTTAAAAAAAACAGTTGTTTTCATTCTATAAAAGTACTAATTTTCTATTTTGGCCAATTCATTTTTTGAAATAAATCCCAAACCACAATGCCGGCACTTACGGAAATATTCAAAGAATGTTTGGTGCCTAATTGTGGGATTTCGATGGAGCCATCGCATAATGCAACCGCTTCCTGTGAAACTCCGTAGACTTCGTTCCCAAAAACCAAAGCATATTTCACTCCTTTTTTAACTTTAAAATTTTGAAGAAAAACGGCACTTTGTACTTGTTCTATAGCTAGCGTGATAACGCCTTCTGTTTTTAATTTTTCGATAACTTCAAGAACATTATCCTGATGTTGCCAAGTTACTGTTTCAGTAGCACCAAGGGCTGTTTTATGAATTTCCTTGTGTGGCGGTGTGGCGGTGATGCCACATAAAAATATTTTCTCGACTAAAAAGGCATCGGCAGTTCTAAAAACAGAGCCAATATTATGCAGGCTTCGAATGTCATCTAATACCAAAATAAGGGGTGTTTTTTCAGATTGTTTAAAACCCTCAACGGATTTTCGATCCAGTTCACTATTTTCGAGTTTTCTCATGTGTGTAAAGTATTCAAAAAAAAAGCTTCCGAAATGAATGGAAGCTTTTTTATGTATTCGTTAAAATTTTAGCTTTTTGCAGGTTGTGCTGCTAAAACGTTTCCTTTTATCGTCAATGTTTTATTAGGAACAGTAGCATTTGTTGTCAACGTAACGGTTTTTGTAAATGCCTGACCTGCTCTTGAAGTATCATATTTTACTCCAATAACTCCTTTTGCACCCGGGGCGATTGGCTCTTTTGGATACGTTGGCACGGTGCAACCACAAGAACCTTGAGCATTAGTTATGATTAAGGGTTTGTTACCGTTGTTAGTGAATACAAATTCACGGCGGCCCTCAGCGTTGTGTGCTATAGTACCATAATCAATGGTTTCAGTTACAAAAACCATTCCTGCTCCATTTACTTTGGCAAGTGTGGCGCTAGTCGCTTTTATCTTTTTTGATGTTTCTTGTGCATTAGAAGTCGTTACTCCTAAAACCACTAGTAAAGCGAAGGCAATTATTTTTTTCATGTGTGTTTCAATTTAATAGAGTCACAAATCTAAAAAAAATAAATAAATTAGGCCTTAAATATTTCTTAAAAAAAAGGTTAATTTTTTAAGGAGGTTATTTATTTGCTTTAAAATCTATAAATTCGCTGATATTTTTTCATTTTTAAACACAAATACAATTGGCATCTAAAGATAAAGAAGTTAAAGAAACTCCGTTAATGAAACAGTACAACGAGATCAAAAGGAAGTATCCGGATGCGTGCTTGTTGTTTCGTGTTGGGGATTTTTATGAGACATTTGGGGAGGATGCTGTTCGTGCCTCTAAAATATTAGGAATTGTATTGACCAAGCGTGGAGCGGGCTCTGAAACCGAGACGGCTCTTGCCGGTTTTCCGCACCATTCCTTGAATACCTATTTGCCAAAATTAGTAAAAGCAGGACTTCGTGTAGCGATATGTGATCAGCTCGAAGATCCAAAACTGACTAAAACCATCGTGAAACGCGGCGTGACTGAACTTGTAACTCCCGGTGTTTCCATGAATGATGAGGTTTTACAGTCTAAAACGAATAATTTTTTAGCAGCTGTTTTTTTTGCCAATAAATCCATAGGGATTTCATTTCTGGATGTGTCTACCGGTGAATTTTTGACGGCACAAGGCAATGCGGAATATATTGACAAACTCTTACAGAATTTTAATCCCAGCGAGGTTCTGATTCCAAAAAATAATAAAAATGATTTTCGAGAGATTTTCGGAGACGACTATCATAGTTTTTATCTGGAGGATTGGATTTACAAAGAAGACTATGCATTCGAGACCTTAACCAAGCATTTTCAAACGGTGTCTTTGAAAGGATTTGGAATCGAAGACCTGAAAGAAGGAATTATTGCTTCAGGAGCGATTTTATATTATTTATCCGAGACGCAGCACAATCGGGTGCAGCATATCACCTCGATTCAACGCATTGCCGAAGATGCTTATGTCTGGATGGATCGTTTTACGATTCGCAATCTGGAATTATACCATAGTTACAATCCCAATGCGGTGACATTGCTAGATGTTATTGATAAAACGCTTTCACCAATGGGGGGACGTTTGTTGAAACGTTGGTTGGCATTGCCATTGAAAGACAGTGCTAAAATAAAAAGTAGACATGAAGTAGTTTCGTATCTAAAAGATAATCAGGACGTCCTGAAAAACATCCAAAATCAAATCAAGCAAATTTCTGATTTGGAACGTTTGATTTCGAAAATTGCCGCCGGAAAAGTCTCGCCTCGCGAGGTTGTGTATCTAAAAGAATCATTAGATGCGATTATTCCAATAAAAACCTTGGCGCTGGAAAGCCCGCAGGAAGCTGTAAAAGTAATTGGTGATAGTTTGCACAACTGTGAATTGTTGCGTGAAAAGATAAAAACGATTCTCAATCAAGATGCTCCTGTGGCTATTGCCAAAGGGAATGCGATTGCCAAAGGGGTCAATGCAGAGTTAGATGATTTGCGGGCAATATCAACTTCCGGAAAGGAATTTTTGGACGGAATCGAAAAACGAGAATCGCAGTTGACAGGAATTTCCTCGTTGAAAATATCTTTTAACAACGTTTTTGGTTATTATATTGAAGTACGAAACCTGCATAAGGATAAAGTTCCTGCGGAATGGATTCGGAAACAAACTTTGGTTAATGCAGAGCGTTATATTACGGAAGAATTAAAAGAATACGAAACTAAAATACTCGGTGCCGAAGAGAAAATCCATAAGATAGAAGTAGAGTTATTTGAACAATTGGTGAGTTGGATTGCCACGTATATAAAACCCGTTCAAATGAATGCTAATTTAGTAGCGCAACTGGATTGTTTGTGTTCTTTTACCCAATTGGCCATCGAAAATAAATATATTTGTCCGGAACTGGACGAAACATTCGAACTGGAAATCAAAAACGGAAGACATCCTGTTATCGAAAAACAATTACCACTTGGCATGCCTTATATTGCTAATGATGTTTTCTTGGATAGAGAAACGCAGCAACTGATTATGATTACGGGTCCAAATATGTCTGGAAAGTCAGCCATTTTACGTCAAACCGCTTTGATTGTACTCTTATGTCAAATGGGGAGTTTTGTCCCTGCAGACAGCGTGAGAATGGGAATTGTCGATAAGATATTCACTAGAGTAGGAGCAAGTGATAATATTTCGATGGGAGAATCTACTTTTATGGTCGAAATGAATGAAACAGCTTCCATTTTGAATAACATTTCGGATAGGAGTTTAGTCCTTTTGGACGAAATTGGGAGAGGAACGAGTACGTATGACGGTATTTCAATCGCATGGGCAATTGCGGAGTTCTTACACGAACATCCTTCAAAACCCAAAACATTATTTGCAACGCATTATCACGAGTTGAATGAAATGAGTGAATCACTGCCAAGAATTCAGAATTATAATGTTGCTGTCAAAGAATTGAAAGATACCGTGCTTTTTATTCGAAAATTGGTAAAAGGAGGAAGTGCCCATAGTTTTGGAATACATGTGGCAAAAATGGCCGGAATGCCTCAAATCGTTATTTTGAAAGCACAGAAGCTTTTAAAAAAATTAGAAAAGAATCATTCCAGCGATGCGCTGAACGGGATTAAGGCAGCAAAAGATGGCTCGAGCCTGAAAGGCGAACAGGCGGAGCAAATGCAAATGAGTTTCTTTAATCTGGATGATCCTTTATTGGAAGAAATTAAAGAAGAGATCCTAAATCTCGATATCAATACCATTACGCCTATGGAAGCGCTGATGAAACTCAATGAAATTAAAAGAATGCTGACTAGAAAATGATTTTATTTGTTTTAAAGTTTAGGTTATCAGAACGTTAACTTTAATCTGTGAATTTTTCATAAAAAAGGCTTGTGTAATTCAATAAATGTCTTAAATTTGCATCCGCAATACAGAACAAGTATCGCGGTTCTTTCTAAGAATTGAAAATGCGAAAATAGCTCAGTTGGTAGAGCGCGACCTTGCCAAGGTCGAGGTCGCGGGTTCGAGCCCCGTTTTTCGCTCGACACCACATAATGCTCGGATGGTGAAATTGGTAGACACGCTGGACTTAAAATCCAGTGAACAGCAATGTTCGTGCGGGTTCAAGTCCCGCTCTGAGTACTAAACCGCTTCAACTGAAGCGGTTTTTTTTGTTTTATGGTTTTTAATAAAACTAAATCTGTTGGAGCCAATATCAACTCCTTGCTTTTTCGTGATTCATAATTTGAATTTTTGTTATTTTAATAAACTATGGGAGCTTTCGTAATAAGTAAACGATATAATGACGAATATAAATTTGTTTTTACTTCCAGAAAGGGGAAAATAGTTTTTACAAGTTTGAGTTATGAACTGAAATTTGAGTGTGAAGAAGATATTGAAAAATTTAAAGCAGCAATTGAAACTGCTGACTTTTTAAAATTTAAGTCTTCCGGTGGGAAGTTCTATTTCAAATTGATAGTAAGTGGTAATCATTTCGCAACAAGTAGAAAATATACCACATCGTTGCGTTTGCAAAAAGGAATTGACGAAATTATTCGGTATGGCTCAATTTCGGAAATACTAGACTTTTCAGCAAATGATTTTGTTTTTATCGAATGAATCTTTAAATAAAGACATAAAAAAAGAGAATCTCGGCTAGTTGCTGAGACTCTCTTTTTTGCTTTTGAAAATCTGTTTCTCGAAAGAGGAGGTTTTGCAAATTAAAAAAGCCATCTCGCATAGCGGATGGCTTTAAAATTTTTAGAATTTGAGTTCTAATTATTTTTTTGCAGCTTCAGTAGCAGTTGCAGCAGAATCAACAACAACAGCAGCAGAGTCAACAACAACAGCAGCAGAATCAACTACCATAGCAGCAGAATCAACAACAGCAGCAGCGTCTTCAGCAGGAGCGTCAGCTTTTTTACATGATACAACAGTCAAAACAGCAACAGCAGCTAAACTTAAAAATACTTTTTTCATCTTAATTTAATATAAAAGGTTAATTATTAATTCTTGGCAAAGATATAAATTTTTTAATATGTAAAATATTTTTTTATTTTTTTTTTAAAAAATATTATTTTTTATGCACGCTAGGATAAAAAGCAAATAGTGTGCCAGTCAAAGTAAATATTTAAGAAACGTTTAATATTGGTGCTATACTCTCGTTTTTTTTGCTATTTTTATTTTAAGTTTTTCTTTTTCAAGGAGTTGGTTTTCTTGGGGTGAACTAATTTTAATTCGGTGATTAAATTTTTTGCACCTGCGTATTTATCGATAATGAACAAAACATAGCGGATGTCCACCATGATATTTCTGCAGATACTGGGGTCGTAATAGAGGTCGCTCATTGTTCCTTCCCAGACCCGGTCAAAATTAAGTCCTACTAAGTTTCCGGAAGCATCAATCGCAGGGCTTCCTGAATTGCCCCCGGTAGTATGATTGGTGCCAATAAAGCAAACTGGCATTTTACCATTTTCGCTGTACGGGCCATAATCTTTTGTGTTGTAGAGGTTCACTAGTTTTTCAGGAACATCAAATTCATAATCTCCCGGAATGTATTTTTCCATAACACCATCTAAATAGGTTATTGGAGTGTATACAGTAGCATCTTTAGGCTCATATCCTTTTACTTTTCCATAGGTTATTCTCAAAGTACTGTTGGCATCTGGAAAAATCCTGCTATCCGTGTTTAATTCTAACAGCGCTTTCATGTAAGTACGTTGCAGTGCTGTAATCTTCACGTTGATTTCGTCATATTTTGGAGCTACTTCTTTACCGTATTTATCGGCTATTTCTTTAACTAACAGGAATCCGGGGTCGTTATTTAAATTTGTTAAAACAGTTCCGGCGTCACCTGACAGCAATTCTATTAGGCCGGCATAATTTTGAAGTTTGGATTTAGTATATATTTCCGAGGCCAAATTCCCTGCATTAACGTTGACCAAACTTTGCGGTAAAAATTGTTTTGGAGATTTTGTCGCATACAATTCGATCAATTGTTCAAAAACTTTTTCATCTACAGTTGAATTGAAGTTTTTATAAAAATTAGCCAATCCGGGTATTAAATTATTTTTTCGGTCTGTAAAAGATTGTTCTCCTTTGGCTTTATACACTTGTTCTAATTGGTATAACTTGTATCCAGTACTGAGCAATTCCGTATTGCGCAGAACTACTTCCGTAAAATAGTCTCTTGCTAGCGCATAAGGAGCTATTTCTGTGTAGTTTTTGTCAAAATCAGCCAATACTGTTTCATATTCTTTTTCTTTGCCTGCTTTTGTTATTTTTTGTTGAAACGTTTTCTCAGATTCTCTTTTTACAGTAACTGCATTTGATTTTTTTAATCCTTGTGTCTCGCCAATCCATTTTTTCCAATAATTAGCAGTACTTGCATATTTTGAGGCGTACTGAATTTTGATGGCGTTGTCTTTTCGCATAAAACTATCAGCTATTTTCAGGGCTTTGTCTCTGATTTCGATTTTTGCAGGATTCAGTTCGGTTATAATTTGCTCAATTGCAACAGCGGGTAAATATTCGTTTGTTTTGCCCGGGTATCCAAAAACCAATGTAAAATCATCCTCGGCTACGCCATCCAGTGAAATAGGCAAGAAGTGTTTGGGGGTGTAAGGCACGTTGTCTTTTGAATATGCAGCCGGACGATTGTTTTTATCGGCATAAATTCTAAACAAAGAAAAATCGCCAGTGTGACGTGGCCAAACCCAGTTGTCAGTGTCAGAACCAAATTTTCCGATGGCAGTAGGTGGAGCGCCAACCAAGCGCACATCCGTAAAGGTTTCCGTGACAAAAAGCATGTATTGATTGCCTTCGTAAAACGTACGAATTTTATTTTCCTGCCAATTTTCCTTTGGCAACAAATTAGACAATGCCGTAATGTTCTCTTGAATTTTCTTTTGTTTTTCGGCTTCACTACTAAGGGAAGCAGTGCCTTCCAGAATCGATGTGGTTACATCCTCAATTTTTACCATAAAAGTAACTGTCAAACCTTCATTTGGTAATTCATCTTCCATTTTGTATGCCCAAAAACCATCTGTCAGATAATCATGGTCAACGGTAGAATGCGATTGAATTTGAGAAAATCCACAATGATGATTGGTCAGGATTAGTCCTTTTGGAGAAATAACTTCAGCGGTACAGCCACCGTTAAAATGAGGTACAGCATCCTTGATGCTGGATTGATTCACATCATAAATGTCTTTGACGGACATTTTCATGCCAAGATTTTTCATTTCAGTTTCATTCATTCCTTTTAGCAACGAAGGAATCCACATGCCGCCTTGCTGGGCTTGCATCTGAATGACAAATAGGACTAAGAATAATTTTAAAAATTTCATAGTATTAAATTTAGAGTGTAATTTTATATGATTTTGTACTTCATTAATTGTCTGTTGTGCGATTCAAAACCGCTGGCGAGATACATTTTTTGTGCTTTTTCATTGTGCGGTTCCACTTCCAGATAAAGCAACTGTAACGATAGTTTACGACTTTCAGTTGTAATAAATGCAATGGCTTCGTTACCAATCCCTTTTCCACGTGCTTTTTCGGTGACATACAATTCGTCTAAAAAAGCAATTCTTCCTTGGTGTTCAAAACTAAAAACAAAGGTTAGAATAAGATAGCCCACAATTTCGTTGACGGATATAATGAGCCATGCTTTTCCTAAATTTTCATTGGAAATAAATTCTTGAAATAAAGTTTTGGACACATCAACAGAAATGGGATAATTATCTATGGCATAAAATTCCTGCATCAGCGAGACAATGGTTTCAATATCAGTAGCAACCAGAGGTTTAAATTCAATCATTCAAAATATGGTTTAAAATAATGGTGGTGGCGCCTTTATTCATTTGTACAAAAGTGCTGGATATATGACCTTTCTCCTGTCGGATATCATCATTATGAATCAGGTTTTCAAGGGCTTCGTCCAATTCTTTTTGGTTGTTGACGGCAACACAGGCTTCCATATTGACCAAAGCAATTGCTTCTGCAAAATGCGAATAGTTGGGGCCAATAAGGATTGGAACACCAAAAGTTGCCGGTTCTAAGACATTATGAACGCCGGGATTCCCAAAACCGCCACCCACATAGGCAATATCCGCATAACTGTATATTTTTGTCAAAAGACCAATGATGTCAATGATAAAAACATCGAAATCCTGTAGGGACAAGTCGCGACTTGTCCCTACAGTCTCCATTTCAGAGAATAAAACAGTTTTTTTGGTAATGCTGTTTTTTAAATTCTGAATTTGTTCCTCCTTTATATTATGTGGCGCAATAATAAATTTGACATTGAAAGTATTCGAATTTATAAAATTCACTATTAAATCTTCATCTTTTGGCCACGAACTTCCCACGACAATAGTGAGTGTGTTGTTTTTAAAATCAGAGATAAAATCCAACGAATTGTCTTTTTCTAAAATTGTAGCCACTCGATCAAATCGGGTGTCGCCAGAAACAGCAACGTCTGTTTTGCCTAACTGCTGCAGTAATTTTTTGGAAGTTTCATTTTGAACAAAAAAGTAGGTAAAGGCATCCAGCGCTTCTCTGTAAAAGCCGCCGTACCACTTGAAAAACAGTTGATTTTTTCTAAGAATTCCAGAAATCAGGTAGGTTTTAGTATTTGATTTTTTGAGTTCAAATAAATAATTGGGCCAATATTCGTATTTGATGAAAAACACTAAATCCGGATGAACGAGATTCAAAAATTGTTGTGCATTTTTCTTGGTATCCAAAGGCAAATAAACTGTAACATCAGCAACTGTATTGTTTTTACGGACTTCATAACCCGAAGGAGAGAAAAAAGTAAGCACGATTTTGTGCAAAGGAAACTGCTTTTTTATCTTTTCGAGCACGGGTAAACCTTGCTCGTATTCACCCAAAGAAGCGGCATGAAACCAAATTGTTTTGTCAGTACGTTTTATTTTTTGTTCCAAAATAGGGAAAACTACTTTCCTGCCATCCATGAAAAGTTTCATTTTTGGACTGAAAAGTGCTGTGATTTTTAATAAAAAACCAGCAAATTGAACCACTAAAGTATAGAGAAAAAGCATGATTAAAATTTTTGGGCTAAAATACGGTTTCTTTATTTTAATTTCTTCCACAGCAATATTTAAATTTTGGTTGTTAGGAATGTCATTTTTAGTTCATTTGAATAATATCTTTTTTTAATGTAGGTTGTATTGGTTTCAACTCATAAATAGCTATTTTTGTTCTTCGTTTTAAGAAAGTATTTACTGTATTAAGAAATGGTATTCTTTCGAACATTAAACAAAAATTGTAATGAAAAAAATCCAAATGGTTGACTTAAAGAGTCAATATGAAAAAATAAAAGATACCGTTAACATTTCTATTCAGGAAGTTTTAGATACTAATACTTATATTAATGGACCTCAAGTTCATCAATTTCAAAAATCATTAGAAGAATATCTGGATGTAAAACACGTAATTCCGTGTGCAAATGGAACTGATGCGTTGCAAATTGCCATGATGGGACTGGATTTAAAACCTGGCGATGAGGTAATCACTGCCGATTTTACCTTTGCAGCCACAGTGGAAGTAATTGCTTTGTTGCAATTGATACCGGTTTTAGTCGATGTGGATCTATATAATATGAATATTTCTATCGAAGGAATCAAAAAAGCGATTACGCCAAAAACAAAAGCGATTGTACCGGTACATTTGTTTGGTCGTGCCGCCAATATGGAAGCGATTATGGCGATTGCAAAAGAATATAACTTATACGTTATCGAAGATAATGCGCAAGCGATTGGTGCCAATTGTAAATTTTCGGATGGCACTAAAAAGAAAGCGGGAACGATTGGCCACGTAGGAGCAACTTCGTTTTTTCCTTCAAAAAACCTTGGGTGTTACGGAGACGGCGGAGCTGTTTTTACCAATGATGATGCTTTGGCGCACAAACTTCGCGGAATTGTAAATCACGGAATGTATGAGCGATACCACCATGATGTAGTAGGCGTAAATTCCCGATTAGACAGTATTCAGGCGGCCGTTTTGAACGCAAAGTTGCCTTTGTTAGATGAGTATGGAAGAGCCAGACAAGATGCAGCCAGGAAATATTCTGCGGCTTTTGAAGGGCATAAAAATATCGTTGCACCAACTATTTGTTCAATTTGTGACTGTCACGTTTTTCATCAGTACACGTTACGAATCATTGATGCTGACAGAAATGGCTTGATGCAGCACTTATTGGAAAAAGGAATTCCTTGTGCTATTTATTACCCAATTCCGTTGCATTTACAAAAAGCCTACGCTGATTCCCGTTACAATGAAGAAGATTTTCCGGTAACCAATCAGCTAGTCAGGGAAGTGCTTTCGTTGCCAATGCATACCGAATTAGATGACGAGCAAATTAAATTCATCACGGATTCGGTTTTACAATATTTAAAATAATATTGTTGTAGAGACGCGATTCATCGCATCTTTTTTATAAACGATTAGATGCAGTTTATTGCGTCTGTACAAAATTAGAAATCATGAAAATAGTAGTCACAGGTGGGTTAGGGTTCATAGGGTCTCACACCGTAGTGGAATTGCAAAACGAAGGGTTTGAAGTTGTCGTTGTAGATAATTTATCGAATACTTCCTTGAGTGTTTTGGACGGAATTCAGAATATTACGGGAAAAGTTCCGGCTTTTGAAAAATTAGATTTGCGCGAAAAAGAAAAAGTGCAGAATTTTTTTAAAAGGCACCCTGATATTTCAGGGGTCATTCATTTTGCAGCTTCAAAAGCAGTGGGCGAAAGTGTTGAGAATCCGTTGTTGTATTATGAAAATAACATCAATACACTGGTATATGTTTTGCAGGAATTACAGCTAAAACCGGAAGCAAATTTCATTTTTAGTTCTTCTTGTACGGTTTATGGTCAGGCCGAAACCATGCCAATTACGGAAAATGCATCTATTCAAACCGCCATGTCTCCTTATGGGAACACGAAACAAATAGGAGAAGAAATCATTACTGATACTGCCAAAGTTACTAATATCAATGCTATATTATTACGCTATTTTAATCCAATTGGGGCGCATCCTTCTACTGAAATTGGAGAATTGCCTATTGGAGTTCCTCAGAATTTAGTGCCGTTTATTACGCAAACCGGTTTTGGATTGCGAAAAGAACTTTCGGTTTATGGTGATGATTACCCTACTCCAGATGGAACGGCAGTACGCGATTACATTCACGTAGTTGATTTGGCGAAAGCCCACGTAATTGCTCTACAGCGCTTATTGAACAAAAAAAATACGGCTAAAGTAGAAACCTTTAATCTGGGAACCGGAACCGGCAGCTCAGTATTAGAGGTTATTCATACTTTTGAAAAAGTAAGTGGTAAAAAATTGCCTTATAAAATTGTAGGTCGCAGAGAAGGAGACATTACCTCAGCTTACGCCAATACAGATAAAGCCAATACTATTTTGGGATGGAAAGCACAATCCACGCTGGAACAAGCTATGGCAAGTGCCTGGAAATGGGAACAGAAGATTAGGAGGTGAAAAAATCACACCCGCTTCATGCCAAAAATCAAAAACCTTCAAAATCATTTGATCTTGAAGGTTTTGATTTTTGGGGTTCTTGCGGAACTGTTTGCGAATCATTTCATCTAGGATTTGAATAAAATGACTCTGAGGAATCCTTTCTGGTTTAATTTGGAAAAAGTAGTTTTGTATTGCTATCTTTTTGTATTAAAGTTGCAAAACTGCCACAAGCGGTAAGAACTAAAAATATAAATTTCTCATGTTAAATTATATGAAAGTCAGGATCTGGACTGTATTTAAAAGCCCAACAGCAATAGTATTAGCTTCGTGTTCGTGTAGCGAAGAGTCAACATCAAGTGAAATAAAAAAGAAGTGAAAAAAGAGGAAGGTGAAGTAGCATGCTGGACTATTTGTCCGGAATGTCAGGGACGTGGCAAAAAAAGTCGTGGGATCAGCAAGAAAGCGCGACTCCGCTATCAACTAGCATTTGATCTATTTGAAAAAACAAAAGACGAAGGAGTGGCTCCAGTGTATCCCAAGGGTCACTTATACTCCTGTTTGAACTGTTACGGATCCGGTTTGGTTCATTCGGATAGTCACCCGGTTGCGGATAAAAAAAACTTCCCACACGTTGCTATTATCGGTGGTGGTATAGGAGGAGTAGCTCTAGCGGTGGCTTGTTTGCACCGCGGGATTCCTTTTACGCTATTTGAACGCGACAGCAACTTCGATGCTCGCTCTCAGGGCTACGGACTTACTTTGCAACAAGGGAGTAAAGCGATCGAGGGATTAGGTATTTTTTCTTTAAAAGAAGGAGTGATTTCAACAAGACATCTGGTTCATACTGCAGAAGGAAAAGTGATTGGGGAATGGGGAGTCAGAAAATGGATACAGTCAGATACGAAAACATCTCCCAAGCGTTCCAATGTACATATTGCACGACAATCGATGCGTTTAGCCTTACTAGAGCAACTCGGCGGACAGGATGCAGTACAATGGGGGCATCAGTTGGTAGCGTTTGTGGCATGTAAGGATGGTGTTGATTTAAGCTTTCAAATAGACGGGAAAATAAAGAACTACAAAGCAGATCTTGTGGTTGGAGCCGATGGCATTCGTAGTTCGGTACGGACGCTACTGATTGGGGAGGATATTACTCCATTACGATACCTAGGTTGTATTGTGATATTGGGAATTTGTCCTTTAAGTGCTCTCGAAGATCGTACAAGCCATTTACTAGACTCTGCAACTGTATTTCAAACCGCCAATGGCAATGAGCGGATCTACATCATGCCTTATACGTCAGACTCAGTGATGTGGCAACTTAGCTTCCCAATGCCAGAACAAGAGGCTAAGACATTAAGCGCTCAAGGACCTCAAGCACTCAAGGAAGAAGCGTGTCGTAGAACGCAGTGGCACGATCCCATTCCTCAGATTTTAGCGGCGACCCTGAAAGCACAGATTTCTGGATATCCTGTGTATGATCGAGAATTGCTCCAGTCAGAAATGATGGAGAAATGGGGGGCAGTGACTTTGATTGGTGATGCGGCTCACCCGATGAGCCCCTTCAAAGGACAAGGGGCAAATCAAGCCTTGCTAGATGCACTTTCGCTGGCTCGCGGAATCTCAAAGGGATGTGGTCCTTTATCTCAATGGAGAAAAGTTGGAATAAGGGAAAGTGTGTTAACGAAGTTTGAAGCGGAAATGTTAGAACGCAGTGGGATCAAAGTGCACGATTCAGCTACAGCTGCAGAGTTCTTACATTCTGATATCGTGCTTCAAGAGGGTAATGCGCCCAGAGGACGGAGTCTAAAGAAAGAAGATATTTGATCCGCAACAATTTTAATATTGATCATAAACGAAGTGTTCCGTTAAGTATTAAACATAAAAAAACTCCATTAGAAATAATGGAGTTTTTGTGGGCGATGAGGGGTTCGAACCCCCGACCCCCTCGGTGTAAACGAGGTGCTCTGAACCAGCTGAGCTAATCGCCCTAAACAATTTGGTTACTTTCGTTTCCGTTATTGCGTGTGCAAATATACGCCACTTTTCTAGATTTGCAAGTAAAAACCAAAAAAATTATAAAATTTCTGCTACTACAAAGGTGCTTCCACCAATGTATATAAAATCAGTTGCTCCGGAATTTTTCAGTGCGGCATGATAAGCTTCTGAAACAGAATTGTATATTTCCCCTTTTAGGTCAAAGCTAGCCGATTTTTGTTTTAGAATTAGAACATCCAGCCCACGAGGAATATTGGGTTTGCAGAAATAATAAATTGCTTTTTTAGGAAATAAAGGCAGGATTTCGTTCAAATCTTTGTCATTTACAACTCCCAAAACAATATGTAATGCTTCAAAAGTTTGTTTTTGGATTTGATTCAACACAATTTCCAGTCCATTTTTGTTATGTGCAGTATCGCAAATAACTTTGGGGAATTCTCTTAATTGTTGCCATCTTCCCTGCAGTCCGGTATTTTTCACCACATTCAATAAGCCGGATTTTACATTTTCAGAAGTGATTTTAAATTCGTTCTGATTGTTTAAAACGGTGATGGTTTCTAATACTGTTTTTTTATTGTGCCTTTGATAATCGCCAATTAAATCAGAGGGATAGGTTTCTGAAATTAAATCAGCAGCAAAATAGATTTCCGAATTGCATTCTTTGGCTTTAGCCAAAAAAACAGATCGGGTTTCAGGAGTGTATTCTCCTATTATCACGGGAAGGTTGGGTTTGATAATTCCCGCTTTTTCAAATGCAATAGCTCCAAGTGTGTTGCCCAAAAATTGCGTGTGGTCCAATCCTATATTGGTAATCACCGAAACTAATGGAGTGATAATATTGGTAGCGTCTAATCGTCCGCCCATTCCCACTTCTATAACAGCGATGTCTACTTTTTCTTTGGCAAAATAATCGAAGGCTAAACCAACGGTCATTTCAAAAAAACTCATGTCATTGGATTCAAAAAAATGTTTGTGTTCATGGATGAAATTAGTAACAAATTCCTCGGAAATATCCTTTCCACTAATTTTTATACGTTCCCTAAAATCCTTTAAATGTGGGGAAGTGTACAAGCCAACTTTATACCCAGCTTCTTGAAGTATGGATGCCAACATGTGCGAAGTAGAGCCTTTTCCATTAGTTCCCGCAACATGAATGCATTTTATTTTTTCTTGAGGATTGTCAAGATGTGCTGTGAGTAAATGCGCATTGGTTAAATCTTTCTTGTACGCCGAAGCGCCCTGAAGTTGGTACATCGGGAGCTGGTTAAACATCCAATTGGTGGTTTCCTGGTAGTTCATTTTTGTAATAAAATAGTAATTGTTTGAAATATTTTTCGTTTTTTTTAGTTTAATAGTACATCGAAAAGTATCTTTAGTGCAAAATTGAAATAATTTTTAGAATTAATGATTAAAATACAATAATATTATATGTTTAGTTTTATACAATTACAGGCCGACACGATTACCAACGCTGCTTCAAACGTAGTAATTGAAAAAATTGCTCCAAATGCCGAAATATCCACTTTAGGATTCCTTTTAAAAGGGGGCGTGTGGCTTATCCCAATCGGGATTCTATTATTTTACACTTTTTATCTTATTATAGAACGCTATTTGTATATCAATAAAGCATCAAAAATTGATACTCTTTTGATGCGCGATGTACGTGATAATCTTAATTCAGGGAATCTTGATTTAGCTCGATCTATTGCAGAACGAAATAATACGGCTTCAGGAAATATCATAAAAGAAGGAATTCTGGTTATTGGGCGACCAATTATTGAAATTGAATCTAATATGGATCGTGCTGCAGATATCGAAATAGGAGAAATGGAAAAGCAGTTAGGTCACTTAGGCCTTATAGCCGGAATCGCACCTACGTTAGGGTTTGTTGGAACTATTTCTGGAGTAATTAAAATATTTTATAGTATTTCAGTTACTGAAAATATTAGTATCGGTAATATTTCCGGGGGATTGTATGAAAAAATGATCAGTAGTGGTGCGGGCTTAATCGTTGGTATCATTGCCTACAGCGGATATCATATATTAAACGGCAAGATTGATAATTTTGCTTTAAAAATTCAAAAACAAATCCTGGAGTTTGTAAATATTATTCAAAGATCGTAACATGTCTATAAAACGAAAAAGAAGATTTCATGCAGAGGTAGCCACATCGTCATTAAGTGATATTATGTTTTTCCTGTTGTTGTTTTTCTTGATTATATCAACGTTGGCAAATCCTAATGTGATCAAGATGACCTTGCCAAAAGCTCAGGCGAACGAGAAAACAAATAAGCAATACATTAGTTTATCTGTCACTGAGGATAAAAAATTCTACATAGACAAGCAAGCGGTTTCCTTTGAAGAACTCGAAACAACCTTGATGTCTAAGATGAATTTAGAGAAGGATCAAACGGTTATTGTTCGCATTCCGTTCAATTTGCAAGTACAAGACTTAGTTGATGTACTGCAAATAGGAGTCAAAAACAATTTGAAGTTTGTGATTGCTACCAGTCCAAAGTAATACTGTCATTTTATTTACAGGTTTATTTGGGCGTGACCGTAATAGAAAAAGGGGCTAATCAGCATAGTGTTGATTAGCCCCCTTTTTCTATTACGGTCGGGCTATCCGCAGTACTTCGGTACTTGCTACTATCCCTTACGCAAAGTTGTATCTGATGTTACGCAGTTGTCATTACTTTATTCCTCGCAATGATAAAAAGATACGCTTCCTAATTGCTCTAATTCAAATTGAAATTGTAAACAATTTTACCGACTTGTTTTTCCGGGGCATCGCTGCTGGCATCCCATCTCGTGCTCATTGCTGCAATTCGGGCTTGGTCTAATAAACATTTTGCGGTATTCGTGGTTCCTCTAACACCAGCAACGGCATTTACTGTCCGTCCGGATCTGTCTACAGATACTTCAACTACAACTTTGCCTTGTTCATTACACGTGTATTTTGGTGCGGGTTTAGAAACAGCTTTTCTGTTTCCTAACGAATATCCCACTCCGCCGCCAGAGCCACTTCCGGTTCCACCCCCGCTTCCGGAACCATAGCCACTGCCAGTTCCTATTCCGCTTCCAGTACCGTTTCCGCCGCCTGTTCCTCCTCCAGAACCACCCGTTCCATAATAACCGTTTGAACTCAGGCTTCCGTTTGCTTTTCCTTTGTTTCCGGCTACTTTGTCATCGCCATCTCCGCCTTTATTGGAGCCTTTCATGAAACTGGATAAAGCATTATTGGTATTGTTAGAAACTTTAGGTTTTACAACTACTGGTTTTGCTGCTTCTTTTATAACTACTGTTGGTTTTTTAGTTTTTTCTTTTGTCGGAATCACAACACTTTCTTCAGTACTGTTTTCCTGAGATAAAATAGCTTCCTCTGGAGTTGATTTAGCAGGCGTTTGTCTGGTTTGGTTTTTTACCTCCAAAACTTCGCTTTTATAATTCGCACCCGAACCTAAATCGCTGTCGCCAAAATTTACTGTAACGCCACCGCCACCACCGCCACCAGCAAGTTCATCCATGTTTGCAGGAGGCCAGAAACGGATAAAAAATAAAATTAACAACATTGTCGCATACAAAAGAATGGATAGTGCTAACGATTTCTTTTGATCTGATAAAATGGTGAAACTCATTTGTGTTTTAAATTTAAAAAAGTGTATTACTAAAAAACGTTGAAAAGTACTAAAAATTGTTAAGAGTAAAAAGCTACTGCCGGAATATAAATTAGGATTGCTTCGCTTAAAACTAAAAATAAGAAAAGGGATTAAATATATTATAAAATCTTCTTAATATCAGTTCCGAGATTAAAGAATAATGAGTTGGGTAATATTAATAAAAATTCAAATTAATTTTAAAAAAATCGAACCACATAGAAACATAGAAAAAAAGAGTCATATAGCCCAATTCTTGAGTTCACCTAGCCATGGTTTTTACTAAAAAGTGAAACGCCTTCCATAAAGTAAAAATCTATGTTTCTATGTGGTTAAAAAATTAAACAAATTGAATTACACCCAACGGGTTAAAGAATACGATTGTATTTTAAGTAAGCTGCTTCAATGCTATTTCAAAAGCAGTGGCGCTAATATTTGTTCTACTTGGATTCAAATTATGCGCTTTTTCAATCGCTTTTTTAATAATTTCTGAAGTGTCTTGAAAAATAGCTTCATCCGTCATTTGTACTTTCTTTTCCATGAAATAAGCAAAAACACGAGCCATACCACAATTAGAAATAAAATCAGGAATCAAACTCACTTTATGATCTACATCTTCCATAATTGGACCGAAAAATATTGCTGTGTCAGCAAAGGGAACATTTGCACCACATGAAATTACTTCAAGCCCATTTGCAATTAAGCTGTCAATTTGAGATTGAGTGACTAATCGCGAGGCGGCACATGGAGTGAATATTTCAGCACCGATTGTCCATATTTTTTGATTGATTTCTTCAAAAGGAATCATGTTTTCGGCCACCAGTTTGTTTCCGTCTTTGGCCAAAAATAAAGCTCTAATTTCTTCAAAAGTGAATCCTTCTTCCTTTATTAATCCACCATCTCTGTCGATAATACCAATTACTTTAGCACCCATTTCGGCTAAGTAAAATGCGGCAGCTGAACCGACATTTCCAAAACCTTGTACGATAGCTTTCTTTCCTTTTACATCGCCACCATAAATCGTGTAATAATTACGAACGGCTTCGGCAACGCCATAACCTGTAATCATATCAGCAATAGTATATTTTCTGGAAACATCTGGTGAGAATTTTGGATTTTCAATCACTTTCACCACACCCTGACGCAATTGTCCAATTCTGTTGATTTTATCTGCTTCTGTCGGTTTGAAGTGACCGTTGAAAACGCCTTCTTGAGGATGCCAAACGCCACATTCTTCCGTCATGGGAATTACTTCATGAATTTCATCCACATTCAAATCGCCACCGGTTCCGTAATAGCTTTTCAATAATGGAGAAACGGCTTTATACCAGCGTTGTAAAACGCCTTTTTTTCTTGGATCATTCGGGTCAAAATTAATTCCAGATTTAGCGCCGCCAATAGCTGGCCCGGAAACCGAAAATTTCACTTCCATGGTTTTTGCCAGAGATAACACTTCATTCATATCCAGCCCTTTTCTCATACGAGTACCGCCACCGGCAGCGCCACCACGTAGCGAATTGATGACTGTCCATCCTTCAGCTTCAGTTTCAGCATCTTTCCAATGGAAAACTATTTCAGGTTCTTTATTTTCGAATTTCTTTAATAAATCTTTCATTTGTTGCGATATATTTAATTTTGGCAAATATAAAAAATAGAATAATGTGAAATCTGTATTTTTAGTTTTATTTTGGAGAATAAATAATTCCCGAACTGTGATCTGATTTTGCACCTGTAACGCTGCTCAATACATTTATTTCGCCTCGTAATTTTAAAACGCCGAGTAATGCAAAAATCAACGCTTCTTTAAATTCCAGAATTTTAGTTGATGGAATAATAATTTTCATTTCCGGTAAATGACATTGAATGCGCTCCATCAGAAAATCATTGTAAGCGCCACCGCCAGTTATGAAAAGGCTTCCTTTTTTATTGGGTAAAGCCACCGCAATTTGCACCGCCACGTGTTCCGTGAACGTGTGTAATTTGTCTTTTATGGGAATGGAATAGCTTTCTATAAGAGGTAAAACGGTTTCTTTTACAAATTCAAAACCCAACGATTTAGGATGTTTCTTTTGGTAAAAATCCAACGCATTTAATTCCTGTACTAAATCTTTGTTGCAAATTCCTGTTTTCGAAATACGGCCTTTGTCATCATAATCTAATCCCAGTTGATTGGCATAAAAATTCAAAACAGTGTTTACCGGTGAAATATCAAAGGCAATTCTTTTGTTGTTTTGTTCAAACGACACATTCGAAAAACCGCCTAAATTCATGCAATACTCGTATTCAGAAAATAAAATGCGGTCGCCAATAGGAACCAAAGGGGCACCTTGACCTCCCAATTGCACATCCTGAATTCTGAAATCACAAACAACCGTTTGGCTAATTAAAGGGGCAATTTCCGGCAAATTTCCAATTTGAAGTGTGAATCCGTTTTGGGGTTGGTGCAAAATAGTATGGCCGTGGGAACAAACGGCATCGAGATTTTTTATTTCATGTTTTTCGATGAAATCAGAAATGATAGCAGCCAGAAGTTGCGTGTAATCTTGGTTTAATTTTTCGAGAGCAGTTTCAGAAAAACCGACAGCTATTTTCAATTTGTTTAACCAATCAATGCTATACGGAACCGTCTCGGATTCCAGGATTTGAAAGTCCCATTCATTATTTTTGACAGTAAAGACAATATATGCCAAATCTACACCATCCAGTGAAGTTCCGGACATGACTCCTATAATTGTATACTTTTCTTTAAACATTGGCTAAATTTACGAAATCGTTTGAAATCTAATATTTAATAATTACTTTTGACGACAAATTTAAGAACATTTAATTTACAATAAAAATATGGATTTTAATCTAACCGAAGAGCATTTAATGATTCAGCAAGCGGCACGCGATTTTGCAAATGCAGAACTGTTAGCCGGAGTTATAGAAAGAGACGAACATTCAAAGTTTCCTACTGAACAGGTGAAAATGATGGCTGATTTGGGTTTCATGGGAATGATGGTGGATCCTAAATATGGTGGATCCGGTTTAGATAGTATTTCGTATGTTTTGGCTATGACCGAAATTTCAAAAGTTGACGCTTCTGCGGCAGTAATTATGTCTGTGAATAATTCATTAGTTTGTGCTGGTCTTGAAAAATATTGCAATGAAGAACAAAAAATGAAATATTTGGTTCCGCTTGCAAAAGGGGAAGTAATTGGAGCATTTTGTTTGTCAGAACCAGAAGCGGGTTCAGATGCCACATCTCAAAAAACAACAGCTCTTGATAAAGGGGATCATTATTTGTTGAATGGGACTAAAAACTGGATAACCAATGGTTCTTCAGCGTCAACCTATATTGTAATTGCTCAAACAGATATTGAAAAAGGACATAAAGGAATCAATGCTTTTATCGTAGAGAAAGGTTGGGCGGGTTTTGATATTGGACCTAAAGAAAAGAAAATGGGAATTCGTGGTTCAGATACGCATTCTTTGATGTTCTCTGATGTGAAAGTTCCGAAAGAAAACCGAATTGGAGAAGATGGTTTTGGGTTTAATTTTGCTATGGCAGTTTTAAACGGAGGACGAATAGGGATTGCTTCCCAAGCATTAGGGATTGCAACCGGAGCGTACGAATTAGCATTGAAATATTCTCAAGTGAGAAAATCTTTTGGAAAGGAAATTTTCAAACATCAAGCGATCGCTTTCAAATTAGCGGATATGGCTACTCAAATTATGGCGGCAAAAATGCTAGTTCTAAAAGCAGCTTCTGAAAAAGACGAAGGGAAAGATATTACGCAATCGGGTGCTATGGCTAAGTTATTTGCTTCTCAAACGGCAATGGATACTACAATTGAAGCTATTCAAATTCACGGCGGAAATGGATATGTAGCTGAATATCATGTGGAGCGAATGATGCGGGATGCTAAAATTACTCAAATTTACGAAGGAACTTCTGAAATACAACGAATTGTAATTTCAAGAACATTAGTTTCATAATTATATTGCATACTATTTTACAAACCCTTTCAAGTTATGATTTGAAAGGGTTTTATTTTTCAAATCATTTTTTCAATACATTTACGGAAATTTTTTTTTATGTACGAAGATTTAAAATATTGGTATTTGCGCGATCATAAATTATTCCGGACGTTGAGTTTTGGACAAATCAGGGAATTGTGTATCATCACCGGTTTTAAAAAAGCACAGAAAGGCGAAATTATTTATTTTTCTTCTTCGGATTTGCCAAGAATTTTTCTTCTAAAAAAAGGGAATATAAAAATTGTGGCAGTTGATGAAGACGGCAATGAAACAATTAAAGATATTATTCAAAAAGGAGATTTATTTGGGGAACTGGCTTTGGAAGCCGACAGCCACTCTAATGAATATGCTAAAGTACTTTCGGATGATGTGGCTATCTGTAGTTTTCTAATGTCGGATTTTGAAAATTTATTATTGCAAAATCCAAGTCTGGCGTTGTCTTATACCAAGTTTGTAGGATTAAAGATGAAACGCATTAAGAACAGTTATTCTAATTTGATTTCTAAAGACGCCAGAACCAGATTGTTTCAGTTCCTGAAAGATTGGGCTGAGAAAGAAGGAAAAAAAATAGGTGATAAAGTAGTTATTGAAAATTACCTGACCCAAAATGATATTGCCCAAATTATATGCACTTCGAGGCAGACAACTACACAATTACTGAATGAAATGGAAACGAATGGTACTATTGTTTACAGCAGGAGAGAAATTATTATAACGGACATCAGTGCATTATAATTAATTTAGTGGAACTGTAACATAGCCGACAAATCAGTTCGAAATAGTACAGTAGTTTTACAACTTAAAAATGTAACACTATGAAAAAAATAATTTGTCTGGCCTTATTTACAATTGGATTATCCGCTTACGCTCAAAATAATTTACCAAAATTAGCCACAGAAATCGCTCCATTGCTTATTGGAGAAAAAATTCCTACTTTTACTTTGAAATCTGTAGAAAATAAGGATGTTAATGTAACGGAATTAATCAGTAAGAAAAGAACGGTTTTAGTTTTTTACCGTGGTGGTTGGTGCCCGTATTGTAATGCTCATTTAGCCGCTTTGGCCGAAGCCGAAAAAGAATTGTTGGATTTAGGATATCAAATTATCGCAATAAGTCCCGATGCTCCAAAAAGCTTGAAAGGTACAGATGATAAAGAAAAGTTAAATTATTTGTTATTGTCAGACAGTGCAGGTGAATTGTCGAAGGCGGTTGGGATTGCTTTTCAAGCACCAGAAAATTATAAAGCCATTCTCAATAAAGATTCTGAAGGAGTAAATAGTTCTTTTTTGCCTGTTCCGGCGGTGTTTATTTTAAATGTAAATGCGGAAATTGAATTTGAGTACATCACTCCAAATTTCAAAAACAGAATTTCAAATGATTTGTTGATAGCCGTTGCAAAATCGTTAAGTAAATAATCATGAAAAAGGTACTGTTTGTTCTAACCGTTTTGTTTGCTTTTTCTGGCTTTGCACAAAACGACAGCAAACGAATGGATCATTTTAATCTTGAAAAAAATGTGGCTATTCAAGGATATGATCCTGTGGCTTATTTCAAACAAGGAAAAGCAGTGAAAGGCAAAAAAGAAATAACAGCATTGCATGAAGGCGTGGTTTATTATTTTTCGATGCCAGTAAATAAAGACTATTTCTTAAAGAATCCTTCAAAATTTGAACCGCAGTACGGAGGTTGGTGTGCTTTTGCGATGGGAGATTCTAATGAAAAAGTGTCTATAAATCCGGAGACTTTCAAAATAAAGAATGGGAAGTTGTATTTGTTTTACAATGCTTTTTTTAATAATACATTGAAAAGCTGGAACCAGAATGAATCTGGATTGATGATGAAGGCCGATGTAAATTGGAATAAAATAGTGAATTAAAAAAATAGAAATCATGAAACTAAGTAAGTCGAAAGTTTAAAAGTCGTAAAGTCAAAAGAATTAACTTTAAGTAAAACAACTTTAAATCAGATTGTTACATAATTTTATCCTGATTTTAAAATACGACATTATACCATGGTTATTACTTATCTCTGTTTTTCTGATTGCTGAGATTTACGACAGCAGTAATTTTAGTCCAAACGCTGTACTTCAAATTTACGGGGAGTGAAGAATCGGTTTCTGTTTTTTCTACTATGGAGTAGAAGCTTATGGACGAATTGGCACTGGAATTGCCGAGTTGATTGTGGTAATTTTGATCTTAATACCAAGAACTTTCTTGTTTGACGCTGTATTGGGTTGCGGAATTATGGTTGGTGCGGTTTTTGCCCATCTGTTTGTGCTTAGGCTTGAAGTTAAAAATGATGGTGGGACACTTTTTATTTTGGCTCTAATTGCCTTTCTTTGTTGCGCTACTTTAATTATTAATGACAGAACTAAAGTGATGAATTTGTTGAATTAAAACGTAAATATGCTACTACCTTCTATTAATAATAGTTTAAACGAGCTGATTGATTTGCTGAATCAATTGTCGCAAAAAGAATATTCAAATTCTTGTGCGGAATTAAGTAATGCAACTATTGGGGAGCATACCAGACATATTCTTGAAATGTTTCAGTGCTTAGAAAATCAATATGATTCAGGCATTGTGAATTATGACAAAAGAGAACGAAATGCCCGTATTCAAACGGATACGACTTTTGCTATTGAAAACATCGTCTTGATTCAACAAAATTTAAACAAGAAAAATAAAAATATCGAGTTGTTGCAAATTATTGATGGAGAGGAAATCCGAATTGAGAGTAATTATTTCAGAGAATTACTGTATAATCTAGAACATTGCATTCACCATCAAGCACTTATAAAAGTAGCTATTTTACAATGTGAAACAGTAATTATTGACCCTAATTTTGGAGTTGCCCGATCTACCATCGAATACAGAAATCAATGTGCACAGTAAGTTTTGTAGCAACGAATGATACAATTATCATTACCTCCAATCGGGATGAAAAAACAGTAAGACCCAGTGCAATACCTCCAAAAAGTTATACCGTAAACGGGAAAAATATTATTTTCCCAAAGGATCCAAAAGCAGGAGGAACGTGGTTTGTGGCTAATGCTGACGGAGTAATTTTGGTGCTTTTAAACGGTGCGGATGAAAAGCATGAAGTACAGCTCCCATATCGAAAAAGCCGTGGCTTGATTGTTTTAGAGATGATCAGTAGCTTATCTCCAAAGGATTTCTGGAGCGAAATTGATTTGGAAAACATTGAACCTTTTACATTAGTTTTATTTCAAAACAATGCTCTTTTTCAATTGCGCTGGAACGGAAAAAAGAAAGAAACAATATCTTTAGACATACGTAAAAACCATATTTGGTCTTCATCAACGTTATATCCATTAGCCATGCGTGAACAGCGTTTGCAGTGGTTTCACACTTTTATGAAGGAGAATCCTGAAATTTCCGAATCAAAAATGCACGATTTTCATCGCTACACCGAAGAAGGAAATGATGAAAATGGTTTGGTTATCAATAGAAATGACGAAATGAAAACGTTGAGCATTACACAAGCAGTTATTGAAAAAAATAAAGTTGCTATATTGCATTACGATTTGATTGCGCAACAGGATTTTTCGACCTCATTTATCACCGTTTAATACGTACACATTGACCCGAGTTATGACGAACAGGCGAATCAAACTATTTTTTTATAAAGTTACGCATTGGGAATACTGGCCTTTCCAGATTGTGTATATTCCAATTTATTTTCTTTGGTCCTATTATTCCATCAAGGCAAAATCTATTTTTTTCTTTAATGCGTCTAATCCAACCATAAAAAATGGCGGTTTTATGATGGAGTCCAAAAAACAAATCTACAATTTGATTCCACAACACTATTACCCAAAAACGGAATTAATAAAAGAAGGAACTACTCTTGAAGAAATTTTAAAGACGATTCAAGTATCAAAAATAAAATATCCTTTGATTGCAAAACCAGATATTGGACTGCGAGGCTCCGGAGTCAAAAAAATTAACAATGTTCAAGATTTAAAAGAATATGCTGAAAAAGCAAATTTTGATTATGTAGTGCAGGATTTAATTCCGTTTGACAATGAAGTCGGGATTTTTTATGTGCGTTATCCTCATGAAAAAACCGGTAGAATTACTGGAATTGTTTCTAAAGAATTTCTGATTATTACCGGAACCGGATTCTCTACCGTAGAAGAATTAATCAAAGAAAATCCGCGATACGAACTGCAATTAAAGGTTTTGAAACAAGAATACGGAAAAAAACTACTCGAGATTCTTCCAAAAGGAGAAAAATTGAATCTGGTGCCGTATGGGAATCATGCACGAGGCGCAAAATTCATTGATGGAAGCCATTGGGTCACACCAAAATTGACACAGACTATTAACGAAATGTGTTTGCAAATTCCTGGTTTCTACTTTGGGAGAATGGATGTGATGTACAATACTATTGAAGAATTAGAACAAGGATTGAACTTTTCAGTTGTGGAGCTGAATGGAGCTGCAAGTGAGCCCACCCACATTTATGATCCAAAAAATTCTTTGTTTTTTGCCTGGAAAGAACTTGCGCGTCACATTACCTACATGTACGAAATAAGTGTGGCAAACCATAAAAATGGCACTCCATATTTAGGGCATAAAGAGGGGATGAAAGAATACAGAATGCATCTGAAACAAAGCTATAAAATTGTAAATTTCTAAAATAATGAAGGCATTAAAGAACATTTTTGTTGGTTTTTTAGTGAGTTTTATCGGCTCGATACCCTTGGGTTATTTGAATGTTATTGGTTTCGAAATCTATTCAAAGCTAGGAATGAATAGCTTGGTTTTCTTTTTATTAGGAGTGATTTTCGTAGAGATGGTTGTAATTTATCTCACTTTAATTTTCGCAAAGCAATTAGTAAACAATAAAAAATTAATGAAAATTATTGATTTTTTTGCCGTTCTCTTTCTGTTGATTTTAGGGTATTCTTTTTATGCTAATTCCAGTCAAATAATGGAAGAACAAGGGATTTTAGAGAGTTATGCTATGTGTTCTCCTTTCCTTATTGGTGTATTGTTGAATTGTATCAATTTTCTTCAAGTGCCGTTTTGGACCGGCTGGAATCTCTATTTGATAAATGGGGATTATATTTCCATTGTAAATAAGCTCAAACTGTATTATATTGCAGGAACTTTGGTAGGCACATTTTTTGGGATGTTAAGTTTAGTTTTGATATTAAATACCTTATCTAAAAACACAACCAGTTTTTATCAATATGTAATGCCAGTAGTAATTCCGTCATTTTTTGTGGTTTTGGCTCTTGTTCAAATGGGTAAAGTCTACAAGAAATATTATCTAAATAAAACCCTTTTATAAAATAGAAATCTCAATATCATGAAAAAAGCATTCCTATCTCTTTTTTTAATTTTCTTAGGTTGTCTGTCAACTCAAGTTATTATTGCCCAAACAGCTAGTAAGACGCAAAAAAAACCAGTTGATATTGACTATAAAATATCAGAAAATGACGTTGCTAAAACATTAAAATATTTAGCTTCGGATGAACTGGAAGGAAGGGAAACCGGAAAAGAAGGAATGGTAAAAGCGGCGGATTATTTAGAGCAGTTTTTTAAAGACAACAATGTAAAACCTTATTTCAAATCGTATCGCGATACATTATCCACTTTTAAGGGAACCGCTTTTAATATCGTCGGTTTTGTTGAAGGGAACGATCCGGTTCTTAAAAATGAATTTATAATGCTAAGCGCACATTACGATCATATTGGCTTGGATAAAAAAGGAGTGAAGGGAGATTTTATAAACAATGGTGCCAATGATGACGCTTCAGGAACAACTGCAGTTGCTGAAATGGCAAAATATTTTAGCATAACCAAAAACAATAAGCGAAGTATTCTTTTTGTATTTTTTGCAGGAGAAGAAAAAGGGTTATTAGGTTCTAAGCATTTAGCCAAAAAACTGAAAGCGCAAGATTTTAAATTGTATTCTCAATTCAATATTGAAATGATTGGTGTGCCAATGAAAAGAGCGTATCTAGCTTATATTACTGGTTTTGATAAATCCAATATGGCAGGAAAAATCAATGAATATACTGGAAAAAATACGATAGGTTTTCTTCCAAAAGAAGCCGAATATAAATTATTTTACAGATCCGATAACTTCTCTTTTTATGATGTTTTTAAGGTGCCTTGCCAATCAGTGAGTACATTCGATTTTGAAAATTTTGACTTTTATCATCATGTTTCGGATGATTTCAAAGCGATGGATATTCCTCACATGACTTCTTTTATTCAAGAATTATTACCCGCTGTAACGCAAATGGCAAATACGCCAACACAAGAAATCGTATTGCTTAAATAGTTTTAGAAACCGGCTGATTCATATTATACGCTAATATAGAATAGTCATTATTATTGAACTGAAAATCCCCAATAATGGTCCATTTCAGTTTTTCGGTATGCGCTTTCATAGACGGGATATTTATTTTATTGATAAATGTCAAACCCAACGCATATTTTTGTGCCATGTGTATTCTCATGAATTCAAACAATGGTTTGATCAATCCCCTGCCACGGTATTCCTTGTGAATGCAAATGGGTCCGTATTGAAAACTATTTGTTGTGGTGATTTTAAAATCTAAAAAGTGTAATTCAGGAAACAAGGAGCTCATGTAATTGAAAATGGGCCATTGTTGGAAAAACTCCCAACTTCCTGCAAAAATGTAAGCAATGATTTTGTTGTTTTTCTTGGCAATAAATAATTCTGATTTTTGAATAACTTCGGTTAGTTGTAGTATTGAAAATGGCGTAGTAACAAATCCAGAAATTTTTTCTTCTTCGGATAAATTTACTACAAGATACAATTCTTGTAATACCAATACTCCATCAATGTCACTCATTTTTGCAGTTTCGAATTGTATGCTTTCGGTCATTTTTCTTGAAATCTGATGTTAATTTGGTTTGTCAAAAATAAGTAAAATTCCTGAAATTTTTAATTTTTATTGTAACAACAATCCTTTGCCTAAAGCCTTACTTTTTTGTCGTTTTTGTTTATTTTTGCTACATGAAAAATATTATCATCACAGGAACGAGTAGAGGAATAGGATTTGAATTGGCATTGCAATTTGCCAATGCGGGACACCAAGTACTAGCCATATCCAGAAAGATTCCTCAAGCTTTATTGGGCAACGAGAATATTATCTGTCTTTCAGTTGATTTGTCCAATGAATCTGAATTAGTGAAAGTAAGTGATTTCCTTTCTAAGTCTTGGAAACAAATAGATGCAGTCATTCATAACGCCGGAAGTTTATTGTTGAAACCTTTCTCAGAAACGACTCAGGAAGATTTCGAAAACATCTATAAGGTCAATGTTTTTGGAGTGGCTAATTTGACTCGAATTTGCCTGCCTTATCTGCAAAAAGGAAGCCATGTAGTAACCATAAGTTCTATGGGTGGGATTCAGGGAAGTTTAAAGTTTGCTGGATTAGCAGCGTATAGTTCAAGTAAAGGAGCCGTGATTACGTTATCAGAGTTATTAGCTGAAGAATATAAAGAACGCGGGATTTCTTTCAATGTTTTGGCTTTGGGTTCCGTGCAAACAGAAATGTTGGCAGAAGCTTTTCCGGGATATCAAGCGCCAATATCAGCGGGTGAAATGGCTAATTATATTTATGATTTTACTTTAACTGGAAATAAATATTTCAATGGTAAAGTGTTGCAAGTTTCTTCTACGAATCCTTAATTTATAACTCACGTCTATTTTGAGCGAAACCTTAGCCAGATTTATTCCAGAGCATGCGGTAAAACCCGTTTTTGAACTTATTGTTGCTAATCAAGTGCATCTTAAGATTGTCAACGAGCGTCAGACACGTCATGGTGATTATCGAAAAGGCTTAAACGGGAAGCATGAAATCACGGTAAATTCAAATCTCAATAAATACAAGTTTTTGATTACGTTGATTCATGAAATATCGCATTTGGTTGCGTTTGAAAAGTTCGGCAGAAATATTAAGCCGCATGGGGACGAATGGAAATATTCTTTTCAACGGTTGATGATTCCTTATATTCGACCAGAAATTTTTCCGAATCATTTGTTGCCTTTGTTAGCTCGACATTTCAAAAATCCTACAGCCAGCAGCGATACTGATGCTACTTTGGCATTAGCCCTGAAACAATTTGACCAGCAAAATGACAAAAACTATGTATTCGAAATCCCATACGGTAGTGTTTTTCGAATCCAAAACGGAAAGATATTCAAGAAAATTGCCGTAAGAACTAAGCGCTTTGAGTGTCTGGAAATGAGTTCTGGAAAAACCTATTTATTCAATCCTAATGCTGAGGTGGAGTTGTTGAGGTCAAGCTAGCTTTTTACGCTTTCAAATACGCTTCACGTACTTTTTTGAATAAATTTGAAGAATAAACAAAGGCGACAACAGCCTCATTATCGGTTCTGAAAATTTCTTCTTTGTTTCCTTCCCAGGCTTTTAAACCATCTTTCAGGAATAGAATTTTCTCCCCAATTTCCATTACGGAGTTCATATCATGTGTATTGATAACCGTTGTCATGTTGTATTCTTCAGTGATTTCTTTGATAAGATTATCAATCAAAATAGCTGTATTTGGGTCTAAACCAGAGTTAGGTTCATCACAAAATAAGTATTTGGGGTTGTTTACAATGGCGCGGGCAATAGCAACGCGTTTTTGCATTCCTCCTGAAATTTGCGAAGGGAGTTTTTTATGGGCGTCAGTAAGATCGACTCTTTTTAATACAAAATCTACGCGCTGCTGAATTTTTGCTTTATTGTCTCTAGTGAACATTTTTAATGGGAAGCCAACATTTTCAGCTACAGTCATGGAATCAAATAAAGCACTTCCTTGAAAAACCATTCCAATTTCAGTGCGAAGTTCTCGTTTTTCGTCAGACGTTAATTCCGAGTAAATTCGACCATCAAATGAAATTGTTCCAGATTCTGGAGTATGAATGCCTAAAAGACTTTTGAGCAAAACTGTTTTTCCGGATCCACTTTGTCCAATAATTAAATTGGTTTTTCCGGTTTCAAAAACCGTAGAAATACCTTTAAGAATTTTATTTCCACCAAATGATTTTTCTATGTTTTGTACTTCTATCATGATCCTAGTAACAACTGTGTTAGTATATAATTGAATAGTATTATGGAAACTGATGTCCAAACAAAAGAAACGGTACTGGCTTTACCTACTTCAAGCGCACCGCCCTTCATATAATAGCCATGAAAAGAGGGGATTGTGGCCAGTAACATGGCAAATATCAGTGTCTTTATGAATGCATAAACAATGTGGTACGGGATGAAATCCATCTGTGTGCCATTTATAAACTCAGTACTAGAGATAAAACCACCATAAACGCCTGCCATCCAGCCTCCCAAAACTCCCAGAAACATAGCAATTCCTATTAAGAATGGGTATAATAATAAGGCGATTATTTTAGGAAAAACCAAGTAATTTAAGGAGTTTACACCCATCACCTCTAAGGCATCAATTTGTTCGGTAACCCTCATGGTTCCTATACTGGAGGTAATAAACGAACCCATTTTTCCGGCCATAATCACGGAGATAAAAGTGGGTGCGAATTCTAATATTACGGATTGTCGTGTCGCAAAACCGATAAGATATTTTGGAATTAATGGGTTAGTTAGATTTAAAGCAGTTTGTATAGCAACTACACCTCCAACAAAAAAAGAGATAAAGGCAACAATACCAAGAGAGTCAATGATTAGATCATCAATTTCCTTGAAAATTAAATTTCTCATCACAGACCATTTGGTCTGTTTATTAAAAATTTCTCTCAGCATTAGGAAGTATCTTCCTATCTGTGTTATATATCGAATGAGCATCATAAGTTTTGCGAATATGGGCTAAATTACAAAAATTGTAAGGAGTTATATCTTTCAATTTAGCAGTTTTTGATTTTGGAAGCTAAAAAAGCTTTTCCTTCATTTTTTTTAAACGATATTTTCTAATGAATTTTGCTTGTTCTTCTGTAACTAATAATGGAGTTTTAGCTGCTTTAGCTTTCCAATAACCGCTGATGTAATCTACAAATAGTAGCGGTTTTTTCTTCATTATTGCCAGCTTTGCCGAAGCGATGGAAGTGATTAAAAAGCCGTAGCCTAAAGTATAAAATGCTTCGCCTTGTTTGTAACGTGCAGTTTTATTGTAATTAGCGCCAGTTGGTTTTAGGTGTTTTACCAGTAATGAAGTGTCCGTAATGACTTTCCATCCGTAAAATTTACATAGTAATTCATCTACGGTGTCCCAACCCATTGCCGGTTTTAAATTACCTATTTGCTCGAAGCATGCTTTTCTATAGGCTTTGAATGCGCCACGAATATGGTCTTTGTCAGTAAGATTTTCCAGAATCCATGTGCCATTTTTTTCGATATAAGCAAATCCGCCTGCCATTCCTATTGTTGTATCTTTTTCGAAAATGTTTAAAATAGTTTCAAAATAGTTGTTGGGCAGAATTAAATCGGCATCCAGTTTCACGATTACGTCATAATTTTCATCTAATGTTTCATAACCTTTGTGAAAAGCCTGAATAACTTTACTTCCCGGCAAATGAATTGCTTGGGAGGTTTTTGTGACCAATGTGATAAACGGATTTTCTTTGGCGAAAGCCATAACTATTTCGGCCGTTTTATCAGTAGAATTGTCATTGACTACGACTACTTTTTTGGGCAAAATGGTTTGCGAAATCAAAGAATTTAGCGTTAAAGCAATAAATGCTTCCTCGTTATGGGCCGGAATAACAATGTAATAATTCATTTAAAAATTTTTAGATTTTAGATTTTAAATTTCAGATTAACGATTTGTTGCAAGTCGTTAATCAGAAATCAGAAATCAGAAATCGTTAATCTACAATCTTAAATCTATTTGATTTTTTCAGCGTAAACAATATAATATCGGTTGGTAAACTTTCTTAATAAGGGACGAATTCCAAATTTTTTAACGGGATTGGTCCATTTTTGCCGGTCTATTATTTTCCAGCCTGTTTTTTCTAATAGCCAATCGAGTTGCCAGTCTTCAAATTCATGGTAATGCCTATCCCAGGGGTCTGTTTTACTGCGGTAAGCTGGAGAAAACCACAGTCGCAATGGTATAGAAATAAAAAGTTTATCCGATTTTATTTCGTTTAAAATAGTGAAAGGATTTAGTAAATGTTCAAAAATTTCGAAAGCGGTTACAACCTCTTTTTGTTCTCTTAAAAATACGGATTGGTCTTTGTCTAAGTCTTCTCCGGTTGTGTTTGTAACTGTAAATCCTTCGGATTTCATGATTTTAGAGAAAGGGTTTTCAACGCCTAAGTCTAAGATGGTCTCTGAGGAGGAGACATGTTTTTTTAGAAATTCTAAAGTATGTTTGAATCTTTTATTGGGAAACGTTTTTTCGTACATGTTTTTTTGATTTGTCCGCTCGGGAACGAAGGCACAAATATAGTAATAAATGTGTTTTTGAAGATTGTTTTTTAGCCCGGATGGTAATGAAAATCCCGGAGCTTCAAAATGTAGTTTTTCAAGGTGCAAAAAGCGACTAAAAGAAGCTTTATTGCACCTTAGAAAAACAAGTTTTGTAGTGAGGAATTGTAATGGACAGCCGGATTAGCTCCTGATTACAATTTCCTAAAAAGAATTAATATCGGTAAATAAAGGCGTTGATGTTCATTCCTGCTCCAACCGAGGCAAAAATCATAACATCTCCTTTGTGTATTTCCTGATTTTCTATTTTGCCTCGGATGAGCAGGTCAAAAAGAGTTGGAACGGTAGCAACACTGCTGTTTCCCAGTTCATGGATACTCATGGGCATGATGTCTTTAGGAACTGTTCTGTCGTATAATTTGTAAAAACGCTGTATGATTGCTTCGTCCATTTTTTCGTTAGCCTGATGGATAAGAATTTTTTTGACATCATCAATACCTAGTCCGCTTTTGTCTAAACAACTTTTCATGGCTGCAGGGACATGATTTAATGCAAATTCATAGATTTTACGTCCGTACATTTTTATGTAGCGAATGTCCGGATCTAAATCAGGATTGTAGGATTTTCCAAAGAATAAATAGTTGGCTTCGTCATTTGCATAGGTGGCACTTTCATACGCTAACAAACCGGTGTCATCATCTGAAGCTTCAATGATAGAAGCGCCAGCACCATCTGAGTAGATCATGGAATCCCTGTCATGCGCATCGACTACTCTGGAAAGCGTTTCTGAACCTATAACCAAGCAACGTTTTGCCATGCCGGATTTGATATAAGCATTGGCTTGAAGTACGCCTTCGATCCATCCGGGACAGCCAAAAAGGATGTCGTATGCAACACATTTTGGGTTTTTTATTTGTAGCTTGTGTTTGACACGTGTGGCTAAACTTGGAAGCATATCGGACTGGCTTGTGCCGTATTTTACATCGCCAAAGTTATGAGCAAAGATGATGTAATCTATTGTTTCAGGATCAATTCCAGCATTTTTTATTGCTTTTTGAGCGGCAAAAAAAGCGAGATCGGAGGAGTTTAAATGATCCTCTGCATAGCGCCGGTGTTCAATTCCGGTAATGCCCTTAAATTTATTAATGACTACTTCGTTTGGATAACCAAAAGCGGTTCCATCCTCGTTTAAAAAAACATGTTCGCCAAAATCTGTATTGCTTATTTTTTTCTCAGGAATATAACTTCCTATTCCAGCTATTTTTATTTTCATTGCGTTAATTTTCCAAAATTTATGCTAAATTAATCATTAAAAAATTAGTACAGTCACAATATTTACTATGCATGCATATAATTGTGAAATAATAATTTATTGGCTAAAATATTGAATTTTTTATTGTAAAAGGAATGTTTTGATGCGATTTTTATTTCTTACTTCTTTTAAGTTAAAAAAACTCTTTTTCATTTTTTTATCAAAAGATTGCTTCTGGTCAGATAATTTTTTTGCGCAAAAAAAATGTCTCGATTTCTCGAGACATTTTGTGGTGGTTTAACTTTCCATATAGGCTTCAATTGGTGCGCAGGAACAAACTAAGTTTCGGTCTCCATAGGCATCATCTGCTCTTCGTACGGTTGGCCAGAATTTATTCTCGGCAATATAATCTAATGGGAAAGCGGCTTGTTCCCGAGTGTAAGGAAAATTCCAGATATCAGTAGTTAGCATGGCTAATGTGTGGGGCGAATTTTTCAAAACATTGTTTTTGTCTTCTAATGTTGCGTTTTCAATTTCTTTACGGATTGCAATCATGGCATCACAAAAACGATCTAACTCTTCCATGTTTTCACTTTCTGTAGGTTCAATCATTAATGTTCCTGCCACTGGGAAAGAAACTGTAGGTGCATGGAAACCGTAATCCATCAAGCGTTTTGCAATATCAGTAACTTCAATTCCTTTTTGTTTGAAAGGGCGGCATTCTAAAATCATCTCGTGTGCGGCACGACCCATTTCTCCAGAATACAACGTATCATAATGACCGTTTAGTTTCTCTTTAATATAGTTGGCGTTTAAAATGGCATATTGAGTAGATTGTTTCAACCCTTCGGCTCCTAGCATACAGATATAGCCGTAAGAGATCAAGCACACTAATGCGGAACCCCAAGGTGCGGCAGAAATTGCTGTTATCGCGTTTTCTCCACCAGTTGGAATTACAGGATTAGTAGGTAAAAACGGCACTAATTGTGGTGCAACGCATATAGGTCCTACTCCTGGTCCGCCGCCGCCGTGAGGAATCGCGAATGTTTTATGTAGGTTCAAGTGACATACATCAGCGCCAATAGTTGCAGGATTTGTCAATCCAACTTGCGCATTCATATTCGCACCATCCATGTATACTTGGCCTCCGTTATTGTGTATTAACTGTGTGATTTCTCTAATGGCACTTTCAAAAACTCCATGAGTCGATGGATAGGTTACCATCAGACAGGCAAGATTGTCTTTGTGTAAAACTGCCTTTTCGCGTAAATCTTCTACGTCAATATTTCCGTTTTCCAATGTTTTAGTTACCACTACTTTCATTCCTGCCATCGCTGCTGATGCAGGATTTGTTCCGTGCGCGGATGATGGAATTAAAGCAATGTTTCTGTGGTGATCTCCTCTTGACTGGTGGTACGCACGAATCACCATTAATCCGGCATATTCGCCTTGAGCACCTGAATTAGGTTGTAATGTTGTTCCTGCAAAACCAGTAATGACGTTTAATTGGTTTTCTAATTTAGCCAACATCTCCTGATATCCTTGCGCTTGATCAAGTGGTGCAAACGGGTGAATATTGTTCCATTGTGGCATGCTTAACGGCAACATCTCTGAAGCGGCATTCAGTTTCATGGTACAAGACCCTAATGAAATCATCGAGTGATTCAACGCTAAATCTTTTCGTTCTAACATTTTGATGTAACGCATCAAAGCTGTTTCTGAGTGATGTTTATTGAAAACATCGTGTTGTAAAAACGTTGATGTTCTGTTTACGTTTTCAGGAAAATGATTGGTTTTTGATAACGTTTCAATCAGTGTAAGCGGAGTCCCATTTGCAGAAGCGAAAACAGCAATAATTTTATTCAAATCAGCAATGCTTGTCGTCTCGTTTAAGGAAATTGAAATCGTATTATCATCAATGTAATAGAAATTAATTTCGTTTTCTTCTGCAATTGTTTTTACTTTTTTAGCGTCAGCCTTGATGACAATGGTGTCAAAGAAAGCAGTGTTCATTTGCTGGAAACCAGATTTTTCTAATGCATTAGCCAATGTCGCTGCTGAAGCATGTACTTTATTTGCAATATATTGCAATCCTTTTGGTCCGTGATACACGGTATACATTCCGGCCATAACGGATAATAATACTTGAGCGGTACAAATGTTAGAAGTCGCTTTATCCCGTTTGATGTGTTGCTCACGGGTTTGCAACGCCATACGCAAGGCGCGGTTTCCATCCGTATCAACTGTCACGCCGATGATTCTTCCTGGCATACTTCTTTTATATTCGTCTTTTGTTGCAAAATAAGCTGCGTGCGGACCACCGTATCCTAGCGGGATTCCAAAACGTTGTGTTGTTCCAAGAACAACAGCAGCGCCTATTTCTCCGGGAGGTGTCAGTTTAGCCAAACTCAAAATATCAGCGGCAACAGCTACTTTTATTTCGTTTGCAGCTGCTTTAGCGATAAAGGCAGTATAATCATGTACTTGCCCAAATTTTCCCGGATATTGAAGGATTGCTCCAAAATAGTCCGATGAAAAATCGAATGTTTCATGGTTTCCTAGTACTAATTCGACACCAATTGGCGTGGAACGTGTTTGTAAAACGGATAAAGTTTGGGGTAATATTTCTTCAGAAACGAAGAATTTATTGGTGTTGTTTTTCTTTTGATCCCGAGAGCGAACGTCAAAAAGCAGTGCCATTGCTTCTGCGGCTGCAGTTCCTTCATCTAATAAAGAGGCATTCGCAATTTCCATTCCGGTTAATTCGATAACCATCGTTTGGAAATTCAAAATGGCTTCTAAACGGCCTTGCGCAATTTCGGCTTGATACGGCGTATAGGCAGTATACCATCCTGGATTTTCAAATACATTTCTTTGTATCACTGCAGGAATAATTGCGGCATTGTATCCTAAACCAATGTAGGATTGAAAAACTTTATTTTTATTCCCTAATTTCTGAATGTGATTTGCAAACTCATATTCGGTCATTGCAGGTTCTAAATCTAAATCAGATTTTAAACGAATGTCACTTGGAATCGTTTCCTGAATCAATTGTTCCAGCGTTGCTGCCCCAATTGTCTTTAACATGTGTTCTAAATCATTTTCTCTAGGGCCAATGTGTCTTAATGCAAAAGCGTCTGTTTTCATTGTATATAAAATAGGTTGTGTGTTTCTTGTTTTAAAAGGCTGTAAAATTAAATATTAATATGCTATTAATTGCCTTTTTTAATCGGATTTTCTGTGAATTTTTCAACTAAAAGCCGTTCTTATTAACACTTTGATTAATTTTGTCTAATGAGGTTTTTTAAACAAATATTCGATTTTTATATTAATAGTAGTATTCACGTGGGTTTATCGTGTTATGCTTTGGTCCGAATGACGCACTATATGTTCCACATTCCAGTAGGTGAACCAGTTGCTAATTTTGTTTTTTTTGGAACTATTGTGGGGTATAATTTTGTGAAATACGATGCTTTGGCTCGATCCAAAAAGATAAAAATGCGCAAGGAACTAAAAGGGATTGCTTTGTTTAGTTTTTGCTCCCTTCTATTTGTAGGCTATTATTTCTTTATGCTGGAACGAGTGACGCAAATTACCGCTATTGTTTTTTTGAGTATTACCTTGTTGTATACGCTTCCTTTTTTTCCAAATAAAAAAAACGCAAGAAATTGGGCTGGTGTCAAAATTTATATCGTAGCATTGTGCTGGGTGGGTGTCACGCTAGGACTCCCAATTTTAGATGCGGGCATCCCAATAACCATAGATTTCTATCTAAAATGCATGCAACGCTTTATCTTGATTTTTGTATTGGTGCTTGTTTTTGAAATCATTGATATGGCACATGACGATCCGCATCTTAAAACCGTACCCCAACAAATAGGAGCAAACCGTACCAAAATATTGGGACTGTTACTTTTGATTCCATTTTATTTATTGGAGTTTTTTAAAAGTAATTTAGATAAAGATCAATTGATTGTAAACTTCATTTTAGTACTGATGATTTCATTATTTTTGATTTTTGCCAATGAAAAACGATCAAAATATTATACTTCTTTTTGTGTTGAAAGCATTCCGATAGTTTGGTGGTTGTTACTTTTATTATTTTAAAAAGCACTTAATTGGTGAGTACGTTCACTAATAATAGTATTAATTTGGTGAATAGGATATTTTTCTAGTGTTGATTAAAGATAATTTTCGAGAATTTTTGAAGTAGTTTGGTCTTTGTGTACGTAGTGTGTTGGTTTTTACTGTTTATTTTCAGACAAAGCTTTTAATACTTTGTTTCTTTCGAGGATAAAAGGAATAAGGGGTTTTTAGAAACCAAAATATTTACCGCGCCAGGTAACCGTTTCGTTGTAGTTAATTAATCCGTAAGTAATTCTTTTTCGTAAACGCCTTCGAAATCAATTACTGACTCGTTTTTCGTTACTTCAAATTGTTGCCATCGGGGATGCGTGACTTGGTATTCAAAAGTTGCATTTTCGTTGATTTTGGTATACCCAAAATAATGCTCCGTAATGAACTCAGCTTCGGAATCCGGTGCAATTGCAATGGGTTTTTTTTGGGTTGTTACCTGAATCGTATTCCATTTGTTTTTTACTTTCCATTGGTATATAAATTCTCGGGAGTTTCCATTGACTTTCAAAACGTGTTTCATCGGTAGCGTTCTATAATGCTCATTGTAAAACGTATTTGCAACAAGTGTAATAGTATGTTTTGGGACAATTTTGCTGATAAAAACGGCACCTCTTTTCCATACACCATTTTCAAAACGCTTAACGTAAAAACGAAGATTGACCTCTTCAAAATCAGAAAGAAACGGGATCTTCATTCCTAAAACGCGCACGTTTTCGAACAAGAAACCAATAAAACTAACATAACATTTGCCGTTCCATCAATCGATTTCTGTTCCTTTTGGGACATATTTCTCTAGAATTTCCGGATTGACCATATAATTAATTCAGGGCTAAATTATTCCACTCGGCTTATAAGAAACTCATTTTTTTGTTGGTTTTAATTTTTTGTAGGTATGTGAAATACTATTGAAAAAACCCGAAGCCTGTTACTTCAGGTTTTCAATAAGTTTTTTCTAAACCAATCCTGCTCTTCGTAACAAAGCTTCCGGTTTTGGTTCCTGTCCTCTGAAGCGTTTGTACAAAATCATAGGGTGTTCTGTTCCGCCTTTTGAAAGTATGTTTTCTTTGAATTTGGTGGCCACTTCTTTATTAAAAATACCTTTTTCTTGGAAATATTCAAAAGCATCAGCATCCAGCACTTCGGCCCATTTATAACTGTAATAACCCGAGGAATACCCGCCTTGAAATATGTGTGAAAAAGAAGTGCTCATCGCATTTTCTTTTACTTCAGGATACAATTGTGTGGCTGCAAATTGTTCGGTTTCAAAAGATTTGATGTCTTTGATGTTAGATGGATCTTGTGCATGCCAGCCCATATCTAATAACCCAAAACTCAATTGGCGCATCGTTGCCATTCCTTCCTGGAAACTGGCACTTTCCTTAATTTTATGGACTAATTCCATCGGAATCATTTCGCCGGTTTCATAATGATAGGCAAACAACGCCAAGGCCTCCGGTTCGTAACACCAGTTTTCCAGAATCTGACTTGGTAATTCCACAAAATCCCAATATACTGAAGTACCGGACAAACTTGGATATGTCGTGTTGGCTAACATTCCGTGCAACGCGTGACCAAATTCATGAAATAAAGTTGTTACCTCGTTAAAAGTTAATAAGGATGGTTTTGTTTCGGTAGGTTTCGTGAAATTACAAACAATAGAAATATGAGGTCTTTCGTTAATTTCTTTTTTAACATATTGCGATTTAAAAGAAGTCATCCAAGCTCCGTTTCGTTTGCCTTTTCTTGGAAAGAAATCAGCATAAAACACCGCAACTAATTGATCGTCTTCATCTTTTACTGCGTATGTTGTTACTTCTTCATGGTATTTATCTACTTCGTAAACTTCTTCAAAAGTAATTCCGTATAATTTTTGCGCTACTGCAAAAGCACCGTTCAAAACTTTTTCTAATTGAAAATACGGTTTTAAAATTTCATCATCCAAATTGAATAATTGCTGCTTCAATTTCTCCGAATAATACGCACCATCCCATTTTTGAAGTTGCTCGATTCCGTGAAGCTCTTTTGCAAAAGCGGTCAATTGTGCAAATTCTTTCAAAGCTGCCGGTTTGGCTTTTTCTAATAAATCATTCGAGAAGGTTTTTACTTTCTCCGGACTTTCGGCCATTCTTTCTTCAAGTACAAAATGAGCGTGCGTAGCATAACCTAAAACTTGCGCTCTGTCAAAACGCAATTTGGCAATTTTTAGTACAATTTCCTGATTGTCAAATTCGTTATTTTGAAAACCTTTGGCACCAAAAGCGATTGCCATTTCCATGCGTAATTCCCGATTGTCAGCATAGGTCACAAACGGAACATAACTAGGATAGTCCAATGTGAAAATCCATCCTTCTTTTTCTTGGCTTTTAGCCAATGAACGAGCGGCTTCGATAGTTCCCTCTGGCAAACCGGCTAAATCTGTTTTGTTAGTAATATGCAGTTGATAGGCCTGTGTTTCGGTCAAAACATTTTCGCCAAACTGCAAGCTCAATTTTGATAATTCTTTATCAATTTCTCGCAATTGATTCTTTTTATCTTCCGGTAAATTCGCTCCATTTCTGGAAAAGCTTTTGTATTTTTTGTCTAAAAGCGTGGTTTGCTCCGGATTGAGATTCAGTTTTTCTCGTTGCTCATACACTGTTTTTACTCGTGCGAATAAATCCGGATTAAGACGCACATCGTTGCCAAACTCAGAGAGCAGAGGCGAAACTTCCTGAGCGATTTTTTGAATTTCGTCATTGGTTTCGGCTGAATTCAAGTTGAAAAAGATGCTTGAGATTCGGTCCAAAACATCGCCGCTGAACGCTAATGCTTCAATCGTGTTTTCGAAAGTGGGTTTTATCGGATTTTGTACAATCGCATCGATTTCGGCTTTTGCCAATTCGATTCCTTTTTGAAAAGCAGGAAGGAAATCTTCATTTTTAATTTTCGAAAAAGGTGCAGTATTGTACTTTGTATTGAAAGGGTGTGTTAGGATGCTCATTTGTATTTTGTAATAAAAATAATTTGATGTTTAAAGAAATCAAAGGTACGGATTTAATAAAAAAAATGTGTTTGTCCAAGGAATTGATTTGGGCCAAAATAGCGGATTCAAAAGTGTTATTTAAATGTTATTTATTTCATTTGGCAGTAATAAAGCCTTAAATTGTAAAAAATGATTGGTTTTGTAAAAAATGAACCGAAAAAAATATAATAAACTAAAAGAAAAGATGAATTATCAAATTACAATAAATAGAGCGAATACTGTTGATGAGGTTGAAGAATATTGGACAAATGAGGATTATATAAAACTCTTGGGAAAGTTTGATTATCCGGATGCTGCTGATGGGGATGCTGCCAGTTTAAGGGAATTATTGTTTATGGCAATAAGTGATTTCGAACCAAAAGATGCCGCTGCAATACTATTGGAATACAAATTATCAGAAGATTTGAATGAAGGTCAAATTCAGCAAATTTCAAACGATATGCTTTTAGATAAAGTATGTGAAGAATATCCTGAAATTGGATTGCATTCAACATTGTTTCATATCAATCAATTGCTTTTCAAAGCTTACAACGGTACTTTTCCTAATGCAAAAGCGACGATTGTTGAATGCAGTTTGGTCCCGGTCGAAGGTGAAAATGAAAGCGAATTGACTAAAGAAAATATTCTGAAATTATTAAACAACGGTTTATCGGGCAGTAATTTGATCAAAAGATTGTTCGATCTGCCAATGACTGAAAACGTCCCTTTTTCGGAAGCGGAAGATATTTTATGGGATGTTAAGACCACGGATAATGTGAATTATACGATTACAACTTCTGAATACTGGTTAAGCAGAGAGGACATTATTGCATCAGAATTTGAAGGAGTTCTTGAAATTGTTGTTGATGCAGAATAAATTATTTCACTATTTGAATTCATAAAAAAAGCTCCGTAATGGAGCTTTTTTTATTTTTGGAGGCTTTGGGAAGCGATATTGACGGCTTCTTTCAATCCGGTTTTGTACTTAATTACTTTCTCTAGGACACTTTTGTTGTGACTTCCTATGATTTGAGCGGCAAGAATACCTGCGTTCTTGGCGCCATTTAAGGCTACGGTTGCTACGGGAACGCCACCTGGCATTTGCAGAATGGATAAAACGCTGTCCCAGCCATCGATTGAATTACTGGATTTTATAGGAACGCCAATTACGGGAAGTGGCGACATTGAAGCGACCATTCCGGGTAAATGTGCCGCGCCACCAGCACCGGCAATAACCACAGAAATACCGCGAGTATGTGCGTTCATGCTAAAATCAAATAATTTTTCAGGCGTTCGGTGTGCCGAAACGATATCGACTTCAATTTCGATTTCAAATGCTTTTAGGATATCTATGGCTTCTTGCATGATCGGCATATCTGAGATGCTTCCCATTATTACGGCTACTTTCATTGTTTCTTATTTAAAGATTTAAAGATTTAAGCATTTAAAGATTTTTGAGAAATTCAATTTAATTAATTTTTTTAATTTTTCAATCTTTAATTTTTTCAATCTTTTAATTAACTTATCACTCTAATCGTATTCTTTACATCCTCAGCAATTCTTCGGGCTTCGTTGATGTCTTCATTTACGATGGTTACGTGTCCCATTTTTCTAAAGGGACGTGTTTGTTTTTTTCCGTAAATATGTGGCGTAACACCATTCCATCCCAGTATTTTTTCGATGTTTTCGTAGACTACATCTCCTGAAAAACCTTCTTCGCCCACTAGATTTACCATGATTCCGGCTACTTTACTGTCTGTATTCCCTAAAGGCAAATCTAGAATGGCACGCAAATGATTTTCAAATTGCGAGGTATAACTGGCTTCAATCGAGTAATGACCTGAATTGTGCGGGCGTGGAGCCACTTCGTTCACAAGGATTTGATCGTCTTCGGTTTGAAACATTTCTACGGCTAATAATCCCACATGATTGAATTTTTTAGAAACATTCAATGCGATAGCTCTTGCTTTTTCGGCTACTGTATCATCAATTCGAGCTGGGCAAATCACATATTCTACTTGGTTGGCTTGGGGATGAAATTCCATTTCTACCACAGGATACGTTTTTATTTCACCGGAAGGATTGCGACAAACGATGACAGCTAATTCTTTTTTGAACGGAATCATTTCTTCGGCAATGCATTCTACATTGGCTAAATTATCCAAATCCGAAATGTGTCGAATCACTTTTACGCCATTTCCATCATAACCAAATTCCGTACATTTCCATACAAACGGTAGTTTTGTTTTCGAATCCAGAATATCAACAACGAGACTTTTTAAATTGTGAAATCGTTTGTAATTTGCGGTTGGGATGGCATGTTGAATGTAAAAATCTTTCTGAATTCCTTTGTTTTGAATGAGTTTCAACGTTTTTGGCGAAGGAAATACCTTTAACCCTTCTTCTTCTAGTTTTACCAAAGCTTCCAGATTGACTAATTCGATTTCAAAAGTCAAAACACTTACTTTTTTACCAAAGTTATATACGGTTTCAAAATCCATTAAATCCCCTTTGAAGAATTGGTCACAAGCTATTTTGCAAGGTGCTTCATCACTTGGATCCAAAACATAGGTTTGTATGTCGAACTTTCGGGTGTCAAACAATAGCATTTTGCCCAGTTGTCCGCCACCGAGAATTCCTAATTTGAAATCAGAAGAAAAATAATTCATGGTGTAATTGTATGTTTGAGCAAAGATACTTTATAATGATGGAATCCGAAAACACAATTTTATTTTCTTCGGAATTTTTATTATAACTTTTGTTGCTTTCAATACATTTTGAGGTCCTTTTATGTGAAATTTACTTAAAATTACAAATTAATTCTCATTTATCAATTCACAAATCCGAATTCTGTATCTTTGCACATTATTTTAAAAACGAAAATAATGATACAACTTCACGACAAACAATTTGTTCCGTTTATTTCTGCTAAAGAAATTGATTTTGCCATTGCTAAAATGGTGGCGCAAATAGAAGATGATTTCGCTGATGAAATACCAGTTTTTGTAGGTGTATTAAACGGAGCTTTTATGGTCGTTTCTGATTTTATGAAACAGTATAAAAAACCATGTGAAGTATCTTTTATAAAAATGGCTTCTTATGAAGGAACTTCTACCACAAATGAGGTAAAACAATTAATCGGATTAAATCAGGATTTGACTGGACGTAGCGTTATCATACTAGAGGATATTGTAGATACCGGAAATACTTTAGTGGAACTCAAAGAATTATTCAAAAAACAAAATGTAAAGCATTTCAAAATAGCGACACTTTTCTTCAAACCAGAGGCATACACAAAAGATATCAAAATAGATTATATTGGGATTCGAATCCCAAATAAATTTATTGTAGGTTTTGGTTTGGATTATGATGGTTTAGGAAGAAATTTATCCGAAGTATATAAACTAAAAGAATAATTACCAACACATTATGACTAACATTGTTTTATTTGGAAAACCAGGAGCAGGAAAAGGAACTCAAGCAGAATTTTTGAAAGACAAGTACAAATTAACGCATATTTCCACGGGCGACGTATTTCGTTTTAATTTAAAAAACGACACAGAATTAGGCAAACAAGCAAGAGTTTATATGGATGCAGGGGATTTAGTACCGGATGAATTGACGACAAAAATGTTGATTGATGAGGTAAATAAACATCCAGACACAAACGGAATTTTATTTGACGGATATCCAAGAACACTATCACAAGCCAAAGATTTAGATGCATTTCTTGTTTCAATTAGTTCGACTGTTGCCGCAACAATTGCACTCGAAGCTGATGACGAAATCCTGGTACAACGATTGTTAGAAAGAGGAAAAACAAGTGGCAGAATTGACGATCAAGACGAAGAAAAGATCAGAAATCGCTACCAGGAATACAACGAAAAAACAGTGCCATTAATGGATTATTATCAGGGACAAGGGAAATTTCACGCAGTAAACGGAATTGGTACCATTGCAGAAATTACCCAAAGAGTAAGTAACGTTATTGATCATTTATAGGAGCAGTTCCAGTGGTACGTTGTAAGTCCTCGAAATTTTTTTTTCTAAGTCCTAAAAAGGAGCTTCCTTAGGTCGCTCTTTTTTGACAAGAAAAAGGTTTTTTTTGCGGGATTTTCACTGTTATCTGGGCCATAAAATTGAGGTTACAAACAACCGATTTCAAAACAAAAAATGGAGGAATCACATTTTAATACACAAACGAATCAACTAAGAAATTGGAAATACTAATAATATTTTTTCTAATACTGCTTAATGGAATTTTTTCCATGTCAGAAATCGCATTGATTTCGGCACGTAAAAATAGATTAGAAACTTCTGCAAAAAAAGGGAATAAAAATGCTCAAATTGCATTGGAATTAGCCAATTCTCCAAACAAATTTTTATCAACCGTACAAATAGGAATTACCTTGATAGGGATTCTAACCGGTATTTATAGTGGGGATAAAATCACATTTGACGTCGAAACTTACATCAATAATTTTGAGATACTCAAACCGTATGCCCATTCTGTTTCTGTTGGGATTGTTGTAGTGGTTTTAACTTTTTTTTCTATGGTTTTAGGAGAATTACTGCCAAAAAGAATTGGTTTAAATCATCCGGAAAGCATTGCAAAAACAGTGGCATTACCCATGAAAATTATTTCGGTAATTATGGCTCCATTCATTTGGATGTTGACGCATTCAACGGAATTTTTGTTGAGTATTTTACAAATAAAACCAACAGCTGACGGCAAAGTTACAGAAGAAGAAATTAGAGCGATTATCAAAGAAGGAACTGAAGGAGGCGAAGTTCAGGAAATAGAGCAAGATATTGTGGAACGCGTTTTTCATATTGGTGATCGGAAAATAAATTCTTTGATGACACATAGAAAATCAGTAGTTTTTCTACCTTTTCATGCAGATAAAGAACAGGTTAGAGAGTTTATGCTTAAAGAGTTGCATTCTATTTATCCTGTTTACGGTGAGAATTATGATGATATTGTAGGGGTTGTTAACCTAAAAAATATTTTTGCCCATTTTGAGAACCAAAATTTCAATTTGGCTGATATTATGACCGAAGCTCCCTTTATGATGGAGCAAACCACGGCGTATGTAGCGTTAGAGAATTTTAAAAAAACCGGAATACATTACGCATTTGTATCTGATGAATATGGTGTTTTTCAGGGTGTTATTACACTGAATGATATTCTGGAAGCGCTGGTTGGTGATGCTTCGGATTTTTATAAAGATGATTTTCAGTTAATTGAAAGAGAAGATGGAACATGGCTGGTTGACGGACATTATTCGTTGCACGATTTCTTGACGTACTTTGAGTTAGATGAACTAATCAATGATTATGAAGTTACTACGGTGAGTGGATTAATAATGACGGAACTATCTCATATACCCAAACAAGGAGAGAAATTAATCTGGCAAAAATTTGAGTTAGAAGTTATCGATATGGATGGCGTCAAGATTGATAAAGTGATGGTGAAAGCCTTAAAGGGTTAAAATTTGGTTTAAAGTTTAATGTGTAAAGTTAGTGTGCCGCTAATCTTTAATCTTTAAACTATAAACTTTTAAACAAAAAAAAATGACTGAAGGGAATTTTGTAGATTATGTTAAAATATATGTTTCATCCGGAAAAGGAGGAAAAGGATCTACGCACTTGCACAGAGAAAAATTTATTGAAAAAGGAGGCCCTGACGGTGGTGATGGTGGTCGTGGTGGCCATGTATATTTGGTAGGAAATAAAGCACTTTGGACATTGTTTCACCTAAAGTTTGCCAGACATATCAAAGCCGGTAATGGTGGAGATGGAAGTGGAGACAGGAGTACCGGTGCAGATGGTGACGATAAATTTATCGAAGTGCCGCTGGGTACTGTTGTAAAGGATAAAGAAACGGGAGAAATATTATTTGAAATTACTGATGAGGGTGAAAAACAAATTCTTTCTCGCGGTGGGAAAGGTGGTTTAGGTAACTGGCATTTTAGAAGCTCGACAAATCAAACCCCCAGATATTCTCAACCGGGATTGCCTGGAGCAGAGATGGATGTTATTTTAGAATTAAAAGTGCTGGCTGATGTAGGTTTGGTAGGTTTTCCTAATGCAGGAAAATCAACATTATTGTCAGTTTTGACTTCTGCAAAACCAAAAATTGCCGATTATCCGTTTACTACCTTGAAACCAAATCTTGGTATTGTAGCCTACAGAGATTTTCAATCTTTTGTAATTGCAGATATTCCCGGAATTATTGAAGGAGCAGCCGAAGGAAAAGGTCTTGGACATTATTTCTTGCGCCATATTGAACGGAATTCAACTTTATTGTTCTTAGTTCCAGTGGATACTCCGGATATCAAAGCGGAATATGATATTTTGGTAAATGAATTGACAAAATACAATCCCGAAATGCTTGACAAAGAGCGTTTGCTGGTGATTTCTAAATGCGATATGCTTGATGATGAGTTAAAGGCAGAGCTAAAAGTAGAGTTAGACGTTGCTTTCAAAGATGTTCCTTATATGTTTATTTCTTCTGTGGCTCAACAAGGTTTGACAGAATTAAAAGACAAGTTGTGGAAAATGTTGAACGACTAATTTTCATAAATTTCACAAAAAAGGTGTTCTTTTAGAACACCTTTTTTGTTGCCATAATTTAAGAATTAGTTACTGTTGTAGGTGTCAAATAAGAACTGTAATGTGTCAGGGACTGTATTAGCTAGTATATTAGGCGTAGGAGTATCCTTATTAAGCCAGTTTTCTATGATTAAATCAAAATTATCACCTACTTCATAAACTACTGGAACCCCCATTTTTTTTAGTGCTGCAGCATTACACTCCTGCTCATAATGATTTCGTATAGGAATGCTGAGTATTTTTTTTCTAAGATACAATGCTTCTGCGGGTGTTTCAAATCCACCACCGGTTATGACACCATGACAGTTGATTAAGCTTTGATTGAACTGTTTTTGATTTACAGGATAATACGTGATGTTGCCAATGGTATGTTTGAGTTTTACATCATTCAAAAACCAGTGAAAATTAATTTCGGAGCGTTTATTAAACGCTTTTTCTAAACAATCTTTTTGGAAAGACGGTAAATAAACCGTTATGTGTTTTAAGTCTTTTGGTTCGGCTTGTATGATTTCATCTTTAATAATTGGAGGGAGAATGAAAGAATCGTATTTCTCAAAATGCAGTCCAATATACTGTGGAGAAGGAGCATAATGTTTTAGAATTATTTCTCCCATAAGGCTTTTTTTTTCTGGTCTTGGTGTCAATTTTGACGCAAAACTAGCTTGATGTCCAAATTGTACCGAATGTACTTTCTGTAATTTACAAGCAAGAGAAGTAATTGAATCAAAATCATTTATTACAACATCATAATTTTTTAAAGGTAGAGAGCTTGCATCTTTGAACATCTGTATTGGCCTAATGTTTTTTGCAATATTCCAGTAGTTCAAGCCACCACATTTACTGTAGTGTAAGCTGCAACCGTCGCTTTTGTATTTTACTGGTAAATCAATTTTTAGGCTAGCATTATTTCCACTCATGAAGAAGTCTACAGGTCCAAATTTTTGTAAATAAGGATAAAGTTGCATGGCTCTACTGATATGACCGTTGCCAGTGGCTTGAATAGCATAAAATATTTTCATGTTTGTTATTTAGATTGGATTATAACTGATTTCTTTTAAATATGGATTTATTAGGATAAGATGATTTTTCCTCAGGGTTATTAAGATAAAATTTTGGTTACAATGTCATTTATAATTGCATCTTCTTTGTTCTCATGGTCTATATAGTCCGTTTTTTTATACTGGTAAATACTCCATTTTTCTTTTTTGTATTCCAATGCGGTAAGGTTTTCGACCCAATCACCGCTGTTTAAATACATAACCTTTCCATGTTCATTTTGTACTTCCCTCATTTGGGGTTTGTGAATGTGTCCGCAAACTACATAACTGTATTTTTTTTGAATAGCAATTTCGGCGGCTGTAGTTTCAAAATTTGACACAAAAGAGACGGCTTTTTTTACACTGTCCTTAATCATTTTAGAATAGCTTCTTTTTTCTTTTCCCAAAAGCACTAAAACCCAATTGATAAAACTATTTATCAAAATCAATAAATCATAGCCTTTTCCGCCAAGTTTAGCTAAAATTTTAGCATAACCTTTCGTAGAAGAATCGAAAACATCCCCGTGAAAAATCCAGGTTTTTTTTCCATCTAAGTCCAGGATCAATTTATCTGCCAATTCAAAATTCCCTAAAATAAAATCGGAATATTTCCTTAAAGCTTCATCATGATTTCCCGTAATATAAATAACTCGAGTTCCTTGATTCGACATTTTTATGATTTGTCGCAATACATTCATGTGTGAGGCAGGAAAATATCTTTTGCTAAAACTCCACATATCAATAATGTCTCCATTTAAAACCAACATTTTTGGCTGAATCGATTTTAAATATTGTAGTAATTCATTGGCCTGACAACCATATGTTCCTAAGTGTACATCGCTCAATACGACTAAAGGAATTTTTCTCTTTCTTTTCATAATTTGTTTTGACGAAATTAATTACTCTGTGTTATGATAATGTTTCGTATATATTATTATTACACGCTACACATATTGATTTGTTAACTTTTTTAAGATTAAAAAAGCTGTTTAATACTTTAAATTTTCCTTATTTTTGAAGCATGAAACATAGTATACTAGTTTTTTTATTGTTTCCTATTATGATTTGGTCACAATCCAATTTTGAAAAAGCGCAAAAACTCTTCAAAGAGGAAAAGTATGAGCAGGCACAAACAATATTTGAATCAATACTAAAAACGAATCCTTCAGATTTGAAGACGATAGAGTATTTGGGCGATATTGCCGGTTATTATAATTCATGGGAAAAAGCAATTACCTATTATAAAAAGCTAAAAACAGTAAAACCATCAGAAGCCAATTATTATTATAAATATGGTGGTGCGATGGGAATGAGAGCTAAAGAGAGCAGTAAATTTAAAGCGCTTGGGATGATTGCTGAAGTTAAAGCCTCCTTTGAAAAAGCCATCAATCTGAATCCAAAACATATAGAGGCGCGTTGGGCTTTAATAGAATTGTATATTCAATTGCCAGGTATTATTGGTGGGAGTGAAACTAAGGCAGTAAAATATTCTAATGAATTATTGCGGTTGTCGCCTGTTGATGGATATTTGTCAAGAGGTCATATTGAGGAATATTTCGAACGATATAAAGGTGCGGAACAGCAGTATAAAAAAGCAATTCTGGCTGGTGGTTCAAAAATAAGTTACCAAAAGCTGGTTAGCTTATATAATGATAAAATGAATGAAACTGAAAAGGCAAAATCTCTTTTAGAATCCTATAATAACAAAAAGGTTCAAAGTAGTTTTTAATTCACTTGGACTGTAAAACTCTAAATTAAAACAATTAATGCGTACACATTTTATAGCTGTCGGAGGTAGCGCCATGCACAATCTGGCTTTAGCATTACACAACAAAGGATATCAAGTTACGGGAAGTGACGACGCCATTTTTGAACCGTCAAAATCTAGATTAGACAAAAAAGGGATTTTACCGCCAGCATTAGGCTGGTTTCCTGAAAAAATAACATCAGCTATTGAAGCTGTAATTCTTGGGATGCATGCCAAAGCAGATAATCCTGAATTATTGAAAGCCCAGGAATTAGGACTCAAAATATATTCGTATCCGGAGTTTTTATACGAACAATCTAAAAATAAAACACGTGTGGTTATTGGTGGTTCTCATGGAAAAACAACTATAACTTCGATGATTTTGCATGTGATGCATTACCATGACATTGCTGTAGATTACATGGTTGGCGCTCAACTGGAAGGATTTGATACAATGGTGCATCTTACGGAAGAGAATGACTTTATCGTTTTAGAAGGAGATGAATATTTGTCCTCGCCGATAGACAGAAGACCAAAGTTCCATTTGTATCAGCCTAATATTGCTCTAATTTCAGGGATTGCTTGGGATCATATTAATGTTTTTCCAACTTACGAAAATTACGTGGAGCAGTTCGGAATTTTTATTGGCAAAATTACCAATGGTGGTATTCTAGTATACAATGAAGATGATGCTGAAGTAAAACGTGTTGCAGAAGCGGCTACAAATCCAATCCGAAAATTAGCCTATCATACCCCAAAATATACTGTTAATGAGGGTGTGACACTGCTGGAAACTCCGGAAGGCGACATGCCAATTGAAGTTTTTGGAGCACATAATCTTAATAATTTGGCTGGTGCCAAATGGATTTGCCAGAATATGGGTGTTGATGAAGCTGATTTTTATGAAGCCATTGCCAGTTTCAAAGGTGCATCAAAACGATTAGAAAAAATTGCGGAGAGTAAAACAAAAGTGGCCTATAAAGATTTTGCACATTCCCCAAGTAAAGTGGCGGCAACTACCAAAGCGGTAAAAGAACAATATCCAAATCGTACTTTAGTGGGTTGTTTAGAACTTCACACTTATAGTAGCTTGAATGCAGAATTCTTAAAAGAATACGAAGGCGCACTTGAATATGCTGATACAGCAGTAGTTTTCTATTCGCCCGATGCCGTAAAAATCAAACAATTGGAGGAAGTAACACACGAGCAAATTGCTACTGCTTTTAACAGAAAAGATTTAATTATTTATACCAATCCAAAAGATTTCGCGGATTATTTGTTTAATTTAAACCTTGAAAATTCGGCTTTGTTGTTGATGAGTTCCGGTAATTACGGCGGATTGAATTTTGATGAAGTAAAGGAATTGGTAAAGTAAATAATGCTATGAAAGATTCTATAAGAATTGCTAAGACTACAAGCGAAAATCCTGATTTTATGGCTCTTATTAGCGCTTTAGATAAAAGTTTATGGGAGCGTTATCCCGAATTAAAAACCGACTATTGGGGTAATAATATTTTGGAATTAAACCCAAATGTTATTGTTGTATATCTAAAAAACGAAGCTGTTGCTTGCGGTTGTTTTAAAAAATATGATAAAAATACAATTGAAATAAAACGTATGTTTGTTTCTCCTGAGGTGCGAGGAATGGGATTGGCTCAAACTATTTTACGAGAATTGGAACTTTGGGCGCAGTATTCTGGATCATCATTTTCTGTTTTGGAAACATTATACAAGCAAAAGGAAGCCATTGCTTTGTATCAAAAAGTAGGATATGTTATTGTTGATAATTATGAGCCTTATGTGGGTTTAGAAAATAGTATTTGCATGCGCAAACAAATTTAAACAACAAGCGAATGGCTGAAAATTCCTTTTTTCCTATTACCAATTGGTCCGAAGACGATAAACCACGTGAAAAACTAATGCTGAAAGGTAAAAGTGTTTTGAGTGATGCGGAACTGATAGCTATTTTGATAGGTTCCGGCAGCAGGAATGAGTCAGCGGTGGATTTGAGTAAACGGATTTTGGCAAGCGTAGATACTAATTTGAATGCCTTAGGAAAATTATCACTGTCTCAGCTCATGCAATTTAAAGGAATAGGAGAGGCAAAGGCCATTTCTATTATTGCTGCTTTAGAATTAGGAAGACGCAGAAGAGGCGAAGAGGTTGTGGAATTGACAAAAATTACTTCCAGCAAAATCATTTTCGAAATCATGCAGCCTATTATTGGGGAATTACCACACGAAGAATTTTGGATTATTTATATGAATAACTCCAATAAGGTACTGTCGAAATCCCAATTGAGTAAAGGCGGAATCACCGGAACATTGGTCGATGTGCGAATCGTTTTCAAAACGGCACTCGAAATCGGAGCTACAGCATTGATCTTGTGTCACAATCATCCTTCCGGAACCTTGATTCCTAGTGATGCTGACAAACAAATTACAAGAAAATTGAAATTGGCAGGTGATAGTTTAGAAATAAAAGTATTAGATCATCTTATTATAACTGAAACCAGTTATTTCAGCTTTGCAGATGAAGGGATATTTTAAAATTACAAAATGAAACAAACACATATAAAGGACGTTTTTTTTGATTTAGATCATACCCTTTGGGATTTTGATAAAAATTCAGAGCTCACTTTTGAGACTATTTTTAACAGAAATCATCCAACGATAGCAACCAAGGAGTTTATTGAAAAATATGTTCCAATTAACCAAGCGTGTTGGGCACTTTATCAATACGATAAGATTACCCATCAGGAATTGCGGTACAATCGATTGAAACACTCGTTTGATGCGTTGAGTTATACTATTTCAGATGAAGAAATAGAGACTATAGCGGAGGATTATATTCGGTTTTTGCCGGATAACAATCATCTTTTTGATGGGACAGTGGAACTTTTGGAGTATTTAAAACCTAAATACAATTTGCATATTATAACCAATGGTTTTGCGGAAGTGCAATTTAAAAAATTGAACAATTCAAAAATTGGAAGCTATTTTCAGACCATAACTAATTCAGAAATGGCTGGGGTAAAAAAACCAAATCCCATTATCTTTGATTACGCTTTAGATTTGGCCAAAGCCAAAAAAGAAAAAAGTATCATGATTGGTGATAGTTTAGAAGCGGATGTTCAAGGAGCACTGGATGCGGGACTGCAAGCTATTTTTTTTAATGAAAGTAAAGTTCAGGTAGAACAGCACATCATACAAATTAACCATTTATTAGAACTTAAAAAATATTTATAAAGATGAAAAAATCATTAGTATTCCTGCTGATATTAGTTGTTAGTTATTCCTATTCTCAATCGGTAAACGATTATAAAGCTGTGATTATTCCCGTTAAGTACGATTTCCTCAAAACAGAGAATCAGTATCGACTGACAACAATGTCTAAATTCAATCTAAACAAAGCCGGTTTTGAAGCTTTTTACAGCAAAGAAGCCATTCCAAGTGACTACAGTGACCGTTGCAGTTTGTTGTATATGGATGTTGTTAAAGAAAATGCTTTTTTGATGACTAAGTTATTTGTGACACTTAAGGATTGTTACGGGAAAATAATTTTCCAATCTGCAGTGGGGAAAAGCAAGGAGAAACAATATGAAACTGCGTATGGCGAAGCGCTTAACAAAGCTTTTGAATCCGTTAATGAGTTGCAATATAAATATAACGGTACTATAAATACAACTATGGAGCCAGAAGTTACCAAGCCCTTGGCCGCTCCGGTGGTGTTGGCTCAAAAAGTAGTCAGCGACTCAGTATCTGATGAAAAAGAAATGGATTTGCTTTATGCTCAGCCTACGACAACCGGTTTCCAGTTGATTGATAGTTCTCCAAAAGTTGTTATGAAAGTTTTTAAAACCTCTAGTGCCGAATCTTTTATCGCTTTCAAAGGAGATATTAAAGGTGTTTTAATTGCTAAGAACAACCAATGGTTTTTTGAGTATTATGAAAACAACAAATTATATTCTGAAAAAATAGCGGTAAAGTTTTAGTGCAATTATAAATTAATTATTTTTCTAAAAGGGATGTACTGCGGTGTATCCCTTTTTGTGTTTTAATAGCCATATTTATTTTTCCAGCGGTTTTTTAAGAATTCTCTTGTGATGTTTTCTCGGGAGTTATTTCCGGGAATATAAATGGGATTGTTGGACAGTTCATTAGGAAGGAATTCTTGTTCTGCAAAATTATTTGTGTAATCGTGTGCATATTTATATTCTTCGCCATACCCTAATTCTTTCATTAATTTAGTGGGCGCGTTGCGCAAGTGAATTGGTACCGGTAAATCGCCAGTTTGTTTTACAAGTTGTTGCGCAGTTCCAATGGCCAGATACGAAGCGTTACTTTTAGGGGAAGTGGCTAAATAAACGGCACATTGGCTTAATATAATCCTGCTTTCCGGATATCCAATTGTGGCAACCGCCTGAAAGGTATTATTGGCCATAATAAAAGCAGTTGGATTGGCATTTCCTATATCTTCACTACTCAGGATAAGCATTCGACGAGCGATAAATTTAACATCTTCACCGCCTTCAATCATGCGGGCAAGCCAATACACAGCACCATTTGGATCACTTCCCCGAATGGATTTTATAAAAGCTGAAACAATGTCATAATGTTGTTCGCCAGTTTTGTCATACAAAACGGTATTTTGTTGTACTAAAGCAAAAACACGTTCGTTAGTGATTATAACATCGTCTTCTTCGGATGCATGTACAACAAGTTCAAAAATATTCAACAGCTTACGTCCATCGCCACCGGAAAGGCGCAATAAGGCTTCTGTTTCTCTTAGTTTAATGTTTTTGGTCTGCAAATAAGCGTCTGTTTTTATGGCGCGTTCCAGAAGTGTTTCTAAGTCTTTTTTGCTAAAAGCGTTCAAAACATACACCTGACATCGGGACAGTAGTGCTGGAATAACTTCAAAACTAGGGTTTTCTGTTGTGGCACCAATTAGGGTGATCCACCCTTTTTCTACCGCAGCCAATAACGAATCTTGTTGGGATTTGCTAAAACGATGAATCTCATCAATGAATAATATAGGGTTTTTAGCCGTAAACAAACCCCCACTTTGCTTTGCTTTTTCAATCACCTCGCGAATGTCTTTCACACCGGAATTGATGGCACTCAAAATATAAAAGGGTCGTTTTGATTCCTGTGCAATAATTTGCGCTAAAGTAGTTTTACCAGTGCCCGGTGGTCCCCAAAAAATTAAGGAAGGGATAATTCCTTTTGTAATTTGTTGTGTCAAGGAACCATTTGGTCCGACCAAATGGGATTGACTAATGTACTCTTCTAATTTTTGTGGTCGTATGCGCTCTGCAAGTGGTGCTTCCATTGTGCAAAATTAATATTTTTTTTAATCTAAGCCCATTTATGATTGTCAAATTTATTTTTCGGAGCTATTTCCAGCTGTACACTATATCCACGCAAAAAAGCGTGGGATGCCGTTTCCATCTGGGCTAGGAATTCTTGTGTTTAATTTTACTCTTGGGTTGTACTATGACAAAATTGCATTAAATTGCTTTTGGAGAAGTTTTTGAATTAAGATAATAGTATAAACAAGTAGGATTCATGGACAAACATTTTAAATTCACGAATTTAGTTATTGGACTGCCTCTTTTTTTTGTGGTAGTATTGTGGTTTGTCTATTGGCTCGAAATTCGATTTGATTTTGACTTTGTCCAAAACGGTATTTACCCTCGAACATTTTCAGGTCTGCAAGGAATCTTGTTCAGTCCTTTTATTCATAGTGATATAGAGCATTTGTACAACAACTCGATACCTGTATTGGTATTATTGGTCGCTTTACAATTTTTCTATGCGAAACAATCGTTGGCGGTTGTTGGGTATGGAATTCTATTGTCTGGATTTATCACGTGGATTATTGGTCGGGAGAATTACCATATTGGAGCCAGTGGTTTGATTTATGTGTTGTTTAGTTTTATTTTTTTTAAGGGAATTCAAACAAAGTACAATCGATTAATAGCCTTGTCTCTTGCCGTGATTGTTGTTTATGGAGGTTTAGTTTGGTATGTTTTTCCAAGTCCTGAGATTCCAGGTAATAAGTCTATTTCTTGGGAAGGTCACCTGGGAGGGTTGCTCTCTGGATTCCTTCTTACGTTAGTATACAAAACTCCAGAATATAAAAAAGTCCTTAAGTATGATTGGGAACATCCGGATTATGATCCCGTGGCAGATAAATTCATGCAGCGTTTTGATGCCAACGGTAATTTTGTAAATCTTCCGAGAGACGAGCCTGAGGAATTTGCTTCTTTTTATTGGTGTAGTCTCCCGATTTGTTACACTGTTGTAGCGCATAAAAAAAATGAATCAAAACGGGAGTCTTGATTCATTTTTAGTGAATTTGTTTTGGTTCCCTATTCTTTGGGAAGGGTTTGGAAATTAACTTCTCTGTCTTACCGCTTCGTATAAAAAAGCACCACAAGCTACGGATACATTTAAAGAACCAATAGTTCCAAACATGGGAAGTTTAGCTTTTTCGTCAACAATCTTCAATACAGATGGGTTTACACCACGATCCTCAGATCCCATAATTATAGCAACAGGCTCGTTCAAAGAGATATCATAGATGTTTTGATCTGTTTTTTCAGTTGCAGCAACTGTTTTGATACCGCTTGCTTGCAATAAGAAAATAGCATCTTTGATGTGTTCTACTTTGCAAATTGGAATATTGAATACAGCTCCTGCAGAGGTTTTTACCGTATCACCATTCACAGGAGCTGAGCCTGCTTTTTGGACAATAATACCGTTTACGCCGGTGCATTCAGCAGTTCTGATGATAGCGCCAAAATTACGCGCATCAGAGATTTGATCTAATATTAAGAACAATGGTTTTTTCCCGTTTTCAATTACAGATTCAATCAACGTTTCTAAATCAAAAAAGGAGATAGGGGATATGGTTGCCACTGCACCTTGATGGTTATTGGGCGTTAGTCTATTTAGTTTTTCAACCGGAACATAAGAAAAGTTAATATTACCGCGCTTCATCACTTTCATTAAGTCTTTCATCAGTTCGCTGCTCGCTTCCTTCTGAATGTAGACTTTGTCTACTGTTGCGCCTGCTTGTATGGCTTCGATTATAGCTCTAATCCCAAATATTTGATGTTCTTTTTCCATGGTGCAAATATATAAAAAAAAACCACCATCGTAATGATGGTGGTTTTAGATATATGGAAATTTATTTAATCTAAATTTTAACTAAGGTAAAAGTTTGATTTTGTGACGATCCACTGAAGTTTAATCTTAAGTTAATGTCCCCAGTACAAGAACCTACAGATCCTGATCCAGTCACTGTTACCTTCATCCAGCCTGTGTAGTCGAACTGCTCATTAGCAGTAACAGTTGCCACTGCATTTGAAGGGTTGATTGTTACTATCATATAGGATGTCGAAGGATTGTTTAAGTATGGATTGTTTGTATTTCTAATTCTAAATGTATACAATCCATCAGTGGATACGTATTGAACAGGCACTATATCTCCAACTGCGTAGTCAGCCCAAGCATCAGCGGTTACTTTGTAGTTACCATTGAAAGCAGCTGCACTAGCTAATGGACAAAAGAATTGAACTGAATATACAAATCCTGATGAGAAGTAAACTCCACCTACAACTGTACTAGAAGAGTTAGTATTAGTAAATGTTCTACCATCCGTTAACACTAATTCTAATCTCATTGTAAATTTATCGGATGTAGTGTAACCTCCGGTTGTAAGCCCTAATTTAGCCAGAGTCTCAGCAAGTGTAGCACTTACTTCACCTGTAGGTAAATTATTAGATCCTTTTGGAAAGGCTGTTGCGGAATATGATTTTACTAATTTTTCGGCACTTGTTACTCCATTTTTAGTGTGTTTTACATACAATCTAACTTCTGATAGAAGATCTCCATTTTTACTATCTTGTTCTTCAATATTTACTGACCATTTAGAAGTTGTATCAAAGAAATTAAAAGTAGATTGGTTTACTTTTAAAGTTCTTAAAATTGCGCCTCTTGTAGTGTTGGCAAGTACATTGTCTGCAGTACTTTCATCACCACTACAAGATTGTAATAGTACCATGCCCATTGCAAGTAAGCAATACGTTAAGTTTTTTATATATTTTTTCATGTTTAATATTTATTAGTTACCAATTGGAAATCCAGTTGTAGCATTGTTATCCCAGAATACTCTTGCTGAAACGCTAGTTTTTTGCTTCATATTTGAATTAGAAGAAGATTCATTTGCTGGATATAAAAATGATCTTATAAATTGCCCAGGATTTGGTTCTAGATTTGGTTGAATTCTTTGAGGGAATCCAGTTCTTCTATAAAAGTTGTATGCATCTGTTCCGTTTCCGAAAACCGAGATGAACAATTCTTTCGCAAGAATTTCTCTTTGACCTGTTAAAGTAGCAGCATCAAATTTATTTCCAACTTCGTTCATATAAGTTACATCTCTTGTTGTAGCAGGTACAGTTGATACTATAGCACCAGCATCTCTAGATATAAAAGCTCTCACTTTAGTGAATGATTTTTGAACTCCAGATAAAATAAATGCTTTTGCACTTCCTATACCTCCGTATAACGCAGCTTCAGCTCTGTAGAAATCCATAGTAGAACTTAGTAATATTGGTGTAATTCCATCTCCTTTAGCTCCACTTAAGTTATTTACAGTTTTAAATGTGTTATCATCAAAACGACCTCCTGCAGGATAAACTCCATAAGCAGTTTTCTTGTCAGCATCTGGTGGAATACCAAAATTGTCTCCATGATCTCTGCCCCAGTATCCATTAGCTACAGTACAGTAAGTATAACCTCCGGCTACGTAGTGAGCTGGAGCTGGTTCAATAGAACATTTTAATGTAGTAGGGTCAATTGGTGATTGTCCGTTTAACTGTCTGTAGAAGTAGAATTTCATTCTAGGGTCAGCTATAGACTTGTCACTTAGCATTAAATCCATAAACCAGTTTGATTGGTATTCAGAAGTACCTGTAGTTAAATAGTTGTCTCTGTATAAAGGACTTCTTCCATCAGGGTTGTTAACATTTGAATTCCAGTCAAATTGGAAATCATCTGAAGCAGTTTGCATAAAGTTTCCTGTTGCTACAATAGTATTAAAACTAGCGATAGCTGAAGGGTCAACTAATCTTCTTTGAATGTAGATTTTCATCTTAATAGAATTAGCTAACTTAATCCACTTAGTCCAATCTTTATTGTAATAAAAATCATTGAAAGTTGTTGTTGTTGGACTAGTTTCTGAAAAATTTACAATTGCTTTATCTAGTAAAACTAAAGCAGCATTGTAAATTGATGCTCCAGTATCTGCCTTTGCATTTAGATTAGTAGCTCCTAATAAAGCTTCAGTATAGGGGACATCACCAAAAAAGTCAACTAAGTTAACAATAGTGTATGCTTCTAATACCTGTCCCATACCAATATGGCGTTTCAATCCTTTTTCTGCAGCTTTAACATTCATTAATTGGATGTTCTTTAAAACTGTTTGATAAGAAACTGCCCATTTTGAGTCTAATGTAGCAGGGCTATAAGCATTTTCATAACTTCTACCAAACATATTAGTCATCCTTGTTACTTCCATACTTGTTCTACCATAAGCTTGCATGTTAAGTGCAAAAGAACGTTGAACACCATTTAAATAGAAATCCACATCTGCCTTGTCAACAGATAATGCATTTGGATCCTCTTTCATATCCATGTCTATTGTCTCGCAAGAAGAGTATAATAATGCCCCTAAGAACAAAATTATTACACTTGCTATTTTTTTCGTATTGTTCATAATTGTTATTTTTAAATTTAGAAACTTGCTTTAATACTAAAACCATATCTTTTAGCCGTTGGGCCATTCAAGTGGTCAAATCCTTTACCATTACCTACTCCAAGACCAGCTACGTTAGGGTCGAAATTGATTCCTTTAGGAGTATTTATAGCATTGTAATACAAGTTGTTACCTGATACAGATATAGATAGAGCTCCAAATGGAGTTTTATCTAATAATTTACGTGGTATGTTATATCCAAAAGATATTTCAGAAAGTCTAATTACAGTTGCGTCATAAATTTTCATTTCGTCAGCACCAGCTATAATATTACTGAAATAATTATCTGAATTGTTGATTTGAATATCATTTACAGATCCATCAGCTTTTACACCAGGAAGAATATATGTATTTAATCTATCTACTGTATCAGTTGTAAGACCTCTACCTAACAAAGTTGCGATTGTTTGTGAAAACATATCTCCACCTGCTGTATAATTAATTAAAAATCCAAAATTAAAATTTTTGTATGAAAAACTATTAGAAACGTTTAATATATAATCAGGGTTTGGATTACCAATGTTAAAGATACCTTGTTCGATTTTATACAAACCAGTACTTTCTACAACTTTATTTCCATTAGCATCTCTTTGAATTCTACTACCTACAATTATCCCAAATTGTTGCCCAGGAATTGCAGCGTTACCTAAGTTAGAATATCCATCATAAACAATTTGTTCTGTGTCAGGGCCTAAAGAAGTAACGATAGATTTAGATTTAGTTACGTTAGCACTAACATCCCAGTTAAATCCATCGTTTGCGTGATTTATAACGCTTACACCTAAATCAACTTCAAAACCTTCTCCGTCAATTTGACCGATATTTGTTTTTGTTGATCCAAATCCAGAACTTGGAGGTAATGGTCTGTCGGTAATTAAATCTTTTGTTTTTCTTTTGAAATAAGAAAAATCTAAACTTACTCTATTACTCAGAAATTTGGAATCAAAACCAAGTTCAATCTCAGTCAATAGTTCGGGTCTCAAATTAGGATTTCCTAAGTTATTTGAAGCTGATACAATAGGAAATGTAGTTCCTGCATCGTTTATGTTTCCTCTTGGAGCTAATGTTACGTTGTTTGAAACTGGATATCCTGTTGCAAATCCAGCAGAGGTACCATAACCCATTCTTAATTTCAAATAATTTAAACCCTTATCTGATGCTATTTCAGAGAATATTTTTGTTGGAATAAGCGCTAAACTCGCACTTGGGTAATCCAAAGTATTAATATTTGTATTAGATACCCAGTCCTTTCTTTCAGAAAGTGTCAAATAAGCCCATTTATTATAATCAAGTTCAACTTGACCATAGATACCTGCAATATTTCGGCTTTCTGAGTACTGAATTGGCGTTTGTGTTTTGAAGTTGAAGTGTCTAAATACTCCAAATCCTAATTGCTCTACACTATTAACTCCCTGACGGTCATATTTAGTAGATCTGGAAGTTGCCCCTACACTGAAATTCAGTCCTAAATTATCAGTAAGCGAGTACTGCCCGGTTACTAATATGTTATGATCCCATATTGTATTAAGGTTATCAAATGTTCTGTAGTCTCCTAAAACCGGTCCAGAGGTAGATGCTCCTCCAGAACCTTTATTAGTTCCTGAAACGTTTCTTTCAGTATAATTATCAATACCTACTCTATACGTTATGTTCAAATTGTCGTTAATGTCGTATTTCAAAGCTGAATTACCAAAAACTCTATTTGTTAATTGTGATGTGAAAGCATTGTTTACTGTCCAATTTGGATTTACAATTCCACCATCATTTCTGTAATAAACACTTCCTCCTGTAATAGGATCTTGGAAAGGTAATCCCATCAGGTCTACGTTACGAGGTGTGTAAAACACATCTGAAAACACAGATAAACCTGTTCCTGAAGCTCCTGAGCCTGTACTTAAAGCAACTGGTGGGCTTTTAAAATTAGTATTTGAATAGTTTAAAGTTCCGCTAATTGTAAATTTATTACTTAAAGCAGACTTACCACCAATAGAGATTGAATTTCTACCTAATTTGTTACCAGGTGTAAATCCTTCATCTTCTAAATGACCAAAGTTAAAGTTGAAACTAGTTTTTCCGTCAGCTGAAGCTCCAGCAATATTAACAGAAGTACTAGCAACTATACCTGTTCTAAAAAAATCTTTAACGTTGTTTGGTTTTGCAGAATAAGGTACTCTTTTACCAATATATTCTGGAAAAGCAGAATTTAAGTTTGCTCTGTCGTATGGGTGTTTGATTGTGCCATCAGCAGCAATTCCAGAATTTGGATTTGTGTAACCACCAATACCATTTGGATAAAATCCAGGACCCCAGTTACTGTAGAAGTTACCAAAAGCTTGGTCAAATCCGTTACCAAATTTATTTTGGTAATCTGGTAAAGATGCTATTTCGTTAGCAAAAAGGGATTGACTTACAGAAATCTCTGTTTTTTTAGGTCCTTTTTTTAAACTTCCACTTTTTGTAGTAATTAAAATTACACCATTTCTACCTTCAGTTCCGTAAAGTGTTGCAGCTGCAAATCCTTTTAGGATACTTACGTTTTCAATGTTGTTCGGATCTAAATCCAAGAATCTACTTGAACCAGAGTTACCATTAATGAATGAACCATTAGCATTCGTGTCTGAGCTAAAAGGAACTCCATCAACGATGAATAATGGTTGAGACGATCCACTAACAGAGTAGTTACCTCTAATGTTGATGTTTGTTGCGGAACCAGAAATACCACTACCATTAATGATTTGCACTCCTGAAGCCTTTCCGCTTAAAACCCTAGCTATATCACCTTCTGACCTTTGTTCTAGATCTTTTGCTTTAACTTGGCTAACTGCGTAACCAATTGCTTGTTTCTCTCTTTTTATACCTTGAGATGTAATTACGACTTCTTCTAGAGCTTGTGAGTCTTCCATAAGTTTAACCTTCAAGTTCTCGAAATTTGCTACTCTTTCCTGAGTTTTCATTCCAATATAGCTAAAAATCAAGATTTGGCTTGATGTAGCTTTGATTGAAAATTTTCCGTCAAAATCAGTTTGTGTCCCTGATTTAGTCCCTTTTACTAATACACTGACTCCCGTGATAGGCATTCCTGCATTATCAGAAACGATCCCTGAAACAGATCGTTCTTGTGCAAAGGTCAATTGCGTCACAAGTACTAGTAGTAGTACTAAGAATCCATTAAACTTTAGTTTCATAGTTATGATTTTTGGTTATATTCTTCAAAAATCTAAATTTTAAGTTAAAAATCCTAATCTTATCTTAATTTTTTATTTTATATAATAGTAATTAACCTTAAAAAATGTTTTTTGTTTCTTTTTAAAGCCAAAAAATTGAACTAATTATAATTTTAGTATTGTTTTTTATTTTATTGGGCTAATTAATTCTTTCCAAAGACGAATCAATTAATTGAAATTATTTTCGATAAAGGCCAGTCTGTTTTCTTGAAAAGATAGAATTCGATTTGTCTGAAAAATAAAAGGGAAGTCAAAAATCGCTAAAGTTTCATTGCGCTTTTTAATAAAGTAACAAAAACAATCCAAAGGATGTAATTGGGGTGGTTTATAAATAGTTTTCAAAGGGGCAATCAGTTTGGAAAAGTATTTATTGGATAACAGCGTTTTTTTGGTGTTAACGTCTAGTCCTAAAAAAAATCCCAAGATTCAATTGTTTTGAATCTTGGGATTTTTTATGAAATACATTGTTTGGTGAGGTGAATTCCTCATTATAGCTATTCTCCTAAGAAAGGGTATCTGTAATCTACCGGAGTAACGAAAGTTTCTTTGATTGTTCTTGGAGAAGCCCAGCGCAATAAGTTCAATGGAGAACCTGCTTTGTCATTGGTTCCTGAAGCTCTTGCTCCGCCAAAAGGTTGTTGCCCTACAACGGCACCCGTTGGTTTGTCATTAATATAGAAGTTACCGGCAGCATTTTGTAATTTCACTGTCGCCACTTCAATGGCGTAACGGTCCTGACTGAAAACGGCTCCTGTTAATGCGTATTCAGACGTTGTATCTACCAATTCTAGTGTTTCTTCCCATTTTGCATCTTCATACACAAAAATAGTCATAACTGGTCCAAATAATTCAGTTGCCATGGTGGTATAATGAGGATTAGTCGTTACAATTACCGTTGGCTCAATAAAGTATCCAACTGATTTGTCATAGTTCCCACCAACGATAATCTCCGCATCAGTATCTTTTTTGGCTTGGTCTATAAAACTGACCAATTTATCAAAGGAGCCTTCATGAATAACGGCAGTAATAAAATTACTAAAATCTTCTGGAGATCCCATTTTCATTGATTTTACATCCGCAATAATTTGCTCTTTTACAGCGGGCCATAAGCTTTGTGGGACATAAGATCTAGAGGCTGCAGAGCATTTTTGCCCTTGGAATTCAAATGCGCCTCGAACAATTCCCGTAGAAACTTGTTTAGGGTTAGCGCTTGAATGCGCTATGATGAAATCTTTTCCGCCTGTTTCCCCCACGATTCTTGGGTACGTTTTGTAATGGTGAATGTTTGTTCCAATTTTTGCCCAGATATCTTTGAATACGTGAGTGGAACCTGTAAAGTGAATTCCAGCAAAATCCCGACTTGCCAGAATGGTATCGGTAATCATTAAAGGGTCTCCAAAAACTACATTGATAACTCCATCAGGAACACCAGCTTCTTTGAACACTTCGATTATAATTTGCGCAGAAAAAACTTGACTATCACTTGGTTTCCAGATTACAACGTTCCCCATCATTGCGGCGCTTGCTGGAAGATTTGCGGCAATTGCAGTAAAGTTAAAAGGCGTGATCGCATATACAAATCCTTCAAGAGGTCTGTACTCTAGACGGTTCCACATATCTGAGGTGGATGCCGGCTGGTCTCCATATATTTGAGTCATGAATTCTACGTTGAAACGCAAAAAGTCAATTAGCTCACATGACGCATCAATTTCGGCCTGATGAACATTTTTAGACTGAGCAATCATGGTTGCGGCATTAATTCTGGCTCTGTAAGGGCCAGCAATTAATTCAGCGGCTTTAAGGAAAATGGCTGCGCGCTGTTCCCAAGCCATGTTAGCCCAAGCTGTTCTTGACTCTAATGCATTTGCAATAGCTTTCTCGATATGTGATTTTTCGGCAAGATGATACGTTCCTACACTATGTTTGTGGTCATGAGGCGCTGACATTGTTTTGGTATTCCCTGTTCTAATTTCTTCGCTTCCTATATATAATGGTACGTCAATTTTAGAATTCCACATTTTAGTATAAGCGGCTTGTACGGCGGCTTTTTCAGGTGAATTTGGCGCATACCCTTTTACTGGTTCGTTTACTGCTTTTGGCGCATGAAAAAATCCTTTTAGCATGATATTGTAATTTGATAATCTGTTTGAAGAGATTAAGATTAGAAAATTAAAAAATAAATTACTCGATATTTTATCAAAAAATTACTGTACTGCAAAAGTACAAAGGATAATTTTAAAATTGATAAAATAGGAATAAGAAAAAGGAATATTTTAAGCGAAAAAAATTAATTTAAAGCAAAGGGAGCACACAATCGGAAGGTAGGTACAATGACTTTGAAGTTTTTTGTTGAGGTAAAATTAATCATGTTAAAATACCCTTTCATCGCACCATAAGGGGATGATAATAGACAACCGGAACTATAGGTGTGAAATTCGCCAGGTTTTAAAACAGGCTTTTTCCCAATTACCCCTTCGCCATCAACAATTTCGATATCATTTAAGGAATCATAAATTTCCCAATGACGCGAGATCAATTGAACGGAATCTTTACTGTGGTTTTCAATAGTAATTTCATAACTAAATGCAAAATGAAGCTTGTAGTTCTTAACGTACGTACCTTCAAAACTAGTCAATACTGAAATTTTTATACCTCTTGTTATTTGAGAAACCATATTAAATGGGTGTGTAGGAGTTTAATACTAACAAATTTACAAAAAAAGGGTATCGTTTTGTTGAATTTTATGAAAGTTTTTTTAATTGATGGTGTTTATTGAATTTGCCATTCCTTTGCCCACAGCCCTGTCATAACGACCTATGTTTTCTCTGTAATAGACTACTATTGTATATTCATTTTCTGTTTGATAAAAATTGCCGTCTACCGCATTTTCCGGATCAAGAACTCCTTTGTCATCCGCAACAAGGTATTGAAAGTTTGTAAACCCTTGTTTTATTAAAATAGCCTTTTCATAAAGCCCTTTTTTAGGATTATAGTCCATTTTATATTCAGGGATTAATGCGTAGTTATTGAACATACCGGCAACATAAATATTTTTATTCATTCTGAAAGTGGGGGCCGAAAGACTGAAATAGACCCAGGCATAATCCGCTTCGAATTCGCTGTCAGCAGCGCTTATATTCTTGACTACAAAAGCCCCATTAACATCTTGGGTAAAAGAATACGGAAAATTGGCTCTAGCAGCATTAGTGTATAAAAAAGAACCATAAATAGGGGTGTCAAAGTCTACCCGACCAATGTTGTTGTTTGCGGCTCTGATGTCTTTATTTTCGAAAAACAAAAACTCATTTCCCGCCCAAAACTGCGTTTCAGTATCGTATTTGTAGATCAAATCATTTCCTATCGTATACTGCGGAATTATATTTTTTATACCGCTATTTAGTTGTCCGTTTTGAAGTAATAACAGTTTGACATTCCGCAACGGAGTTTGGAAAACAATAGAATTGGATTTAATCGCAAAATCTAAATTGTGTTTCAATTCGATAGTGCTGATTGTTCGTGCTCGTTTGACTTGAATGGGAACCGTGACCAGATCTTCGTATAAAATAAATTTTCTCGAAAACAGGATGTCTTTATTTTCATCTAAAACCTTTATCATGTAATTTCCGCTGATTTTTAATTGGAGCGTAAATTGATTTGGAATGGCTAATTTGTAATGCGAATAGATTTGTAAAGTATTAAAAGAGTTGGTGTACTCCTGAATTCTTTGGTTGTCAAAACCCTCTAAATATTCGTTTTTAGGTATTGCCGTTGGATTCCAGTTGTAATCGCAATGAATTATTTCGTAATAATAATTGGCTTCATTGCCAAAAAGATCATCAAATTGCAATTGAAATCCTTCGCCTAGTTTTAAAATTGGAATTATAGTTTGGTCATTTTGAACAAATGAAATGGTTTTAATGTGGTATGGCGGAGCAACTTCTTTTTCTATTTGTGCCAAAGAAACGCAGGAATAAAATGCAGTAAGCATAAAAGCGGCTATTTTGAGCAAAGGGTTTTCCATTTTATAAAACGTAAGATTGTGTAAATATAGCAATTACCTTTTGTCTTTGGTTCATCTAGTTTTTACATTAATTATTTCGAAAGTAATAGCTGTCAAAATCGTTTTAATTCGTTCCGGTCTTAAAGACTAACTGATTATTTTTATTACAAATAAACGGCTTATGAAAAAAATAAACTGACGCACTAATAAACTAAAAACCTGCTAAAAAGTAACTTTAGCAGGTTTTTTTATGGTGTAAATTTATACTTTGAATTATTTGAAACAAACCGGGATAATTTCCCCTTTGGCCAAACAATATTTTTCTACTAATTCAGGTGCAATTTTATTAGTATACTCTTCTTCGATTACTTTGAAGCCGATACTTCGTAATTTATCAAAATAATCGCGGCCATAAATACGGACATGATCGTATTGACCAAATATTTTAGCACGTTCTTTTTGATCCGTAATAGAATCATCTGCAAAAGTGGTGGCTCTGGATAAATCCTGTGGAATTTGTAAAATTGCCATTCCGCCCGGTTTCAAAACCCGATACAGTTCCTGCATTGCTTTGGTATCATCCGGAATGTGTTCTAAAACATGATTGCACAGAATAACATCGTATTGATTGTCCTCAAAAGGTAAATTACAAATATCTGCTTTCACATCTGCTAACGGTGAAAACAAATCGGTTGTCGTGTAATCTAGATTTTTCTGGTTTCGAAACAGTTTATAAAAAGCTTGTTCCGGTGCAAAATGTAAAACTTTTTTTGGAGACGTAAAAAAATCAGTTTTTTCATTTAAGTACAACCATAATAAACGGTGTCTCTCTAATGAAAGGGTACTTGGTGAAAGCACATTGTTTCTTTGTGTTCCGTAACCGTAAGGTAAAAAAGTTTTAAAGCTTCTTCCGTCAATTGGATCTGTAAAGGAATTCCCTTTCAAAGCCAATGCCAAAACTGGCCTAGCAACATAGCTTAAACGAATAAGTAATGGACGGGGAATGGTATTGAGTATAAGTTTAAAGAGTTTTTTCATTGTTGTTTCACAAAGATTCGCAAAGTAAACTCAAAGATTCACTAAGTTTTTTTTAAGAATCTGAAGTTGTATTTATAAATCGTTTTATATTGTTTTTTAAAATTTTACTATTGTAATTTATTAGTAATCCCAACGGATAATTTCCAAGCTTTAAATAGGTAAGTATTTGTGCAAAATGTACGGAAGTATAATTTTCAACTGTTTTCAATTCAATAACTAACTTGTTCTCTACTAGTAGGTCAATTCTATATCCTTGATTAAGTTTTATTTCCTTGTATATTATAGGAAGCGTTATCTCCTTTTCTACCTGCAAACCTGCTTTTTTGATTTCATAAAAAAGACATTCTTGATAGGTTGATTCCAAAAGTCCCGGACCAAGCTGACGATGAACTTCAATAGCTAGACCAATTACTTTATAAGAAATTGCTTGTAAATCTTCAGAGATCTCTATAAATTCTTCGTTTGTCATTTATAAATAATTTAGGACTTAAATTTTTGTGAATCTTTGAGTTTACTTTGTGAATCTTTGTGAAATGCTTTACAATACTAAAGGCTCTCGTCTAAACTCATTTTCTTCTGTACTTACAATTCCTAACGATTTATAAACATAAGCAAAAGTGGATAAAATTTCTGGTTTCCCATCGATAATGGCTACGTCGTGTTCAAAATGGGCACTTGGTTTTCCGTCAGCTGTCGTGATTGTCCAGCCGTCTTTGTGTTGCTTGATGTTTCTAGTACCCATGTTAATCATCGGCTCAATGGCAACAACCATCCCTTCTACAAAAAGTTTGCCTCTTCCTTTTTTGCCATAATTAGGCATCTCAGGATCTTCATGCATTTTTTGTCCTACGCCATGACCCACTAATTCCCGTACGACACCGTATCCATATGATTCGGTATATTTTTGAATGGCATTGCCCACATCTTCCACGCGGTTTCCTATTTTAAATTCTCGGATTCCTACATATAAAGATTCTTTGGTTATCTGTAATAGTTTTTTAGTTTCCGGAGCCACTTCGCCAATTTCAAAAGAGTACGCATGATCGCCATGGTATCCATTTTTGTAAGCTCCACAATCTACCGAGATTACATCCCCGCTTTCTAATGGTTTGTTATTTGGAATTCCATGGACTACTTGTGCGTTTGGACTCATGCAAAGGGAGTTTGGAAAACCATATAAGCCAAGAAAACTTGGTTCAGCTCCATGGTCGCGAATGAAGGTTTCGGCTAATTTATCCAGGTATAATGTGGTCACTCCTTCTTTGATTTCAGAAGCAATCATTCCTAATGTTTTTGATACGATCAGCGCACTTTCGCGCATTAATTCTATTTCTTCACGGGATTTTATAATAATCATAATTTCATTTTTTCAAGTTGCAAAAATACAATTTTATAAGTATTTAATCCGGATTGGCCATGATTTTAAAAAGGTCCGAATTAGAGATGTAAAAACGGTTTTCTAATGCTATTTTCGAAAGTTGTGCCGTAACTAAATTATTTTCCCGGATATTGATTAAAAACAACGAGCTTTCACCAAAAGAGAACAAACGTTCCTCTGAATTTAGCATGATGAGATTGTCTTGCACTAAATCTTTGATTAACTCCTGTTGTTTTAAGAGTGATTTGATTTCTAGTTTTTGGGCATTGATTTTATTAGTCAATTGCACTTTTTCCAAATCCAATACAAATTCAGATTCCTGTACTTTGTATTTTGCCAGTTTCAAACTACCGCGTTCTTTTCTAAGAAATAAAGGAAAATAGAAATCCAATCCAATTTTATAATCCTCAAATTGATAGTTGTCAATATAACTGGGTTCTGAAATATAAGAGTACCCCACATCAATTTTAGGCAAAAGCATGTTGGCTTTTAGTTTTCGTTCCACATTCAGCATATCAATTTTGCTTTGCAATGCATTTATTTTGGGGTGATTGGTGATGGAGAAATCTGAATTCAATAAGTCATTGGTTTTTAAACTTTCCTGAATGGTAAATTCTAATTGTATTTCAGGAATTAAGGCATCGGATAATTCCAGCGGAATGTTGTTTTCTAGCCAAAGAAAAGTTGCTAGTTCTAATTTGGCTTTAGCCAATTTTAGGTTCGAATCCTCCAGGCTCAGCTTTCTGTTTTTCACAATAATTCCTGCTTCAACACTATCAATGGCGGGTTTGTCCCCTTGAATGATTAACGATTGAATTCCTTTGAAACGAATTTGTGCATTCTGGTTGTATTCCTGGTACAAAGCAACTTCGTTGAAGTTTTTCTTCCAATTGAAATACGCCAGGGAAGCATCATATAAAACCACAATGGCCTGCAGTTTTCGTTCTGCCAGACTCAGTTGCATTTGCATTTTGGCTTTTCGAACATCAGCCATCCTTTGATTTATAAACAAACCTTGCCCAAGCGGAATGGTCACTCCTAGCGAAGTTAATCCTTGATTGGGAAGCGTGTTTTGGGGATTCAAGTACACACCTTCACTATTATCGAAGCCCGCTTTAATCTCGATGCCATACCATGTGGGTATTTTGAAACTGCTGTTTAAAATGGAATAATATTCGCTGCCTTTGAATTGTTTTTCACTGAAATCAACTTCAATTTTTGGGTCAAAACCACCACGGGCCATCATCAAATTAGCTTGCGATTTACTGATCTCTAAATTGGCATTTTTCACTAAGGGATGGTACTTTTTTACATACCCCAGAAATTCAGTAAAGGTCAGTTCGTTGGATATTTTTTCTTGAGCACCCGCAGAAAGCCCGAAGAATAAAAATGCTAAAAATATCTGTTTCATTATTTTTTTTCTGTTGTTATTGTAGGCGAAGGTTTGTAATAATTAGGCGGAAATCCGTTTAAGGTTCTCCACAGCTCGAACCATACAGGAACATTGTCCAATAAAGCGATTGTTTGCGCACCAGCACCAATACTTAATTGAACAGGCCATTTATCTTCGTTTTTATCTGGAGCAATCAAAACTCGGTATTTTCCATTGACGCTAATGAAATTTTCAATAGCTACAATTTCACCTCCAAAAGTTCCGTAAGACATATTAGGCCATCCTGAAAAAACAATAGTAGGCCATCCATCAAACCAAACGCGTACTTTTTCACCTTTCGCTAATAATGGCAAATCGATTGGATTTACAAATGTTTCCACAGCGATATCATAATCTGAGGGCATGATAGTGGCTATTGGAGTGCCTTCTTTCACTGTTTCCCCAAGGCCGGATTGCAAGGCCCTGTTGATATAGCCGTTTTGGGATGCTTTGATGTAATACATTCCATTACGGATGCTGTAGTTTGCGTATAGATTCTCCAGTTTAGAGACTTGAACATCTGTTTCAAACTGGCTGCTGAGCGCTGTGAATTTTTCACTATTTGCTTTAGAAACTTTCTCCGTATACTCCGCACTTATTCGGTTTATTTCTACTTTTGCATTGATCAACTCGTTTTTACTGATTAAGTACTTGTTTTCTTGAGTGATGATTTTAGCTTCAACTTCCTGCAGTTTTAATCTTTTTTCTTCAATATCAGTTAGCGGTTTCAAGCCTTCTTTGTTCAATTGTACGGATCGATTGTATTGTGTGGTTGCAATTTTTAGTTGGGTTTTTACCGCCACAAGATCCATACTGTCACTTTCTATTTTTAAAACCGATTGTTTGATTTTGTTTTGTGCTTGTTCTAGTTTTAAGACTTTCTCCCTTTCAATGGCTTGAATTTGTTCTAAAAGCGTGCTTACTTTAGACCCATAAGATTGCAAAGATTGTTTTTTGGCATCGATCTGACTTTTGGTATTTTGCACTAAATTTGGATCCATATAATCTTCTTTGATCTCTGAGATAAAGAGTATGGTGTCGCCTTTCTTGACAAAATCGCCTTCCTGAACGTACCATTTTTCAATTCGACCGGAGATTATACTTTGGATAGATTGTGGTCTTTGACTTGGTTTTAAGGTGGTAACAGCTCCAGTACCAGAAATATTTTGAGTCCATGGCAAGAAAAGTGCAATTATACCAATTATGGAAACACCCGCTATAATTTTATTTAAAATTTTATAATGCGGCCTATTTGTTAGATTTTTGACCGCTTCGTATTGGTCTAGCTGTTGCAGTTTTATTTTGTTGTCTGAAATGTTTAGCATGACTAATTATTTTTTTAAATCAAGTTGAATATGCCCATTTTTCATCGTGATTTTTCGATTGCATTTGGTTTCCCAATACGGGTTTTTTGAGGATACGATAATCGTCCATTTATTTTTATCGGATGTAATAAAATCTATAATTTCATTAGCTACTTTTTCATCCATGGTGTCAGTTGGGTCTTCGTAAAAAAGTATTTTGGGTTTGTGAATGATGCTTCTGGCTAATAGTACTTTTTGCGCGTTAGACGAGGATAATTGTCGTCCTTCTGGGTAAATTCGGGTATCTAATCCTTTAGGGAACAATTTGATAAAAGAGGTGAGTTGTACTCCGTCTACCGCCCATTTTATATCTTCGGAACTGACGGAAGGATCGTTAAAAGTAATATTTTCTTGCAAGGTTCCCTCAAAAGGTTTCTCTCCATAAATGACACTTCCTATTTGCGAGAGGTATTGTTTTATGTTTATTTTACGAAAAGTATCGTCATTTACATAAAAGGAACCGCTGGTAGGCTGCAATAAGCCGGATAATATCCTAATTAAAGTTGTTTTTCCAGAGCCATTTTCTCCATTTATTACAATTCGGTCTCCTTGTTCTATTTTTAATGAAATAGAGTTTAAAATTTCTTTTTCTGAATCTGGAAATTTGAATGTAAGGTTTTCTATTTCCATTGAGATTTTATTGTAACAGATGTCACTGTTAACAATGGAAGAATTTTCTAATTCTAAGTCCGTTACCTCTCCAATTTTTTCAATAGATGTGAGTACGTCATAAAAAGTTTCCAATCCAATAATTATTTTTTCGACGGAATTGATAACTAATAAAATAATAATTTCAGCAGCTACAAATTGGCCAATATTCATTTGTTGAGATAAAACTAAGAATCCACCGATGGATAGTAAACTTCCGGTAATGATGACTTTGAAAATAATCAAATGCGTAAATTGTTTTTTGATCACATTAAAATGTTTATCTCGATACACCAGGTAATCGGTTACAATCATGTTGGTTTTTTTTAAAGCAAAATCATAATTTAGCTCGTTTCTAAAACTAAAATTATTGCGAGCTATTTCTTGTAGCCAACTCGCTACCTTGTATTTGAATTTAGATTCTTTTAAGCTCGTTTCCAGTCCGGATTTAAAAGAAAATTTGAAAATAAAATACAGCAATGCAAGCAGTAAAACACCAAATATGATAAAGTAAGGATGGTATAAGGACAATAATATTATCCCGAAAACAATTTGTAACAATGCTGCAGAGAAATCAGTTAGTAACTTTGAAGTCCCTTTTTGAATTATCATTGTGTCAAAGAAACGATTGGCTAGCTCCGGCGGATAGCTGTAGTATAATTCTTTTGATTTTATTTTAGGCAGTCGTGCAGCAAACTCAAAAGAGGAACGTACAAATATTTTTTGTTGTAAGTTTTCCGTAATCCGCAATTGCATGATGGATAAAATACCCACTAATGCCACACCAAAAATGACTAAAATGATTAGCACAATCCATGATGCGCTAACTCTTCCGGATTGGATAAAATTTGTAATTGCCTGTATTCCCAGTGGAAGGGACAAACTGAGTAGTCCGGCAAAAATGGCGTAAAAAAATATTTGATAGACGTCTTTTTTATCTAATTCAAGTAGATTGTAAAATCGTTTTAAGGGAGTCATAATGGGAGTGTTTTTTTTTTTTTAACTTAAAACTTTTTCTGCAAGATTTTGATAAAAATCAGTGGTGCTCTCAGAATCAGTACAATCTGTGATGGTTTTTAAATGATCCATTAAAAAATGTTGGTGCAAACTTCCTTCAACAATTGTTGAAATTAGGGATTTTGAAAAGGGGTATTCCGGATTTACTTCTTTTACAATAGCCACAATTCTATTGATTACTCTTTTGTAAATCAAGAAAAAACCTTCCTTGTTTTCCTGATCGATTTCTTTGGTATGTAACGTTTTAGTAAATTCTGAAATGATAATTTTATTTAGAACGGCCTCGTTAATGTATAAGGCACTATTGTCATTCGTTATTTTTTCAGTAACAATTGTAATGGCTTTTCTGAGTTTTTCTTTGGGATCCAAAACATTTGTGGTTGCAAAAACTAGCTTGTATTCCATCCAACTCCAATGCCAGGACGATAAATAAACCAGTAATTTATGTTTGTTCTCAAAATACCGATAGATGGAACTTTCATTAGATTTGATTTTCTCTCCTAATTTCTTGAAAGTAAAATTATCAAAGCCAATCTCATGGATTAAAAGGATACTTTGCTCTATGATTTTTTTTCCTAAAGCTGATGTCTCAGGATCCTTTACATAGATTTTTTCGTTGATTTGTATTTTTAAATTGGAGAGAACCGTATTCATTTTATTGAAATTTTATATAAATATAGTAGCATTACCAGCTATAAAAAAGTGTTTTACTAAATATATTGTAAGCATTGAATTTAGATACATTTATTCTCTAATTTCTAGGGATAATTTCTTTAATTTCAGATCCTATATTTGGTTAAAGCGGATGCTTAGCGCACCATAATTAGCAGGATCATTCAGACGAACTGAATAAATTGCAATAGATCTAGTCGTTTTTTGTACTGCCCAAGTTCTTTACTTTTGTTAAAAACAAATAAAAATGTAGCAACTACTCGTTTTAATACGGCCACCATGCTAAAACGTCCAGTCAGTGAATGGTTGCTACTCTATCTTTTTGTGCCTGTCTTATAGATTTACTCTAAAACCAAAATTTAAATTTTCTGTAGACCGCTCTGGAACCATGATTTTATTATCTTTTATTTCTAGCAATTGTAAGTGTTTTAATTGTTTGATTTCTTTTGGAATTTCTTTAAATTGATTGTTGTTCAAATATAAAAATTCTAAATTTTTTAAACTACTGATGGATGATGGCATATTGTTTAAATTGTCATTTTCTAAATGTAATATTCGTAAAGATTTCATTTTGCTCATTATTTCTATATTCGCCTCTAAATTTAAATTTGTTTCATCGTTTAAAAAAAGTTCTTCTAAGCTTTTTAACTTCCAAAAATCTTCTGGCAATACTGAAAAATCATTTCCGCTTAATTCTAGTACTTTAAGTTTTTTTAGTAGTGTTATTTCTTTTGGAATTACCGTTAAATGATCATTTTTCAAACTTAAGTACTCAAGATTTATGAATTTTGACCAGTTAAGGCTGTCCAATTTTAAGGTTTGATTACTCAAATTTAGGCGGAACACTTTCTCGGGCTCCTTTAAAGCCTGTTCTATATTAGTGAACTCTTTTTTGATTTGAATCGAATCAACGATTTGCCCAATACTTATTTGGGTCATTAAAAAAAGGGTGATTGTGTAAAATATTTTCATTGTGTTTGAATTTAGTTTGATTCGTAGGGTTATTACCCGTCTTTTATTTGCTATTGAACACAAGTACAGTAGAATTCATGCTTTCTTGTTAGTGATTGTTTCTTGTTTGCAAATATAATAGTAACGCTATCAAACATAAAAGTATTTAACTTTTTTTTGTAAAAAAAAACTACTTGAATCAAGTAGTTTTTTATTGGGACATTTTTATGTAAGTAATAACCATGGTATAATGGCGTATTTTAAAATCAGGATAAAATTATGTAACAATCTGATTTAAAGCTGTTTTGCTTAAAGTTAATTCTTTTGACTTTACGACTTTTAAACTTTCGACTTACTTAGTATCCTTAAAGTAAGGAATGACAGGTCATAACAGCAGGTTTTTCCACACCCATTAATTCCAAGATTGTTGGAGCAATGTCGCCAAGAACTCCATCATGAATGGTTTTCAAGTCGTTGTCTACTAAAATAATGGGAACGGGATTAGTTGTATGTGCGGTGTTTGGACTTCCATCAGGATTGATCATCGTTTCACAGTTCCCGTGATCTGCAATGACAATGGTAGTGTAATTATGCGCTAATGCAGTTGTGATTACTTTTGCTACGCATTTATCAACGGCTTCACAGGCTTGTATGGCAGCACTCATAATTCCGGTGTGTCCTACCATATCCCCATTGGCAAAATTTAGGCAAACAAAATCTACCTCTTCTTTCTCTAGTTCACAAACTAAAGATTCTGTTAATTCAAAGGCACTCATTTCCGGTTGTAAATCATACGTGGCTACCTTTGGAGAGTTTTTCAGGATGCGGCTTTCGCCAAGAAAAGGCTGTTCTCTCCCGCCAGAAAAGAAGAAAGTCACGTGTGGATATTTCTCCGTTTCGGCAATACGAATTTGCTTTTTATGGGCTTTTTCTAAAACTTCCCCAAGGGTTTCCGTGATATTATCTTTGTTATATACGACTTTTATGTTTTTGTAAGTTTCATCATAATTGGTTAGCGTCACATAATACAAATTGAGTTTGTGCATGTTTTGCTCATGACAATCTATTTGTGTCAATACTTCGGTTAGTTCTCTTCCTCTATCCGTTCTGAAATTAAAGAAAATAACCACATCATCATCTTCTATGGTTGCTACAGGTTTGCCTAGTTCATCCACCATAACTGTTGGGTGAATAAATTCATCCGTTACATTGACGTCATAGCTTTCTTGGATAGAAGCTACTGCATTTGTGGTAGGTGTTCCAATTCCGTTTACCAATAAATCGTAAGCTAGTTTTACTCTTTCCCAGCGTTTGTCCCGATCCATTGCATAATAGCGTCCCACAACCGAAGCCAGTTTTACAGTAGTATTCGCCATATAATCCTGTAAATTCTGAATGTAATGTGTACCGGATTTTGGATCCACATCGCGACCGTCCGTAAAGGCATGAACGAAAACTTTTTGTAATCCGTGTTGTTGTGTAGCGTCAATCAAACCGCGCAAATGAGAGGTGTGTGAGTGTACACCACCATCAGAAACCAGGCCTAAAAAATGTACTTTTTTATTGTGTGTTCTGGCATACGTAAAAGCATCAACTAAAACGGGCTCCTTTGCTAAAGTTTCATTTGCAACAGCAAGGTTAATCTTAGCTAAATCCTGATATACAATTCTACCTGCGCCAAGATTCATGTGTCCTACTTCACTGTTTCCCATTTGGCCTTCAGGAAGTCCAACATTTAAACCGTCAGTTCGTAGTTGAGCACTGGGGTAATTTTTATATAGGCTATTAATAAAAGGGATATTGGCATTGTCGATTGCAGAAACTTTTGGGTCAGGAGATTTTCCCCAACCATCCAGAATCATAAGAATTACTTTTTTGTTCATGGAAATTTATTTTAAACAAAGATAAAACATTTCTAAAAAGGTTCGAATGAATCAAAAACACTATTATTCATTCTAAGGGGATCACCTGCAAATAATGATTATTTTGCTATAGAAAAGGGACTTTTTTGAAATAAACGTATTTTAGAATTTGTTCTTAACCTCATTGTAATCGATAAAATAGCGAATGCTTATCGAAAAAACATGACTTAGTGCTTCGTTGTTCAATAAATTAGTGACATTCTCACTAAATTCTTTATTAATATTTCTTTCAAATGCAGCTGCATTATTTCGATAGAGAACGGACACTTGGCTACCGGGGGCAAACCACCAGGAATAGGATAAATCCGTATTCCAGGAGTAAAAACTGGAATTTTTATTGCTAGTGTAGGCCATAAAATTAGCCAATCTGCCGTTTTGTTGCAATGACAATGCGTTTTTGTTTTCAGCATACGACCAGTATTGACGTATTGAGAGATTAAAAGTCATCTGACTGTTTAATGAATATTTCCCTGAAAGAGTATTAGAATACGTAATTACATTTCTATTGGCAAAAACAATTGTGTTTGGTGTGGTTGCATTCATGTCGTCATTCACACTGTCTACATACCCTTTGTTATTGTTTTGTCTCAAAAAGTTGAAATTGTAATTCAAAGATAATTTATCGCTAAATCGGTATCTCGGACCTAAAGAAAACCCATAAGAGTTTCTTCCGGTTTCATCAAAAATTGCAAATGAAGGGTTAAAATTAATTGCAAATGGATTATTATAATTTGAAGAAAGATAAACAAAGCCACCAATTTTGGTTGGTTTTATTACAAATCGATCTGCCGATCTGGGTTCATAATAATCAAATGTTTCTAATGGATTGGCATCAATTCCCATTCCAAAATAATGATTTTTTTTGTTATTTGAGTTAATCTGAAAGCTGATGTTGCTGGACTGCACTTTGCCAGTTTCTTTTTGAAATTGGGAATACATATTTATTCGAGCATTAAAAGTGTTGAAATACTTCGTTGGATTCAATATTCGATAACTGGAATTGCCATAAATGCTATAATAATTAGTCTCGAAATTGATTCCTAAATCATTGTTGTCGAAATTTTTAGTTGTGATATCAGCGCCCAGCCCGTAACGAAATTTTCCGCTGGTTTCAGAGAAATTCAATTGGGAGTTAATCCCTGTTTTCTCTTCGGTATCATTTATGTAACTGTACTTAAAATCTCCTGAAATGTTGTAGGTGTTCTTTTTTGTATTCAAATCCCAAACTAATGCCGTAACATTCCCATCACGAAAATGTCCGTTCCGAGTTACATTGGTGTTTACAAATGCAACTGAGGAGTTTTTGCGAAAGCGCTGGTCTAAAACCAATACACTATAGTTAGCCAGAGGTTCAAGTTCAGTTCTTAATGCCCTGCTTTCATTGTTGAAAATAGTCGTTGGGGTATTTTTAGTAACAGCGTTCAAAATTCCGATTCCTAATCCGTCTTTAGTTCGTCCCGAAATTTTAAAGGCATTAATAAGACTAATATTTGGGGCTTCCGCAAACGATTCATTTTTATTTAGTTTGTAGGAGGGCGTTCCCCCAATCCGTCTGGAATATAGTAGATTGCCTTTGCTGAACAAATCCGTTCCCTCTGTAAAAAAAGGTCTGTTTTCGTTGAATTGCTGTTCAAAAGGACCGAGATTTAGAATTTTATCATCAAATTTTGTTTGTCCAAAATCAGGCACAAGGATCATGTCCAGAGTAAAAGCATCATTTATTCCGTACTTCAAATCCAATCCGCCTTTGAGTGTCCCGATAGTTTTTTCTTGGCTGTTTGCATTTACATAAAAGGAAGAATACGGCAAAAGAAAGAGTCGGGTAGGTGGTTTTATATTTTCAATTCCTTCCAGAATTCCGGTTTGCTGGGTAAAGGTGCCTAATTTAGAATCGATGAAATTCCAAGTGTATTTATGACGGTCTCGTCGTATTTCCCTAAAGAAATTAAGTCCCCAAGTTTGTTTCTTTTCTCCCGAAAAACGCAAGGCTGCATAGGGAATTCGCATTTCTACAATCCAGCCTTTTTTCGTAATTACTGCTTTGCTATTCCATACGGCATCCCAGGAATAATCTTCGCCATTGGTATCTGTAGTGATGCAATCAGCCTGACCGTCTGCTGCATTGACAAAAAATTGAAAATCTTGTTGCCCATCATTAAAACCATTTATAAAAACGCCAAAAAGATCAGTAGTGCCAAAATTATCTCTTTGGGTAATTTCTCTCAGGATTTTATCAGGATTTTCATCATACATAGTTGCGCCAATATATAGGGCATCATTATCGTAGACTATGCGAACCTCTGTTCTTTTATTGTCAGGAATTTTTTTGCCGTTATCAGGTTCAAACATGATAAAATCAGTCGCTATTGCTGCGGATTGCCATGTCGCTTCATCTAGGTTTCCATCGATAGTAATTTTATCCGAAATAAATTTAGTGTGTAATACTTTTTTTTGGCTGTAGCCAATAAAAGAGAGTGCTAAAAAACAAAATAAGAAAGAATTCTTCATGAAATAGTTCAATGGTTGGAACAAAATTAGAAAAACTAAAATAGTTTCAAAGTGAAAATGTACCAATTCACACAATAGTTTATTCTACTAGACTTTCTTTTCAATGGAATGTTACAGTTTGATTCAAAAAAATTAAAATTTATTTTTGATCACATTGTAGTCTATAAAATAGCGGATGCTAATAGAAAGCACATTGGTCAGGTCACTGTTGAAAATGTTTTTAAGATTTGCAGACAAATCTTTTTCCACCATATCTGTTCTTTCTATACCAAAATTCCGGTACAAAACAGAGATTTCACTTCCTGGAGCAAACCACCAGGAATAGGATAAATCGAAGTTCCAAGAATTAAAATTCCTGTCTTTATTTTGTGCGTAGGTATTGTTTGGAGTCAAATAACCGGAGTTTTGTAAGGTAAGGAATTTATGATTTTTTGAATAGGACCAATAATAGCGTGCGGTTAGGTTTACAGTCATTCTATTGTTGATCGCATATTTTCCGGTAAAATCATTTTGGGCAGTTTCTCTGCTGCGTTCTGCAAAAATTATCCCCGTAGGATCCGAATCTACCCAGCCACGATCATTGGTTTTGTTAAAATAATCCAATATGTAAGTAATGGAAAGTCTGTCGTTAAATCGGTATTTTGGACTTATATACAACCCATAAACGTTTCGGTTCTTTTCATTGTATTTTGTGAAGGAAGGCTGGAGTACTAATGTAAAAGGATTGTTGTCGTTAGACGTGAAATTTACTGCTGCAAAAACTTTTTCCGGGAGAAATACATATTTGCCATATTCTCGTGGTTCATAAAAATCATAGGTTTTCAATGGAGAAAACTCTACTACAAATTCTAAAGCGTCGTTATTTAATGTTGTGGCCTTAGTTTCTGTTCCAAAAGCACCAGTCTGTAACTTACCGGAGGTGTTGTCCATTTCAAAATTGACATATTGATTGATTCTGAAGGTATTAAATAGTTTTGTCGGATTTACAATTCTGTAGCTTCCATTTGCATAGGCATTGTGGTAATTAGAATAAAAATTGATTCCTAAATCATTGATGTCATAGTTTTCGGAGACGTATTTTCCAGAAAATCCATACCGATATTTCCCACTCGTTTTGGCAAAACCTATTTCTGTTTTAAATCCGTCGTAATCTTCAGTCGTTTTGATGGAACTGTATTTGAAATCGCCATACAAACTATAGGTATTGGCTTTTGTATTCAAATCAAATAACAATGCAGAGGTATTTGCATCTCTGAAATCGCCATTTCTGGTGGTGTTTGCATTTATAAAAGAAACAGATGAGTTTTGGTTAAAACGTTGATCTACTACAAACAGATTATAATTAGTCAAAGGTTCAATTACTTCTTTTCTAGTTTGGCCGGTGTCGTTGTTTAAAATAGTAGCTTTAGTCTTTTCCGTAACGGCATTCAGGAATCCAATTCCCAATCCTTTCTCGGTTCGGCCGGATATTTTTACGGCATTCAGTAAGTTTACGGTACTGGGATAATTTGTTATTTCTTCTTGATTATCAAGGAGTAATTCTGTAGTGGATCCTCCGCCAATTCGTCTGGAATAAAACAAACCACCTTTGTTAAAAAGATCGGTTCCCTCTGTAAAAAAAGGCCGGTTTTCTTCTAATTGTTGCTCAAATGGTTCTAAATATAATATTGCATTATCAAATTTTGTCTGACCAAAGTCAGGTACCAAAATAGCATCTAATGTAAAGGAATCATTGATGCCGTATTTGATATCCAAGCCCGCTTTTAAAGTAATGCCGGAGCCTATCGCACTTTGTTGGTAATACGCCGATGAATACGGAATCAAAAAAAGTCGTGTCGGTGTCTTTATATTTTCAATTCCCTGCAGGATTCCCGCTTGCGGAATTACGGCTCCAATTTTAGTATCAATCCTATTCCATGTATATTTTTGTACGTCGCGCTTGATTTCCCGCATAAAGTTTAACCCCCAGATTTGTTTGTCCGCTTTGGAAAATCGTAAAGCGGCGTAGGGAATCTTCATTTCTACAGTCCAGCCAAATTCAGTGAGCGTTACTTGGCTGTCCCAAATGGCATCCCAACTAAAATCTTCAAAATCTTCCGTTGCTATACAGTCCATTTGTACGCCTGCCGCACTTACAAAAAAACGAAAATCTTGCTGGCCATCATTGAATCCGTTGATATAGACGGAAAAATGATCGGAAACGCCAAAAATATCTCTATTCGTAATTTCTTTCTGAATTTTATCAGGTTCGTCATCATATAGCAGTGCTGAGATGTAAATGGCATTATTGTCATACAATATTTTCACCTCTGTTTTTTTATCCGCACTGATTGGTTTGCCATTATCAGGCTCAAACATGATAAAATCCGAAGCTACTGCGGCGGTTTTCCATATTTCCTCATTAAATCTTCCGTCAATTATAATGTTTTCTGTGGTGGGTTTTGCCTGAAGCGTTTTTTTTTGACTTTGTGCATTCAAACTAGAGAATATGAAATATAATAAAGTGATAGGTAGTAATTTGAACATAAATCTGAAGGATAATTGAACAAAAATAGTAAAATTAACATATAAATGGTATTTTTTTTAAGTTTATTACTCAATATTTTGTCACTTTTTTCGTTAGAGTTAGAATAAACTTTGTTAAAAAGTGGTTTCTGGCTTGATTTTTAACGTACGTTTGCAATCCTCAATTAGTCCATAACTTAAAGACAATCAATGATTTATAACATATTTCTTACTATTTTTTTGCTGCTAGTTTCGTTTGTGCCAATCAAAAACAACTTTCCTGAACCAAAGACACACACGCCAGTGATTTACGCTGAAGCTGTGAAACCGAGTTTAGACGATAATATTACAGTGGCATATAATAATTTGCATTCCAATAAATTTGCACTGCCTAAATTAGAAAGTTTCTCCGAAGCGCTAAAAGGATACTATTTGTTGAAAGAAAAAGGATTAGTCAAGAAGGAAATTTTGACCTTAATTGATTTTAGTTTGTCTTCTAATATTAAAAGACTCTGGGTGATTAATCTGGGTACCGGTGAGGTCTTATTTAATTCTTTGGTTGCACATGGTAGAAATACGGGCGATGAATTTGCTTCTAATTTTTCAAATACTGCGGAATCCTTTAAGAGTAGTTTAGGCTTTTATTCGACAGGTGAAATTTACGCTGGTAAACATGGGATGTCACTTCGATTAGATGGTCTGGAAAAAGGAGTAAATGATAATGCCAGAGCAAGAGGCGTGGTGATGCATGCAGCAGAGTATGTTTCTAATTCATTTATAAAAAATAATCAAAGATTAGGAAGAAGTTTGGGTTGTCCTGCTGTTCCTGTAACCTTGTCTAAAGCAATTATCAGTGTTATCAAAGATAAATCCTGTTTCTTTATTTATCATTCTTCAAGAGTGTCAAAATTTGGATCCAAATCAGTTTTGTAATTTGCCGTATAAAGCAGCATCAAAAGTATCGCTATCATCTTTAAAAATCAATTTATTGTTCTCGCTCCAAGCAGTCCAATATAAGAGATGAAAGGCGACTTTTTTTTTGATTTTGACAAATTTTGTTCTTTCGTTCTGTAACGTTTCTTTGATTTATTCCAGATTCCAATTGAATCCGTCGTTCAGTAAATATTCCGTTACTATTAACTCCTTTGTAAAATATTCTGTTTTTTTGTAAAAGCCAAGGACTTCTTTTGGGTCGTTGAACTAAATTACATTTGGTTTCTGTTTGAGATGCCGTTTTTCTCCGGTAACAATTCGTTTTTTGCCTAAACCAGTTTGTTTGATACTGTTTTAGAATGGTCATTACCCATATTTGAAATTGCTTATTTTGGTAAATAAATCATTTTTAGCCTTGAATACGAGGGCTATTTTTAAGAGATTATAGCAACATACTATTCAAAACGGCAAGTTGTTGCTCAAGTATCTTCGTCAAAACGACCGTTTTCTAGCGAGTTCTCCTCCCTAAATTTAGGATATTGTACTGAAAAAGTCTCCAAACAGCCCTTTTTTTGATATTTTGCTTTATTTTTTTTAAGTATTTTTTGAGTGCTATAAGGATATAATATTTTCATATTAAATTCTTTATGATTTGAATCCTCTTTTAAAAAAAGACTGTCGGAGTAAGTTTGAGACTTTTTAAGAAAAAAACTTGCATTGAAGCAAACTTATTAATTATATTTGCACCGTTGTTAATGCGAAAGTAGCTCAGTTGGTAGAGCTCCAGCCTTCCAAGCTGGTTGTCGCGAGTTCGAGCCTCGTCTTTCGCTCTGAATTTCAAATTTTAGTTTGAAATTTTATTTTACTGTTATCATGCGAAAGTAGCTCAGTTGGTAGAGCTCCAGCCTTCCAAGCTGGTTGTCGCGAGTTCGAGCCTCGTCTTTCGCTCTTTCAAGCCAAAACATAATTGTTTTGGCTTTTTTTTGTGTCATTTATTTTAGGATTACTTTACAAAACTCAAATCAGTTCCGCTTTCTAGTTCTTCAGGACTTTGATTTTGTCGAAACAATCGTGCGGTCAGATTGCCTTTCAGGGTGATTGAATCTCCTTTTATATCCAGCCAGCTTCCTTCTCTCAATCCTAAAACCGGAACAGTATTAAATGCATGGTATTCTTTAATTCGGGTTTCGCGAGTTTCGCCCATGTGTGTTGAAGTAGTATCCGGATCTAAATAATGCGGATTCAAATTGAAAGGAACCAATCCCAGCGTTTGAAAACTTGGGGGATAAACTATTGGCATGTCATTTGTTGTTTGCATCGTTAATCCGCAAATGTTACTTCCTGCGCTTGTTCCAAAATACGGAGTTCCGTTTTTTACCACATCAGTGAGGGTTTCCATAAGGTTGTTTTTGTATAATTGTGATACTAAAACAAATGTATTTCCACCTCCTGTGAAAATTCCTTCTGCTTTTTTTACAGCTAATGTGGTGTTTTCAAACTCATGAATTCCAATTATTTCTTTATTTATTTTGGCGAAAGCCAAGCGTACCATTGCAGTATACTCTTTATGAGAGATCCCACCAGGTTTGGCGTAAGGAATAAAGAGAATTGTATTACAGTTTTGAAAATGCACTTGTAATTCTGGTAATAAATAGTCCAGATAGTTCTCGTTTGCAAGAGTAGATGTGCTTGCAATTAGGATGTTTTTCATTTTTTTTGACACATAATTTGCGCTAAAGGTATTAAATCAGGCTTTTTTATTTCAAATTTTTAATTAACATTTTTTTACCAGGGCATTAGTAATTAATTTGGAGTGCATTAAGATACTTTTACGATAAGTCAGTAAGGACTTTAAGAACGATGATTAGAATTATGTATTTGTTTTTGGCTTTTGCAACAACAGCGGCGATGTCACAAGAAGGAAGCCGAATACAACTGAACGGAAAAGTGACAGCTGATGTTTCTGTTCCGGAAGGGGTTTATGTCATAAATAAAAAAACAGAGAAGACTTCTATTACGGGTCAGGATGGTAACTTTTCTATTATGGCTGCCGTTGGTGATACGTTGTTGTTTTCAGCAGTGCAGTTCAAAGATACCAAAATACTTTTGACCCAAGTCCATTTTGATCAAGGGATTCTTTTTGCAAAAGTAACGCCCATCGCGAATCAATTACGGGAAGTTATTGTTCGAAATGGGATCAATGCAGTATCAATGGGGATAATTCCTAGAGAGCAAAAAATTTACACCCCTGCAGAACGCAAATTATATACTGCCAGCAATCTTAATGCCAGTGCTAATGTGGGTAGCATGATGGGAGGGTCCGTGTCAGCAGATCCGTTATTGAACTGGATTTCAGGAAGAACAAAAATGCTAAAAAAAGAACTTGAAGTGGAGCAGAAAGAATCCTATTTGAGGCAATTAGAGAACCTGTTTGCCGTTGATTATTTTGTGAGTAAGTTTAAAATACCGGTTGAGTATGTCAAAGGATTTAAACATTACAGCCTTGAAAACGAACGATTTGTGGCTGTTTTGAAATCTAAAAATGTGATGATGACCACTTTTTTGATGGGGGAATTAGCTATAAAATATAAAGAAATAATTGCCAGTGAAAATTAAAAATACCTTACAGTTGTTATTCTTTCTCGTAGTTCAAGCCACTTTTGGACAGGTAGAAACGGTCAAGGAAATTCGAGGAAAAATCACTTCGGATTCTGTTGCCGTGGATCGCATTAATATTGTAAATATATCAACAGGAAAAGCAACAGTGTCACAGGGTAATGGCTTTTTTGTTATACCTGCAAAAGAAGGCGACGTTTTAGTCTTTACTGCCGTTAATCTGGAAACATTACGCCGAAAAATTAATAAACAAGATGTATTAGAAACGGTTTTTTCGGTGATAATGATCCCAAAAAGCATTGTTCTGAATGAGGTTGTAGTCGGTGAATCTTCGATTTCAGCAGAGAGTTTAGGGATTATTCCCTACGGTCAAAAGAAATATACGCCTGCTGAGAGGAAATTATACACCGCAACTTCCGGTGGAGGAATTGATGGATTGCTCAATACTATTTCTGGACGAAAAGCCATGTTGAAAAAAGAAATTATAATTGAGAAGAAAGAACAGTTGTTAGCGAGAATTGAGGTGCTTTTTGAGGATAAGTACTATACGCAAACATTAAAAATACCCTCGGATTATATCAAAGGATTTCAATATTATTGTGTAGATAATGTAGCTTTTGCAAATGCTTTGCGTGCTAAAAATAAAACATTGGTTATGTATTTAATTGTAAGCCTTGCTGGAAATTATAACGAAATAATAGCCCTTGAAAATCAATAGTGTTTATCGGGGATGTTATTTTACTAAACCAAATTTCTTTTAGACAAACGCACCATGAAAAGCTGCTAAACAAGATTATTGGAAGAACGAAACGGCTTAAGAAATTAGTTGTTCTAGAGAAAAAAGAAAACGATATCAAATTAATTTCTGAATTGTACATTCCAGAATATTTTACGGTTCAATTGGTGTTTGCAAGTGATTACGTAAATGATTTTAAATATTTTATAGTAGATAATGAATTTTTTTGGAAGTTTTAGTCTCCAAAAATAAACAAAAGACTACTTTTTTTATGGTAGCTTTGGCCGAAGAATATAAAGCTATACTTGCCAAAGAAAATAGACAACAGTCTTTAAAAAAATAATACTAAAAAAATTACAATGAAAACAAGAATAAAAATCATTTGTTTAATTTTCTTTTGCCAATTTTCTTTTGGTCAAAATGAAAGTAGGAAGTCTTTACATGGTCAGTTTATTAACGAATCTGCTTTAGTGGATCACGGGTATGTTTTTAATTTAAATTCAAAAACCAGAACTTTTATAAGTAATCAGGGCTTTTTTGATGTTTTGGCGAAAGCGAAAGATACGTTGCTTGTTTCAAGTAGTTTATTCAAGTCTAAAAAGATAATTGTTGCGGAAAAAGATTTTGAAAAATCATTGTTTGTAATTAATTTAGAGACGCAAACTACGCTGCTCAATGAAGTTATTGTGAAACGCAAAGCCGAAATTAAACCCATAGTAGGGGGTTCGCAGCGCATTGTAGATATGCAATTTGTAGATGACCAAAAATCATCTCCTATCAATAGAACAATGCCGTCAGACGGGACTATAGAAAACGGAATGGATTTTGTCAGAGTGTTCAAAATGGTTTCGAAATTATTTAAGAAAGATTCCGAAGATAAAGCAGGTTTAAATCCAAATGTAGATTTTTCGGATGTAGTCTCGAAAGGAATGGATGCTTATTTTTTTACCAATACATTGAGGTTGAAAAAGGATGAGATAGGTCTTTTTCTGGATTATTGTGAGGGTGATCCAAAAGCAAAAACCCTTTTGAAACAAGAAGATGAGTTTTTGCTGATTGATTTCTTAATTACCAAGAACGAAGAGTTTAAAAGAATTACTACTTTTGAAAAATGAAATCGCCATGATTCCAGAATACAAATAAGATTGAAGAATGGCGATACCATTTTCCGATAAAAAACAAATAGAATCTTCGAATGAAAAAAATAATTTTAATTTCCTTTTTTGGACTGCTATTTTTGACGTTAACTTCGTTCAGTATGCACAAGTTTTACGTGGCATTGTATCAGGTGAATTACGCTCCCGAAAAGAAAATGCTCCAAATCACCTCGCGTATTTTTGTAGATGATTTGAATAGTGCTATCGGAAAAAAGTACAGTAAAAAAATCAACTTGGGTTCTGAGAAAGAAACCGCTGCGGATTTGGTTTTATTGAAAAAGTATTTCACTGAAAAGTTTTCCATAAAAATTAATGGACATCCCACCACGATGTATCTTTTGAGTAAAGAAATGGAAGGCGATGTGCTTATTTGTTATTTGAGCATAAAAGATATTCCAAAAATAACGACTCTTGAAGTGTATAATACAGTCATTATTGAAGTAAATAACGAGCAGCAAAACATCATGCATTTTAAGGTTTTTGGGATTAAAAACACGATGCTGTTTACAGATTCTGTATCAACTGGAGTTTTAAAGTATGAATAAATTTTGAAACGGCTATTTAAAATGCTAATTTCACACAATTAAAGAACCATAAATTTACTATGAAAAAAATATTTTTATTTTTATTTCTTCCTGCGTTGTTAGTTGCGCAAGAAAAATCGACTTCGGTAACGCCAAAACAAATTGGAAGGTACGATACCAATAAGTTTAGTCAAATGTATGATTTGTTAGCTACGCCTAACCTATTTCGTACGGCTTCAGGAGCTCCGGGTCCTGCTTATTACCAGCAACAAGCTGATTATAAAATCAATATTGATTTAGACGACAAAAATTCTAAGCTAACAGGCTCTGAAACTATTACGTATTATAATAATTCACCTGATACCTTAGAATATTTGTGGGTACAACTAGACCAAAATCAATCCGCTAAAAATTCGCAAACCCCTTTAGCAGAAAGCCAAAGAATGGAACAGGTTTTTCCGGCGGGAAACTTCACAAATAAGTTTTTAAAACAAGAATTAGAGCGTGGTTTTAATATTGACTTTGTAAAAGACGCGAAAGGAAATCCGTTATCTTTTACGATCAACCAAACCATGATGCGTATTAATTTAGAGACACCGATGAAACCAGGAGAGAAATTCTCTTTTGCAATCAATTGGTGGTATAATATCAATAATTACAGAGCTGAAGGCGGCCGATCCGGGTATGAATTATTTGAAAAATCAGGAAATAAATTATATGTAATTGCGCAGTTTTATCCTAGAATGGCAGTATACAATGATGTTGAAGGATGGCAGAATATGCAATTTTGGGGAACGGGAGAGTTTACGTTGCCTTTTGGTGATTTTGATGTGAACATCACGGTACCTGCAGATCATATTATGGAAGCTACGGGTGATCTTATGAATAGGAGTGAAGTGTTTACGGCGGCGCAACTAAAAAGATATGAGTTAGCACAAAAAACGTACGACAAACCTGTAGTTGTTGTTACGCAAGCAGAGGCGGAAGCTAGCGAAAAAGGATTTTCAGATAAGAAAAAAACATGGAAATTTAGCGCTAAAAACGTGAGGGATTTTGGTATTGCTACTTCTAGAAAGTTTATATACGATGCAATGGCCGTTAAATTGAATGATAAAACGGTAATGGCAATTTCAGTTTATCCAAAAGAATCCAATCCACTTTGGGGAGAAACGGCAACAAGAACCGTAGCACACACGCTGAAAAGTTATTCAGCGCATACTTTTGACTATCCTTATCCTAAAGCAGTTTCAGTATCTGCTGAAGATCAAGGAATGGAGTATCCAATGATTTGTTGGAATTACGGGCGTCCAGATGAAAAAGGTGTTACTAGTGATCGCATAAAAAATGGAATGATAGGTGTAACAATTCATGAAGTAGGACACAATTTCTTTCCTATGATTGTAAATTCTGATGAACGTCAATGGTCCTGGATGGATGAAGGATTGAATACCTTTATGCAGTATATGGCAGAGCAAGAAATGGGAACTAATTTTCCTTCCAGTCGTGGTCCAGCAAGTAAGATCGTTCCGTACATGAGCGGGGATCAAAAATTCTTGGAGCCTATTATGTCTAATTCGGAGACAATAGTTCAATTTGGGGCAAACGCCTACGGAAAGCCAGCAACAGGCTTAAATATCCTTAGAGAAACTATCATGGGAAGAGAGTTGTTTGATCATGCTTTTAAAGTATATGCAAACCGATGGAAATTCAAGCACCCAACACCAGAAGATTTTTTTAGAACTATGGAAGATGCTTCTGCAGTAGATTTAGATTGGTTTTTCAGAGGTTGGTTCTACTCCACGGATTTTGTAGATATAGGCATCAAGGAAGTTAAACAATATTATGTTTCACTGACTCCCACGAAAGATTTAAAAGACGCCACAGTACGAAGAGGTCGTTTTGGACAAGAAAAAGGACCCTTCCTTTATTTAGTCCCAGAAACAAGTGAAGAATTGTCCGCTAAAGATAAAAAAGCATTGGCAATTGCAGATGTAAATTTACTTTCGGAGTATGTAAATCAAAATTTTACTGCAGATGAAAAAGCTAAACTTAAATCGCCAAAGTATTTCTATGAAGTAGATTTCAACAAGCCAGGCGGTATGTTAATGCCAATCATTGTTGAGCTAACCTATGAAGATGATACAAAAGAAACCTTCAAATATCCTGCGCAAATCTGGAGAAAAAACAATGATACGGCTAAGAAAGTGTATGCAACTGAAAAAGCAATCAAAAAAATCCAGATAGATCCAAAATTAGAAACAGCTGATATTGATGTAACCAATAACACGTGGCCAAAAGAAGAAGTGAAGTCTAAATTTGATTAAATAAACGGTACTGCTAAAAAAAGACTCTAAAAAGAGTCTTTTTTTATGAAAAAATTAAAACGCAAAGTTTCAAAATTAGGTATCTTTGTAGCAACTAAAACAAAAAATATGTTTGGCATAGGAGGAGGAGAATTAATATTTATTATGTTTATAGTGCTCATGCTTTTTGGGTCAGATAAAGTACCTGAAATGGCACGTACGATGGGTAAAGCAATGGCGCAATTGAAAAATGCAACTAACGATATAAAAAGCGAAATTCAAAAAGGAGCAGAGGCGAATGGGTTTGACACCAAATCTTTGAGCGATTTTCGAGGTAATATTACGACTGAAATCAATAAGGCAAAGGACAATTTGATGGGGGATACCTCGCAATTTAAAAACATTACAGAAGGCGTATCGACCGAAATTAATAAAACTACTGAGAGTTTACGGGAAGAAACAACTTCGCAGATCAACACAACAAAAGAAATTATTGAAGATGCCGCAGGTCCCATAAAACGTCAGGTATAATGATAGAAAAAATAGTATCCCTTGATACCCAGTTATTTGTTTATTTGAATGGTTTAGGTTCGACCACTTATGATGGGTTTTGGCTGTTTATCACCAGTCAATTCAATTGGATTCCGCTTTTTTTGCTTTTGTTGTATTTCATTTATAAAAAATTAGGCCTACAGCAAACCTTATATGTATTGTTGTTTGCAGCTCTTTTAGTGACAATTACAGATCAGACAACGAACTTATTCAAGAACGGATTTCAACGATTGCGTCCCTGTAATAATCCGGAAATCAATTCCTTTATTCGTATTGTGCAAGTCCGCAATTCCTTTAGTTTTTTCTCGGGTCACTCCTCAAACACAATGGCTGTTTGCGTTTTTTTATACTTTGTTCTCAAAAAAACGACTAAATATATGGCCTTTCTGTTCTTATGGCCTTTAGTTTTTGCCTACAGTAGAATCTATTTAGGATTGCATTATCCATTGGATATTTTATCCGGCTATTTATGTGGCGTTATTTTTGGAACACTTATGTTTAAAGGATATACAATAGCACAGAAAAAATATTTCCCAGTTAATCCTATCAAGTAGCAGGAGTCGTTTCCTGCTCTAGACTGTATTTCCGATATAAAACTACGATTAAAGATCTTGTTTTTCTACATCGGGAGATGTCGTTCCTGCCGGGGCTAAGGTATTTGGTTTCAAAAAAAGATTGCTAACTAAAGCACTCTGCTCACTGTCAATCCATCACGAATAGGCAATAAAACAGTTTCTATACGGGGGTCATTTTTTAATAATTGATTGTAGGCTTGTAATACTTTTGTACTCACATCATTGGTTTGTAAGGGTTCCAGAACTTTTCCGCTCCACAAAACATTATCGGATAGGATAACGCCGCCTTTATTCATTTTAGGAACAATCATTTCAAAATAATTCAGATAATTTTCTTTATCAGCATCGATGAAGACCAAATCAAATTGCAGTTCTAAAGTTGGGATTATGGCTGTTGCTTCACCTAAATGTTGTACAATTTGCTTTCCCCAAGATGACTTGTCAAAATGTTTGCGCTGGAAATCAACTAATTCTTCTTTGATGTCAATCGTATGCAATTGACCATTTTCCCGCATGCCTTCGCACAAACATAAAGCGGAATACCCGGTATAAGTCCCAATTTCCAGAATGTTCATAGGTCGAATCAATTTTGATAGCATACTCAACACCCGACCTTGAAAATGACCACTTAACATGCGTGGCAATAAAATTTTCTGGTAGGTTTCTTTATTTAGTGCCGCTAATAAAGCAGGCTCTTTTTCGGAATGTTGCTCGATATAATCTTCTAATTCTTGGGAAATGAAATGCATTAGTTGAGTTTTTTCAATTTGTGACAAAGTTATCAAATTATCAAATCAACAAATCAACAAATTGTCATTAACTTTGCACCATGCAAATCGAGAAAAAAGACATACGAGCGGTATCCAAAGAACAATTACGCGAATTTTTTATCACTAACGGAGACAAAGCCTTTCGCGGAAATCAGGTCTACGAATGGTTGTGGAGCAAAGGTGCGCATAGTTTTGAGGATATGACTAATGTGTCTAAAGAAACGCGTGCTATGCTTGAAACACACTTCGTGATCAACCATATCAAAGTAGATACAATGCAACGCAGTGAAGACGGAACGGTAAAAAATGCTGTACGTTTGCATGATGGGTTGGTGGTGGAATCAGTCTTGATTCCTACTAATACCAGGACTACAGCTTGTGTTTCCAGTCAGGTGGGGTGTAGTTTGGATTGTAATTTTTGCGCTACAGCGCGATTAAAAAGAATGCGAAATCTGGAGCCAGCGGAAATTTATGATCAGGTAATAGCCATTGATAAAGAAAGCCGTTTGTATTACAATCATCCGTTATCAAATATCGTTTTCATGGGAATGGGAGAACCTCTTATGAACTATAACAATGTCTTGAAAGCTATTGAAATGATTGTTTCTCCAGAAGGGTTAGGAATGTCGCCTAAACGCATTATGGTTTCTACTTCAGGAGTGCCTAAAATGATTAAGAAATTAGCGGATGATGAGGTGAAGTTTAAGTTGGCGGTTTCGCTACATTCAGCAATCGATGAAATTCGTTCCAGAATCATGCCGTTTAGCGCAAACTTTCCATTGGCAGAGTTGCGGGAATCATTAGAGTATTGGTACCGAAAAACAAAAAGCAAAATTTCCTACGAATATGTTGTTTGGAAAGATATAAATGACAATAAAGCTTCGATAGAGGCCTTAGTAAAGTTTTGTAAATATGTTCCTTGCAAAGTGAATCTTATTGAATATAATCCCATTGATGATGGGGAGTTTCAACAAGCCTCTGATGAATCAATAGAGGCGTACATAAAAGCGCTTGAGGCTGCCGGAATTGTTGTAAAAGTGCGAAGAAGTCGCGGTAAAGATATAGATGCTGCCTGCGGACAATTAGCAAACAAGGAAGCGTAAAAGGATTCGGTTTTTATGGAAATATCAAAATAATGGCAGGTTAATAATGTACCTTTGAATTCTAATGAATGTGACCTCTAAAATTAAACAGCCCATTTTTGATGAAATGGAACTTTTTGAAAAAAAGTTCTACGAATCGATGACGTCTCAAGTGGCTTTGTTGAATAGAATCACGTATTATATTGTCAATAGAAAAGGAAAACAAATGCGTCCCATGTTTGTTTTTTTGACGGCCAAAATGGTTTCGGCAGGAGTTGTAAACGAGCGTACATATCGCGGCGCTTGTGTTATTGAACTTATTCATACCGCTACATTAGTTCATGATGATGTAGTAGATGACAGCAACCGCAGAAGAGGTTTTTTCTCGCTAAATGCGCTTTGGAAAAATAAAATTGCCGTACTTGTTGGTGATTATTTGTTGTCCAAAGGATTGTTGCTTTCTATAGACAATGGTGATTTCGATTTACTCCGAATTATTTCCGTAGCAGTACGTGAAATGAGTGAAGGGGAATTACTCCAAATTGAAAAAGCCCGAAGACTTGACATTACAGAAGATATCTATTATGAAATCATTCGGAAAAAGACAGCTACACTTATTGCTGCCTGTTGTGCTCTGGGAGCAAGATCAGTAATTGAAGAGGAAGTTCAGGTTGAAAACATGCGCAAGTTTGGAGAACTCATAGGCATGGCTTTTCAAATAAAAGATGATTTATTTGATTATACGGAGGAAGCTATTGGTAAACCAACCGGAATTGACATCAAAGAACAAAAGATGACATTGCCACTTATTCATGTTCTGAATACGTGTACTTCAAAAGAAAAAACGTGGTTGATCAACTCCATAAAAAACCATAATAAAGATAAAAAACGCGTCAAAGAAGTGATTGCTTTTGTGAAAAACAATAACGGATTGCTTTATGCGGAACAAAAAATGGTCGAATTTCAGCAAGAAGCCCTTTTGATTTTGGATAACTATCCCAATTCTGAATTTAAAGAGGCACTTATTTTAATGGTAAATTATGTCATTGAAAGAAAAAAATAACTTTTTTTAAAATTATTTTCTCTCGTTAACTATCCATTTTATTAATTTTTTTAAACCTAAAATTTTGGCAGTGTTTTTCTTTTTAAGAACTCTTGCTGCGTTTCAAACTTGCAAAGGGTTTAGTTTTTAAATGACAGTCTTACTTTGTCTTTTTTTATAACTTACGCAGTGGATTGGAGGACATAAGCACGGCATGAGCCGAATTTGATAGTACGGAGCGTAATTCAAATAAGAAGCTTAATCTGTGTCAAAGGAACTTTTTAAACAAAAAAAAACAGTAGCGAACATTTGTTTACTACTGTTTAAAAATTGTAATTTTTTAGTATTCTTCTTTTTAAAAACTAATTAAAGGATAATTAATTTTTGTCCCAAATCAATTTAGTGGTTAGTAAATCACCACCTATATTAGAGGATGCTTGTTGATAATTTTCGCCGTTTAACTGAGGGGAGTTCACGGGATAATTAAGGCGACTTGGCATTTCTGTCAAATTGTTTAAAGCTTTAAAGGTATAGGTTGTTGCGCCTTCAAAAGGATTATTCAAGGCATAAGTACCGCCTGGTTTCAAGATTGTATTAGGGAATCCAGTTCGTCTGTGTTCTGACCAGGCCTCTGTAGGCTGCATGTAAAGCGCTATGTATTTTTGAGTCAGTACATTTTCTTTTGATGGTGGGGCCAGGTTCGTTAAGTAGGTACTAATTTTAGCTGCTGTGACTCCCCAACGTTCCATGGAAGCTCTTACGCCATTGGTGTAATTTGTATTGTTCCAATTGTTATTTTCGGCCAATAAAAATTCAACTTCCGCATATTCCATAAAGTATTCAGTATAATTAGTTTTAAGAATATTAGAACTAAATCGCGATGTATTAGGTAACTGTGATGGTGCTGATGCACTAGGAATTCCATATGGCATTCCGATATATTGGGCTAAATCATCAGTTTCTGTATACAAGTTGTTACCCACATCTTCTAAGGATGCAGTTATTGGAGCTGCATATTTTTGCAACCTTGGATCCGCACTATTGTTTCCTAAAGTTCCTTTTAATAAGTCTACAAAAGTATTAGAAATCGTAAAATCATCTCTGTTGTTTATAAAAAAAGCAATATAGAGTGGGCTAGGATTGATGGCATCATTTTGATAAGTCAAGCCAACATTATCTGAATTTGAAAGCATAACGCCCGAAGCGATTGCATCAGTAATGTGACCTTCGGCACCAGAAACAACTCCTTTTACTCTGTTTGCTATTCGTAAGCGCAGGGAGTTAGAGAATCTTTTTAGTTTTTGAGCATTTCCCTGAAAAAGTTGATCCCCTCGGGTAAAAACTACTTCAGTAGCTACAATCATTTCAGAGGCTTCTTGTAATTCTTTTAGAATATCAGCATATATTTTTTGCTGACTGGCATATTTGGGTTTCAGAATGCCTTTTTCTAATTGCAAAGCTTGAAAATCGGCATCACTATTTCCGTAAGAGTAATAAGGGACATCACCATAGGTGTCTACTAATTGAGAAAAAGTATACGCCAGCATTATTCTTGCCGCAGCTATTTGATTGTCATTATTTCCATAAGATGACATTTCAGCTCTTGTTGCAGGATCTACATTCAAATCTATGACTAACTTATAATTATTGGCAGCTAAATAATAGGAGTTGTATAAAGCAGTATTGGTTTCCTGTCTGAATTGGAAGCGATCCTCTTCTGTGTAATTTGTCTGTGCCGAATATTGAACCCATGGTAAAGTCATTCTAGCAGAAGAGAATGGGCCTCTGGTTCCGTCCATAATGGCTTTATTGGCAAAGTTGAATACTCCATAGCTAGGTACGGATACCGGTCTGTTTGGGTCATTGTTGATTTCTTCTAAATCAGCGGTGCAGCTTGTGGTTACAAGTATAGCAATAAATGCTAAGGCAGATATGATTCTTTTTTTCATGATTTTTTTATTAGAATTTAAATTCCAGGTTCATTCCGTAGGTTCTGGTAGAAGGCAATGAACCTCCTTCGATACCTTGTGTATTGCCACTTCCGTATGAAGCCATTTCTGGATCCATTCCTTTCCAGGCCAATCCCCAAGCAAATAAGTTTCTTCCATAAACAGATAGTTTAATACTGCTAAAAGGACTTTCTTTTTTGATTGGCAAGTTGTATCCAAAAGATACTTCTCTTAATTTGATGTAATCAGCATCAAAAACATTTTGAGCATCTACAGTGTTGTAATGTGCTTGTGCCCATGTTCTTGCAGGAATATTTTGTGTATTTTGTGTTCCGTCAGCCAAAACACCATCTACAACAATTCCATTTTCTCTTATTCCGTTTGCTGCAGAATTTTCAAGCATTCCAGAATAAGTTCCCCACATGTGAGTAGTAGAGAAATAACTACCACCTTTTTGAATGTCAATTAAAGCACTCAAGCTAAAGTTTTTATACCGGAAAGCATTTCTTATTCCCATGTTGTAATCCGGTATAATAGATCCGAGTGATTTTTGTTCAGAGGCTACGTAATTTCCATCTGCTCCCACTAGCTTGTTCCCATTGTTGTCATATACAAAGTCAGTTCCGTAGAGTTGACCGTATTTTTGACCTACAACAGCTAATAAACGTGCTCTAAAAGGCCCTTGTGCTAATTGTAAACTCGTTACATCTTCGAATAATTCGACTAATTTGTTGTCATTTTTAGCAAAGTTCCAAGTGATGTCCCAGTTGAAATCTTCAGTTCGTATCGGGTTAATGTTCAAGGTAGTTTCGATACCTCTGTTTTGTAATTTACCTGCGTTAATCAGTTTAGAGCTAAATCCTGTGCTCGTTTCTAATTGTATCGGTGTAATTAAATCAGTTGTAATTACGTCATAATAGGATACGTCTAAATTTACTCTTTTTTTGAATAAACTGAATTCCAGACCAATTTCTTTAGTAGTTTTCAATTCAGGTACAAGATCAGCGTTATTAGAGCTTAAAGCCGTACTATATCGTGGATCACCTTGAAAAGGAGAATAAACGTCAATATAATTTTGAAGACGGTAAGGTGATGTGCTGTTTCCGGCTTGTGCCCAACCTGCTCTTAGTTTACCAAAATCCAACCAATCAATATCAGTCAGTTCAGAAAAAATAAAACTACCCGTTACCGAGGCGTAGTTTACGGATTTGCTAGTGGTACTAAACCAGTCATTTCTATCCGTAACTTCAAGAAATAACATGTTGTCATATCCCACCGAAGCAAAACCATAAAGACTATTAGTGGTCATGAATTGTTGCTCATTAGTAGCTAGAGCTTGTTCAGAACTGTTGGATAAGTTATACAATCCTGGCAATACTAATCCTCCTACAGACTCTCCGCGAATGGAGTTGAAGGAATAATTTCTTCTGTTTGCACCTAAAAACGAATTAACACTAAATTTTCCTATTTTTTTGTCAAAATGGACTCTTCCTTCATAATTGAAATCACTTAAAGTTCTGGTTTGATCCGTATAACTCGATTGAGCCTGTGAGCCTATAGCGACTCTTTCACTTACTCTAAAAGTATAAGTGTCAGCATACACATTTCCTACTACATATAATTCATCAGTGATGTTATATGTCAATTTAGCGTTTCCAAAAAGACGGTTTCTTTTGTCTTCGGATGTATTTTCATTGATGGTCCAATAGGCGTTGTCAGAATAATTAGGTGTAGCATCGTCAAAACCTTTTCTGTTCCAAGTTCTTTGGTCGCCATTGGCCAGTTTGTAATCCTTTAATTCATTGTAGTCCAATTGTCTTTGTCCCCATTGAAAGAATTTTTGTCCTAAACTATTGTCTCCATATCCTTGTTCGGGTCTGTTAAAACCTTTGGTCAAAGTATAGGTAGCCATAGCTTCTACTTTTAATTTATCCGATATTTTAGTACTCGCATTAAAAGAGAAGGTGTTTTTGGACAGTCTGCTATTTGGAACGATTCCGTCTGTACTTTGGTTCGCATAGGCAACTCTGATATTAGAATCTTCGGTTGCTTTCATGAAAGAGATCGAGTTGTTGCGTGTTACACCAGTTCTAAAAAAAGAACGAACATCGTTAGCAGGTGCAACCCATGACCTTTCTTTTAGAAAATCATTAGAAAATTCAGGATCAAAAGCATTCCAGGGAAGGTATTTTAAATTGGGATCGTATTTAGGTCCCCAGCTTTCATCTGTTCCATAATCAGGAACGTTGTATGTGGTTCCGTTTATGTTAGCTGTTCCAAAAGTAGTTGAATTACCACCACCATAAGAGTTTTGAAGGTTTGGCATGATGTTGATCGATTCGAGAGTGATTCCACTGTTGAATTCGATTACACCTTTTCCTTTTTTAGCTGATTTTGTAGTGTACAAAATGGCACCGTTACCGGCTCTATTCCCGTAAAGTGCGGCAGCAGGACCTCCTTTTAATACCGTAACGGATTCGATATCGTCTGGATTAATATCCGCAGAAGCGTCTCCATAATCCCTACCTCCGGCTCCTCTTTCGGTATTGGAGTCGTTATAATTACCATTGTCTAAAGGAATACCATCTATCACAATCAAAGGTTTGTTTTCTCCGGTTACGGATCCAATACCTCTCATGATAATTCGTGAAGAGCCTCCCATTGTTGATGGTGCAACTACTTGAACCCCTGCCACATTTCCAGAAAGAGCTGATACTGCATTGTTTTGACCACCTTGAGACAGTAAATCACCGCCTACTTCCTGAGTTGCATATCCTAGTGATTTTTTTTCTCTTTTGATTCCAAGGGCTGTAACTACAACACCTTCTAATTGTACAGCATCATCTTTCAGTTTGATTGTCAAATTAGTTGATGAAGCTAAGACTTCTTTACCGATCATTCCAATGTAGGAAAAAACCAGCATTTGTTCTGGTGCTACCATGATTTGAAATTTACCGTCAAAATCAGTCTGAATTCCGTTTGTGGTTCCTTTAACCAGAATGTTAACTCCTGGAATTGGTAATCCGCTTTCGTCGGAAACCAACCCGGAAACCATTCTTTCCTGAGCAAATGTAACTTGCGAAATCAGTGCTATTGCCAGCACCAAAAAGCTATTAAACATTAATTTCATATTAAAATATTTTTGAATTAGATTTTCAAAATTCTTAATAAATTCTTAACATTCCTAATTAAAACATATTAAATATTAACGATAATTCAATATATTGAACAAATACTATTAATTATTCAATTTTTTTATTCAAAATAAATTAAGTATAATTGTGTTTTTTATCATAAAAAAGCACCTATTGATCTCAATATTATGATAATTTTTTGCGGATGCTTAATCTAGATATTATATATGGAAATGGAAGGAGTAGTTAAATATTATTAGTTTTTTTGCTTCGAAAAAGAACGGTATTTGGCACAGTTATATTACTAGGATTGAAAAACTGATTTGTATGAAGATACCTAATGAATTAATAATTAGGGCTTTATTTTCATACTGCCTTGGAGATTGCAAGTAACGATACTTATTGCGCTTTTTTTTTTAATAATATCGAAGTTTTAAGTACTAAAGATGTCTTTGTCTTGTTTTATTTATCCTAAAAAAATACAGTATTAAATCAAACAAAAATACGAAAGAGGTTAGGTAGTTTAAACAGATTTAGCGGATACTAATGGTCTTTTATTAGTTGAGAAACTGCAGGATGCTTGTTATGTGTATCAGCAATTAGAGTCTAATGGAAGGAATATTTTAATGGTAGTGCCTTCATTCTCTTTTGAAACAATACTGAAAACACCATTTATTTTTTTTATAATTGTTTTGCTTAGATAAAGGCCCATGCCTAATCCCTGTTGTTCTCTCTCTTCTCTTTTGAATTGTTGCGCAGCACCAATTTTATTTAATTCAGCAGAACTAAACCCTATGCCAAAATCTTTAATAACCAGTTCATAGTATTCCTCATTATATTTTTGGCCGGAAACAATAATTGTAGGATCCTTTTTAGAAAATTTCAATGCATTATCAATTAATTCAAATAGGATGAATTTTAAGTGTCTTTGACTAATTTTTATAGTAGCTTCATCTATTTTGAAATTAATTGTATTGTTTTTTTTATCATAAATCTCAAAAATTTTGCTTGTAGTATTTACAAATGTCGTCGCTATTTCAGTTTTTGACTGGTGATCAAACTCGATTGTATTGTTTTTAAGATTTTGATAGAGTATTAAGTTTTGCATTGTTCTGTTTAATCGTTCTCCAGAGACCCTTATTGAATCATAAAATGTAGCGATTTCATTTTTTTTATAGTTTTCTGTAGCATCCATGAGCAATTCTATTGAACCTAAAATCCCGGAAAGAGGGGTGTTTATTTCATGTGCAAAATGATTTTTTTTGCCAATATATAAATTATTATTGGCATTCTTTATTTTTTCAAATCGTTCTATTTTTACATCTATTGTTTTTATTAACTCTTTGATTTTAAATGGTTTTGATAAAAAATCATCAACGCCTTCTAACAGGCATTTTCTCATCAAATTATTTTCTTTTTTTGCTGTCAGAAAAATAAAAGGAATGGGGCTCAAAGATTGGTTTTCTGAGATTGTTTTATGGAATACATGTCCGTCCATTACGGGCATCATTATATCGCATATAATTAAGTCAGGAATCCAGTATTCTAGTAGATCTAAAGCGTTTTGGCCATTAGAGGCAACTTTTACCTCGTAATTTTCATACCTTAGAAGTTCAGCAATGGTCTCTCTAATATTTGGGTCATCATCAACTAAAAGGATATTATTTTTTTTCATAAGGGAAAATTAATTTTATTCGAGTTCCAATGTTTTCTTGAGTTTTTAGTTCTATTTTACCGTTTAAAAAATCTGTAAATTGTTTTACAACTGCTAATCCTAATCCGGAACCAGTTATTGCCGTTGTATTTGAAGCTCTAAAAAAGGATGTAAATACATATTGAATATCATTTTCGGGAATTCCAATTCCAAAATCAATCACCTCTATTTCTAGTTCTTTTTCTAAATAGGTTATAAGGAGTAAAGGGTCTGGTTTTCCTTTGGAATATTTAAAGGCATTATTAATTAGATTCGTTAGAATGTGAGTCATTAAGATTTCATCAGTAATAAAAAAATGTTTTTCACCTTTTATTTTTACTTGAATTTTGCGTTTGTGATGTTGATTATTAAAATAAAGATTTAATAAGGAGTTAATGAATGTATTAAAATCTAGAACTTTTATTGTTTTTTGAATTTTTTCCGATTCGTATTTTCCAAAAATTAATATGTTGTTCATTAACTCGATCATTCGATCTACTTCATTTTTTATTCGTAACGTTATTTTTTCTAAGGATTGGTGTGTGTGTTTGTCAAAATGATCTAATTTAAGCTCAATGAGTTCCGCACTGGAATAAATAACCGTCAAAGGGGTTCTAAATTGATGAGACGCCATTGTAATAAACCTAGATTTCATTTCGTTAAGTTCTTTCTCTTTTTCAAATGCTATCTTGATTTCTTCGGTGGCTTTAATTCTATCGCTGACATCTCTGCTGGAAGTTTGTATACCAATGATTATGTTTTCATGATTTAATATTGTTTTTAAAGTGGTTTCCAGCCATATATAGGCATTGTCTTTTTTTCTAAAACGATACGTTACCGTTTTGTTTTTACTGCAATTAAGAAACGCTTTATAATAATTCAACATGTCTGTATAATCGTCAGGATGGATGTAATCAAATATTTTTTTGTTTATTAATTCATCAGGTGTATATCCTATTATTTCTTTTGAAGAATTTGAAATATAGTAATAACTTCCGTCCATTTTTTGTTGACAAATTATATCGGTTGTGTTTTCTGCAATGAATCTAAATTTAGCTTCGGACAACTCTAATTGGTTTTCTTTTTCTTTAATCTCACTAATATCAGTATGTGTTCCAATGACTTTTGTCGGCTTTCCTTTTTTATTTTTTTTAAGTATTCCGGAATATTTTATCCATATTATATGTCCGTCTTTATGAATCATTCTTGAAGTTCCTTCATACCGATTTAATTTTTGCGTAACAAAATATTCTAAATCGATTGCAATTTGAATCATGTCCTCTGAGTGAATGCTTTTTTGCCATAATTCTTTATCTTGTGTGATTTCTTCTTCAGTATATCCTAACATTCCTTCCCAATTATGAGAGTAGGTTGTTTTCTTAGTTTTAATATTCCATTCCCACATTGCTTGATTTGAACCGGCCATGTAAAAATCAAATCTTTCCAAAGTTTTTTTTAATTTTATATTAATTTTATCTTTGTAAAGCCTGTCTCCAATATTTTTAGCAACTGTGTGTAAGGTTTTAATTTGTTCCTCTTGCCATTTTCTTTCCTCTTTGCATATGGTGTAGTTGATCCAGCCCCAGAATGTAGTTTCCGAAAATATAGGGGTAAATAGATAGGATTTTATTCCTTTTGTTTCCATATATTTTTTAGAAATCACATTTTTATTGTCTCTGACAAGACCATGCAAAGACTTGTTTTTTGATAATATTTCATAAAGTTCTGAAAAATTATCGTAATTATGGTCGTTTTGATTAGGATTGTTAATTTCATTATCTGGTCTTTTATTGACAGAATGAAAGGTTATTATGCCGTTTTTTGTTTTGTTCTTATAAATAGTATAGCTGTCGATTTGTTGTTCTTTGGCAATGTCGCTTAAGTATAAGTCTAAGGCGTCATTTATGGAGTGTTTTTTTAATACAGTATTAGTGACTTTAGAAATGTTTATTAAGAGATTTTTCATCAATCTAAGACGGTTTTATTTATTTGATTTTTTCAATATAATAAATCAATTTTATTAAGACTAATTTATTTCTAATAAAGCATACGCCTTTCTGTTGTATGCGCAAAATTATTTTATCAGATAAAAAAATAATTGTAATTCAATCGGTCTCTTTTGTTAGATTTTTTAGGTGTAATTGCTTCATTTGCGAGGTGTAGTTCTTTAATCATAAATAAAGATATTTTAATTTTAATTTATATGAATACTAGTCCTAATGATTTAAAAAATAATAACAATAATTTAAAATAAAAATAGTTAATTTAGGTGCATGATAAATCAAAAAAGCGGAATAGTATTGATTGAAGATGATGTAGCGCTTGGCAACTCAATCTCGGAGTTATTGAGCCTGAGTGGTTTTAATGTGAACTGGTTCAAAGACGGTATTGATGCACTGTTATACTTAAACAAACACATACCCGATATTATTATTAGTGACTTGATGATGCCTAATATGAATGGAGAAGATTTGTATTTTAATATAAAAAAAAATGGTAAACTAAACGCAGTTCCATTTGTAATAATCACTGCTAATATAGACGATAGCGTTCAGTATAAGCTACTTGAAAACGGAGTCAATGATTTTATAGTAAAGCCTTTTAAGGTTAGAGAGTTAATTTTTAAAGTCAATAATTTACTTGAATTCAAAAATAATATAGAAAAAAAATTCAAGCCAGATCCGTTTTCAAAAGTTACTATAAAATTATCTGAAAAAGATTTTCTTACGAGTGTAAATGAACATTTGTTGAATAATTTGAAATTGAATGTTGATATAGATGAATTGTCCAAACAGCTTTTTATTAGTAAATCAACTTTAGATAAAAGAATCAGAAAACTGACAAATAAGAACATCAGCCAATATATGAGAGAGTTTCGATTGGATTACGCCATTAAGCTGATCCATCTTGGAGAAAGAAACATACAGTTCTTGGTTCATGAAACAGGATTTAATTCATTTTCATATTTTACCACTAGTTTTAAGTTATATAGTAATCTGACGCCCAGAGATTATATAAAATCCATCCATAATGACAGTAAATTGCTGGAGAATAACTAAGAAAATAAGGAATAATTAATTGTTGTGTTTTTTTAATTTATTAATAAAGGTCTGGACTTTTTACAAGTAAAAAAAATGAATTTACCGAAGTTATAACTCATTTTAGAAGAGGGTGTTACAATAAAAATTCTAAGATCGTTGTCTTGTCGCTTCACATAAGAAAGCACCACAGGCTACCGAAATGTTTAATGATCTAATGCTTCCAAACCATTGGAAGTTTTGCTTTTTTATCAACAATTTCAAGAAACGAAGGATTTACACCACGATCTTCAGATCCTATAATAATCGCTACGGGTTCATTAAGTAAAATGTCATATATATTGATCTGTTTTCTCAATGGCCACAACGTTCTTTATGCCAGTAGCCTGCAACAAAAAAATAGTGTCTTTGATGCGTCCTACGGTACAAATAAGAATATTAAAAACGGCGCCTGCAGATGTTTTACCTTATCATCTTTTATTGGTGCTGAACCTGCTTTTTGAACGATGATTTCATTTACTCCTGTACATTCGGCCGTTCTTTTGATAGCACCAAAATTATGGGCATCCGATATTTACCAAAATTAATAACAAAGGTTTCTTTCCATTCTCTATTACGGATTCAATCAAAGATTCTAATTCAAAAAAGGAAATTGTCGGGATAGTTGCCACCGCATCTTGATGATTGTTAGGAGTCAATCTGTTTAGTTTTTCAACTTGAACACACGAAAAGCTGATGTTTCTGCGCTTCATCACTTTCATTAAGTTTTACATTAGTTTGCTTCTTGCTTCCTTTTGAATATAAACGTTGTCTACTGTTGCACCCGCTTATATAGCTTCAATTATCGCTCTAATCTCAAATATTTTATGTTCTTTTTCTATCATGCAAAAGATATAAAAAAAAACCACCCCAAAAAATGGGGTGGTTTTAATAATTGAATTAAGTGATAACTAGAATTTATCCCAGAAAAGTTTTGTTGTTTGTTTATCACCTCCAATTGCGGCAGATGCAGCAGTATAGTTGGCGTTATTTAAATTTTGTTCATTAATAGGGTAGGTGTATCTCGTTGGAACTGGATCTTCAGATACTGCTGGTAAGTTAAAGCCAGGGAAATCATAACTTCTCCAAGCAGTCCATGCTTCGTAACCTCTGTTATACATAGCTAACCAAAGTTGGGTACCAATTTTTACTCTCCAAGTTCCTTGTGCTGTGGCATAATTTACTTTAGTACTTAATAAATAATTAGCTGCATTTGGAGCTCCCCAATAGTCAAATGATGCAGTAATACCTTTATTGTAAAAATCAGCAGCTGTAGCAGGTGTTCCTGATATAGAGCGCTCCGCTGCGTCCGCTAAGTAAAAGCAAACTTCTGAATAATCTATTAACGATGCTGGATTAGTTGGGTCTATTACTCTTGCGCTTACATGAGTGTAAGATGAAAAAGCATTATTATCACCATAAGGTCCGCCTTCGTAAACACCTGCCCCTTTATTTTGATCGAAGTAAAAAGGTCTTCTAGGGTCATTAAGATCATTCATTTTATCCACTAATGTATTAGCAATAACAAAATCCGATCTTCCTGATTGTACTAAATCAACCCAAACTGGATTAGTATTGGGAGTAGCACTGGAATAAGCTAAAGCAGCATTATCGGCGTTTGATGTGAATACTCCACCACTAACAGCCGATTTAATTGCAGCAGTTGATTGAGCAGTCATTGCCGAAACATCCGCAACTCTTACTCCCATTCTTAATAACAATGAATTACCGAATTTTTTCCATTTAGCTGTATTTCCTCCGTAAATATTATCTGCTGCTCCAAAACCGGTGTTAGATAAGTTTGGAATTGTAGCAGTTAAACGAGTAAGCAAATCGCTGTAAATTGTCGCTGCGTCATCATATTTGGGTAATACGTATTTACCTGCATTCAACGCTTGAGTATATGGAATGTTTCCAAAAGTTTCAACCATTTGCGCCCAAGTATAAATTGCCAAAATCTCAATTTGAGCATTTCTTGTTTTTCTGGTAGCCTCTGATATTGCAGTATCTGCATCATTATTTGTTTTTGCAGTTGCTAAATCCAATAAAACATCTCGGTACATTTCAGACCAGTGGTTTTGTGGGATATTACGAGTATTGAAATCATAATTGGCTTCATCTACATACGTTGTTTCAGTCCAATGTTGACCTAACATCCTAAAGATATTTGTATTTACATTGGTGCTGGTCATCTGATCGAACAAACTCTTGGTCGCAGCATTGAATAAAAAATCTGAACTAACCTGAGTAGGGTTCTTTGGATCTCTATTTTTATCTTCATATTGGTCGTCAGATTGACATGATACCATTAAAGTAATAATAGTTAATGTTGTTAATATTATTTTTTTCATAATTTAATTTTTTAAAACTGTAGTTTAAGACTTGCTCCGACTTCTCTTATTGATGGATAAGCTCCCGATTGGTATCCTTGAACATTTCCAGAACTTAGACCAGCTTCAGGATCTGAATATGGAGTATTTTTATCAATAATCCATAGATTTCTTCCAATTAACGATACAACAATATTAGTGAAAGGAGAATTTTTTAATGTTTTAGTACTAAAGTTATAACTTAAACTTGCCTCACGTAACTTCACGTAACCCGCATCATAAACATGAAGTTTATTAGGGGCTCTAGCGTAGCCCCAAGCTGTTGTATATACACTTCCATTAGCTCTAACTGCATTTGGTGTTCCATCAGGAGCCGCACCTGGTAAAATAAATCCACCACTATTAGCTCCATAGTTTCCTGGTGTTCCAACAATTGGATCTCTAACAGGGTTGCCTAATTCATTATTGGCAGCTGAGAAATCATACATTCCTGTCGCATAACCATACCATGTGTCAAGGGAGAAAACATCTCCACCTTTTTGCATGTCAATTAAGAAGCTTAAATTGAAATTTTTGTATGTGAAACTGTTGTTAAGGCCTGCTTTCCAATCAGCATTGATATCTCCAATAACTATGTTATTTGCACCTGTTCTTTGATACGTACCAATTCTAGATCCGCTTCCTGTCTGGTTAACGATTGGTTGGCCATTATCAGCATAAATAAAATCACTACCTCTGATGGTTCCGTAAGGTTGTCCAGGGGTAGCATTAATAGAAACGCCACCTTGTAATGAAGCTAATTGTAAATTTTCAATACCGTTCAATAATTCAACAACTAAACTCTTATTTTGAGACCAGTTCAAATTTAAATCCCATCTGAAATCATTTGTTTTTAGTGGTGTTCCATTAATCTGGACCTCAAGTCCTTTGTTTTCGATTGTTCCAGCATTTAAAACTGCTGAATTATATCCTGTAGCCGTTGATAATGGAATACTTGTAATTTGATTGATATTTAAGTCATTGTAATAAGACACATCAAATCCAAGACGTCTTTTAAAGAAAGTCATTTCTAAACCAAATTCATAACTTTTTTGTCTCTCTGGTAAAAGGTCCAAATTATTTTGAGCACCAGGATTTGAAGCAATACCAGTTCCGTTAAATGGAGTTCCAATATCGAATGTGTTGAACACACTGTATGGTGTCGTGTCGTTACCTACTTCAGCGTAATTAGCTCTTAATTTACCAAAGGATAACCAGTCTACATTAATATATTTAGAGAAAACTAAACTTCCAGAAACGGAGTAATAGCCGTATCTGTTATCTTGTTTTGGTAAATTTGATGAACGGTCACTTCTGTAACTTCCTTCTAAGTAAGCAAAATTATCATAACCTAAACTAGCTCTTATGTAAGCACCGTCAACCATACTACTTGCTTCATATTCTTGCGGTGCAAGAATTGGACTAACACTGTTTGAAAGTGAATAAAGACGCGATTTGTTTAAACCTCCGTTAGTAGTTGCAAAAATACTGTTTCTAATGTTGTTTCTAACATTATAACCTATGTTGCCTTCTAAATTTAATTTTTCAGTTAAATCTTTATTGAAGTTTAACATTAAATCGTAGTTGTATTCTGATACATTATTATTGTTTCTTGAATATTTAGATACGTCTGCACTTCCAACATTTGTTCTTTCCTCTTGTAATTCACTGTAGGTGTCAAAAGAGAATCTACCCATTATGCTCAACCAATTAGTTAATTTATCATCTAATGCTATATTACCAAAGTATCTTGATCTTGTATCTGTTTGATAATTTTCATAGAATGTCCAATATGGATTATCTGAATAAATGGGTTTTAAATTAGTAGAAGAGTTTGGATTCCAAGTGATGTTCTCTCTTGTAAGTAAATAAGCAGCTTTTTGTTCGTCGAAATCAACGTTCATTTGATTCCATTGTCTAAACTGTTGCATTACGTTTGTAGAAGAATAACCTGTACCATTTCTCCCTTTTCCATCAGTTTTGATAAAATTAAAACTTGCAGAAGCTTTTAATTTTTCAGTTAAATTATGAGTTCCTGAGAAAGAGATTGTATTTCTTTTAATACCACTGTTTGGTAAGTTGCCTTCTTGTAATAAGTTGGTAAAACCTAATCTAAAAGAACTTTTATCATCCCCGCCATCTAATGAAACAGAGTTTACAGCAGTACTTCCAGTACCCCATACAGAATTTGGAGTTGCTTTACCAGCAACCCAAGGAGTCGCTTTTCCGAAAGTTTCAGTTAATTGAGGATAAATAGAATTCCATTGGTAAATTAATAACGATGGGTTAAATGCTGCTCCATAAGAAGCATCTTCAGTAAAAGGAGTTGTTAAATCATCAACACCGTCTCCGTTAACGTCAGCCAATCCAAAATATCCATCAGCGGAGTCATAATAAGGACCATATCCAGCTCCGTATTTATTTTGATATCTAGGCAAAGTTTCTTTGTCTGCTCTCCCTAAAGTTAAACTCGAACTAATAGTGATTCCAATACCGTTTTGACTCTTCCCTTTTTTAGTAGTGATCATTACAACACCATTAGAGGCACGAGAACCATAAAGTGCAGTTGCAGCAGCTCCTTTTAAAACATTAATAGATTCAATATCATCAGGGTTGATATCGGATGCAGCATTACCGTAGTCATATCCACCTCTACCAGCTTGTTGATCCCTTGTGTTTGAGTTGCTGTTATCTATTGGAACACCATCAACTACAAATAATGCTTGATTATTTCCTTGTATTGAGTTATTTCCTCTGATAACTACTTGTGTGGACCCACCTAAGTTTCCTGAAGTTTTAATTTCTAAACCTGCAACTTTACCAGATAGCGAGTTTACAAAGTTTGAACTTTTTACTAGGGCTACAGCGTCACCTTTAACTTCCTGAGTAGCATAACCTAGAGATTTTTTCTCTCTTTTAATCCCCAAAGCTGTTACAACAACACCTTCAAGCTCCATGGCTTCACTAGCTAATTTAACCTTTAGGTTTGTAGAACTAGCTGCTACTTCTTTGGTTTTCATCCCAATGTAGCTAAATACCAAGACTTGGCTTGGTGTTGCTCTGATAGAAAATTTCCCATCAAAATCAGTTTGTGTTCCAGTATTTGTTCCTTTCACTAATACACTCACGCCTGGTATTGGCAATCCTGCATTATCAGAAACAACACCTGAAACAGATCTTTCTTGCGCAAAAGTAAGCTGCGCCATAAGTACTACAAATAGTACAAAGAATCCATTGAACTTTAGTTTCATTTTATAAATATTTTGAATTAGTTTAGCAAATCTCTTAATAATTTGTTAATATTCCTAATTATTTATCGTTAAAATTTAACAATAATTTAATATTTTCAATAATTACTATTAATTAGTCAATATTTTTGTTTTTTTTAAACAAAAATCAGGAGATATCTCATGAAAACATAATATTGTTTAAATAGGATGATAATTGTTTGCGGATATCTAGATTTTTTTTACTGCTATGTTTGTCTGTAGTGTAAATGTTCTGTTAAAAAAAGTATGGGCTGGACATTGTGCCTTACTGGATGCAAAGAAATAGAGACGAAAACTGTTTGCCATGTCAAAAAATGTTTTCTAATTCTTTTATTTAAGTTTTGAAGTAAATTAGAAATTAATTTTAATATGCTATTCGCAATGTTTTTTGATTTTTAAATTTTGACTATTTTTAATAGAACAAAAGTCGTGTAATCGGTTTCTAATGTTTTAAAAAGTGACATTATAGCTGATGTGTACAATTGTATTGTTGATTTCTATTGGTTGATTTGTGGTGCTCCCACTGGCAAGTCCTAATTTGAATAATCCATTTTTTGTTAGTAATCCCAATCCCATTCCAATGCCTATTAAGTTTTCTTTTTTGTCTTGTTGGTCTATTGCGGATTTATCTTTGTAAATACTGTAATCTAAAATTGAATGAACGTAAAGATTGGGAGATACAATATAGCGATACTCCGTGAGTAGTGAAGTCATGAGGTAGGCTTGCAGGCTATTTTCAGCAAAACCTCTTACGCTGTTGAATCCCCCAAAACGATATAATTCGTTTGTGACATAATTATTGCTTTGTAGATAATAATTTAGACTATTTACATAGATGGAATTTTTTTTATTCAGGTTAAAGTTGTGTACACCTTGAATGTTTATAAAAAACTGGTTGCTTTTTGTTGTATTTTCGGATAGGGTATAAAGAACTCTGCTTCCTATTCCGGATTGTAGTGTGAGACTTGATTTTATTGAAAAAATAGAATTGGCTGCGTTTAATTTGATATAATTAAAACTTGACGTTAGGAACGAATTATTGAAATCGCTAATTGGATTATTGTTTAAATTTTGGATAGCGCTGGATTCTGTTTTTTGGTATCCTAAATAAAACCGAGTGTTGTAATTGATGAAGTAGCTCAGGTCTATTGCGGTTTTAGTGTTTTGAAAGGTCGTGTCTTGTCGGAATAGCTGAATTTGTGCTTTTAGGCCTATTGGAGTTTTTAGCAAATAGGGCAATTCAACACTCGCTTTAAATGTTTTTTGGTTATTACCATCGCTTTTCCAATAGACTGAAAGTTGTTCGCCGGTGCCTAAAATATTTTGGAGTTGTACATCTAAATACCCATTTAATGTGATTTTTTGATTTTCATTGTTAGAAAATCCAATGAAACCGTCAAATGTGTTTGATTTTCTTTTTTGAAGATATACGTATACTTTTGTGGTATCTTTTGTAAATAGAATTTCCGGATATTTTATTTGACTGATGAATCCAAAATTTTCAAAATCAGTGTAAATCTGATCGAGTACTTTTTGGTTAAAAATGCTTGTTTTGTATTTTCTGTTTAGTTGAGCAAAATGTCCGGATGGGAATTTTGTAGTTGAATTTGTGTCTTCGTAATTTATGGTTATCGCATTTAAGATTCTTTTCTTGTCGGTTTCTATTTTTAAATTGGCGTACAAAACGGCATTTATTCTTTTGATGTTTGTCAGCTTTAGTTTAGCTAATGCAAACCCATTTTGTTCTAATTCTTGTATTTTTTTACGCAAGTAAAAATCTATTTCTGGGTAAGGTAGTATAATAGTATCTTCTTCTTCTTCTTCTTCTTTTAAAAGTATAGGAAGGTTTGGTTTTTTGTTGCTACCTATATATATATGTATCGCTTTTATTTTTTCTCCTAAATGTATTTTAGCACGATAACTGGAGTCATTTATTTGGATTGGTGGTCCGGTAATGTTGTCAATGTATCCAATTCTTGAAAGATCTTCGGACAGCCTGTTTAATTCAATCTCAATTGATTTTGTGTTTGTGTGTTTTGGGTTATATTTTAAAGAGTCGATTGTCTTTGTTTCCAATATTGATTTTCCTGTAATGAGTACCCGAAAGCTTTGAGCAGAGCAGTGTAAGCCCAAATTAAAAAGGAGAATATAAATAAGGAAGTGCTTCAAGTGAATTTTGTTTTATTAAATAGAATGTAAATATCTGCTTTTTGCGATTAAAATCGAATGATAAAATAATCTTATTGAAAATTAGTGGATTAACGTTTGTAGAATAAAAAATATTTTCTACATTTGCAACCCCGTAAAAAGCGGGAATTTAATATAATAAGAAATTTTTAGTATTAATTATGCCAACAATTCAACAATTAGTAAGAACAGGAAGAACTCAGATAACTAAGAAGAGTAAATCGGTTGCTTTAGATTCTTGTCCTCAAAGAAGAGGGGTTTGTACGCGTGTTTACACTACAACACCAAAAAAACCAAACTCTGCAATGCGTAAAGTAGCGCGTGTACGTTTGACAAATGGTAATGAAGTAAATGCCTACATCCCTGGTGAAGGACACAATCTACAAGAGCACTCGATAGTATTAGTTAGGGGTGGAAGGGTAAAAGATTTACCAGGAGTTAGATATCACATCGTTCGTGGTGCCCTTGATACGTCAGGAGTAGCAGGAAGAACGCAAAGAAGATCTAAGTACGGAGCAAAACGCCCAAAAGAAGCAAAAAAGTAATTTAAAAAGTTATTCTTGTAAAGCCGCGATTCGTCGCGACTATATTAGTATGACATTTTATTAAAAAAAAGACATGAGAAAAAGAGCGGCAAAGAAGAGACCACTTTTACCAGATCCTAGGTTTAATGACCAACTGGTAACACGTTTTGTGAACAACTTAATGTGGGATGGAAAAAAATCGACAGCGTTTAAAGTATTTTATGATGCAATTGACATCATTGAGTCTAAAAAACAAGATGCGGAGAAACCATCATTAGAAATTTGGAAAGATGCCTTAACCAATGTTATGCCTCACGTAGAAGTACGTAGTCGTAGAGTAGGTGGAGCTACATTCCAAATTCCGATGCAAATTCGTCCAGACAGAAAAATTTCTATGGCGATGAAATGGTTAATTCTTTATTCTAGAAGAAGAAACGAAAAATCGATGGCTCAGAGGTTAGCTTCAGAATGTTTAGCTGCGGCTAAAGAAGAAGGAGCTGCTGTTAAGAAAAGAATGGATACTCACAAAATGGCAGAAGCTAATAAAGCATTCTCTCACTTTAGATTTTAATTCTTAAGAAATGGCTAGAGATCTAAAATATACAAGAAACATAGGAATTGCTGCTCACATTGATGCTGGTAAAACAACAACAACAGAGCGTATATTATTCTACACTGGAAAATCACACAAAATTGGTGAAGTACACGATGGTGCTGCAACAATGGACTGGATGGCACAAGAGCAAGAAAGAGGTATTACAATTACTTCTGCAGCTACAACTTGTGAATGGAATTTTCCAACTGAACAAGGTAAAGTTTTATCTGAAACAGCTCCTTATCACTTCAATATTATCGATACACCGGGACACGTTGACTTTACAGTTGAAGTAAACCGTTCTTTGCGTGTTCTTGATGGTTTGGTTTTCTTATTTAGTGCTGTTGATGGTGTTGAGCCACAATCAGAAACGAACTGGAGATTGGCAGATCAATACAGGGTGCCACGTATTGGATTCGTTAATAAAATGGATAGACAAGGATCTAACTTTTTGATGGTTTGTCAACAAGTAAGAGATATGTTGAAATCAAACGCAGTTGCAATCACTTTGCCTATTGGTGAAGAAAATGATTTCAGAGGTGTTGTGGATTTAGTTAAAAATCAAGCTATAGTATGGCATGAAGAAGGTTTAGGAGCAACGTATGATATTGTGCCTATTCCAGAGGATATGCTTGAAGAAGTGAAGGAGTACAGATCGATTCTTATTGAGGCAGTAGCTGATTATGATGAGACTTTACTTGAAAAATTCATGGAAGATGAAAACTCTATTACAGAGGAAGAAATCAATATTGCATTGAGAGCTGCTGTAATGGATATGGCTATCATTCCTATGATTGCTGGCTCTTCTTTTAAAAATAAAGGAGTTCAATTCATGTTAGATGCAGTATGTAAATATTTGCCATCTCCAATGGATAAAGATGGTATTGAAGGAATTCATCCTGATGATGCTGAATTGTTAGAAGAAGATCAAACTAAAATATTGCGTAAGCCCGATGTTAAAGAGCCATTTGCTGCTTTAGCTTTCAAAATTGCTACTGACCCATTCGTAGGTCGTTTAGCTTTCTTCCGTGCTTACTCAGGACGTTTAGATGCGGGTTCTTACGTTTTGAACACACGTTCAGGAAATAAAGAAAGAATTTCTCGTATTTACCAAATGCATGCAAACAAACAAAACCCAATCGATTATATCGAAGCGGGTGATATTGGAGCGGCAGTTGGATTTAAAGATATCAAAACTGGAGATACGTTGTGTGATGAAAAACACCCAATTATTCTTGAGTCTATGAAATTTCCAGCACCGGTTATTGGTATTGCAATTGAACCTAAAACTAAGGCTGACGTAGATAAAATGGGTATGGCTTTGGCTAAATTAGCTGAAGAGGATCCTACATTTACGGTTAGAACAGATGAAGCTTCTGGGCAAACTATTATCTCAGGTATGGGTGAGCTTCACTTGGACATCTTAGTTGATAGAATGAGACGTGAATTCAAAGTTGAAGTAAACCAAGGTGAGCCTCAAGTTGAATACAAAGAAGCATTTACAAAGTCTGCTCAACACAGAGAAACGTACAAGAAACAATCTGGTGGTCGTGGTAAATTCGGTGATATCGTATTTAGATTAGAGCCAGCTGATGAAGTTGATGGTAAAGCTCCTGTTGGATTGCAGTTCGTTAATGCTGTCAAAGGTGGTAACGTTCCTAAAGAATATATACCATCTGTAGAAAAAGGTTTTAGAGAAGCTATGAAAACTGGTCCTTTAGCAGGATATCAAGTAGATAGTTTGAAAGTAACTTTATTGGATGGGTCTTTCCATCCTGTGGATTCTGATGCACTTTCTTTTGAGCTTGCAGCAAGAATGGGGTATAGAGAGGTAGCTAAAGCAGCTGGTGCTGTTATATTAGAGCCAATCATGAAAATGGAAGTGATTACACCTGAAGAAAACATGGGAGATATCGTAGGTGATATCAACCGTCGTAGAGGTCAGGTAAATGATATGGGTGATAGAGCGGGTGCTAAAACCATTAAAGCCGATGTGCCATTATCAGAAATGTTTGGTTATGTTACTACTTTAAGAACTTTATCTTCAGGTCGTGCAACATCAACAATGGAATTTTCACATTACGCTGAAACTCCTTCGAATATTTCGGAAGCAGTTATCAAAAAAGCAAAAGGAAACGCTTAATCTTTAAGAAAATGAGTCAAAAAATCAGAATAAAACTAAAATCTTACGATCACATGTTAGTAGACAAGTCTGCTGAAAAGATTGTAAAAACAGTTAAAAGTACAGGAGCAGTTGTTACAGGTCCAATACCATTACCAACTCACAAAAAACTTTTCACAGTATTACGTTCTCCACACGTTAACAAAAAAGCAAGAGAGCAATTTGAAGTAATGTCATACAAGAGATTGATTGATATTTATTCCTCTTCATCAAAAACTATTGATGCCTTGATGAAACTGGAATTGCCTAGCGGTGTTGAAGTAGAGATCAAAGTTTAAGTAGCTTACTAGTAAGAAAAGGACGCTGTTTTTAATCGAAAATTATTTTTTTGGTTTGTGTGTAAATAAGTTATACATTTGCACCCACTTAAAAAATAGGATTTGGTTAAAAGCTGCGTTCTATATTTATATTTAATAATTAATAATTAATAATTATGTCTGGGTTAATTGGTAGAAAAATCGGCATGACTAGCATTTTCGACGAAAACGGGAAGAATATTCCTTGTACAGTAATCGAAGCTGGACCATGTGTTGTTACCCAAGTCAGAACCAAAGGTGTTGACGGGTATGAAGCGTTGCAACTTGGTTTCGATGACAAAAACGAGAAACATTCCACAAAAGCGGCTTTAGGTCACTTTGCAAAAGCGGGAACTGTAGCTAAGAAAAAAGTCGTTGAATTCCAAGATTTCGCAACAGAACAAAAATTAGGGGATCTTATTGATGTTTCTATTTTTGCTGAAGGAGAATTTGTAGATGTGCAAGGTGTATCTAAAGGTAAAGGTTTTCAAGGGGTTGTTAAACGTCACGGTTTTGGTGGTGTTGGTCAAGCAACTCACGGTCAACACAACCGTTTAAGAGCGCCGGGTTCTGTAGGAGCGTCTTCTTATCCATCCAGAGTATTCAAAGGAATGCGTATGGCTGGACGTATGGGAGGAGACAATGTAAAAGTTCAAAACCTTAGAGTTTTAAAAGTAGTGGCTGAAAAGAACCTACTTGTTATTAAAGGATGTATTCCTGGATGTAACAACTCTTATGTAATCATTCAGAAGTAATGGAAGCAAAAGTATTAGATTTCAACGGAAAAGATACTGGAAGAAAAGTGCAACTTTCTGATTCAGTATTTGGTATAGAACCAAACAATCACGCAGTATACCTTGATGTTAAGCAATATCTTGCTAATCAAAGACAGGGAACGCACAAAGCTAAAGAAAGAGCTGAAGTAGCGGGAAGTACGCGTAAGATTAAAAAACAAAAAGGAACTGGTACTGCTCGTGCGGGTAGTGCAAAGAATCCATTGTTTAAAGGTGGTGGAACAGTTTTTGGACCAAGACCAAGAAGCTATTCATTTAAATTGAATAAAAGCTTGAAACGTTTGGCTAGAAAATCTGCTTTCTCTATTAAAGCTAAAGAATCGAATATTATCGTTCTTGAAGACTTTAATTTTGAAACACCAAACACTAAAAATTTCATCAACGTTTTGAAAGCTTTAGAGTTAGAAAATAAAAAATCCCTGTTTGTGTTGGGTGATGTAAATAAAAATGTATATTTGTCGTCACGCAATTTAAAAGGCTCTAGCGTAGTAAGTAGCTTAGAATTAAGCACTTACGCTATATTAAACGCTAATAATTTAGTGCTTTTAGAGAGTTCTTTGGAGATAATTGAAGAAAATTTAAGTAAATAATAGGATATGAGCATCATAATTAAGCCTATAGTAACGGAAAAAGTAACCAAAGAAAGTGAAGTTTTAAACCGCTTCGGATTCGTTGTTGATAAAAAAGCAAACAAAGTGCAAATTAAGAAAGCTGTTGAGGCTGCTTATGGAGTAACTGTTTTAAGTGTCAATACGATGAATGTAAGGCCAGATAGAACTACTAAATACACTAAAAGTGGTTTAATAAGTGGAAAGACGAATGCAACTAAAAAAGCAATTGTTCAAGTACAAAAAGGAGAAACAATTGATTTTTACAACAATATCTAAGATAGAAAAATGTCAGTAAGAAAATTAAAACCTATTACCCCAGGTCAGCGATTTAGAGTTGTGAATGGTTATGACGCCATTACAACTGATAAGCCGGAACGCTCTTTGATAGCGCCGATAAAAAACTCTGGTGGTAGAAATAGTCAAGGAAAGATGACCATGCGTTATACGGGTGGTGGTCACAAGCAGAGATATCGTATCATTGATTTTAAACGTACTAAAGAAGGAATTCCTGCTACGGTAAAATCAATTGAGTATGATCCGAATCGTACTGCATTTATCGCTTTGTTAGCGTATGCTGATGGAGAGAAAACGTATGTTATTGCTCAAAACGGATTGAAAGTTGGTCAGAAATTAGTTTCTGGTCCAGAATCTCAACCTGAAATTGGTAATACTTTACCTTTAAGTAGAATTCCATTAGGAACTGTTATTTCTTGTATCGAATTGAGACCAGGTCAAGGAGCTGTAATAGCTCGTTCTGCTGGAACATTTGCTCAATTAATGGCAAGAGATGGAAAATACGCAACAATCAAAATGCCTTCTGGTGAAACAAGATTGATCTTGTTGACTTGTTCGGCTACAATTGGAGCGGTTTCTAATTCAGACCATCAATTAGTTGTATCAGGAAAAGCTGGTAGAACAAGATGGTTAGGTAGAAGACCTAGAACAAGACCTGTAGCGATGAACCCTGTCGATCACCCAATGGGTGGTGGTGAAGGTCGTTCTTCTGGTGGACATCCACGTTCAAGAAATGGAATACCAGCAAAAGGTTATAGAACTCGTTCTAAGAAAAACCCGAGTAACAAGTATATCGTAGAACGTAGAAAGAAATAATAAGATATGGCACGTTCATTAAAAAAAGGACCTTTCGTTCATTATAAGTTAGACAAGAAAGTTCAAGAAAACATTGCAGGTGGAAACAAAGGAGTTGTTAAGACATGGTCTAGAGCTTCTATGATTACTCCAGACTTTGTTGGGCAAACTATCGCAGTTCATAACGGTCGTCAATTTGTACCAGTTTACGTAACAGAAAACATGGTAGGTCACAAATTAGGAGAATTTTCACCAACTAGATCTTTTAGAGGTCATGCTGGAGCAAAAAATAAAGGTAAAAAATAAGAAGCAATGGGAGTTCGTAAAAGAGAAACAGCAGATGCGAGAAAAGAGGCTAATAAGTCTATTGCTTTCGCAAAATTGAATAACTGCCCCACTTCACCTAGAAAAATGCGCTTAGTAGCGGACTTGGTAAGAGGTCAGAAGGTAGAAAGAGCATTGAACATCTTAAGATTTAGTTCTAAAGAAGCTTCAAGAAAATTAGAAAAATTGGTTTTGTCTGTAATTGCCAACTGGCAAGCAAAAAACCCTGACGCTAATATGGAAGAAGCAGGTTTATTTGTAAAAACGATTACAGTAGATGGTGGAATGATGTTGAAAAGACTTCGTCCAGCTCCACAAGGTCGTGCACACAGAATAAGAAAACGTTCTAATCACGTTACAATCGTGCTTGGATCTATTAATAACACACAAGCAATTTAATAAAGATGGGACAAAAGACAAATCCAATTGGAAATAGACTTGGTATCATCAGAGGATGGGACTCAAACTGGTATGGTGGAAATGATTACGGTGATAAACTTGCCGAAGATTATAAAATCAGAAAGTACATCCATGCTCGTTTATCAAAAGCTAGTGTATCAAAAGTAATCATCGAGAGAACTTTGAAACTTGTAACCGTTACTATCACTACAGCCAGACCGGGTATTATTATCGGGAAAGGTGGACAAGAGGTAGACAAGTTGAAAGAAGAACTTAAGAAAGTTACTGACAAAGAGGTTCAAATCAACATCTTTGAAATCAAAAGACCTGAGCTTGACGCGTATCTAGTTGCTACCAGCATCTGTCGTCAAATCGAAAGCAGAATTTCTTACAGACGTGCAATCAAAATGGCAATTGCCGCCTCTATGCGTATGAACGCAGAAGGTATCAAAGTTTTGATTTCTGGTCGTTTGAATGGTGCTGAGATGGCTCGTTCAGAAGGTTTCAAAGAAGGTAGAATTCCTCTATCAACTTTCAGAGCTGATATTGATTATGCTTTGGCAGAAGCTCATACTACTTATGGTAGAATGGGGATCAAAGTGTGGATCATGAAAGGTGAAGTTTATGGAAAGAGAGATCTTTCTCCACTTGCCGGAATGGACAAAAAACAATCTGGTGCTGGTGGTAAAGGTGGCGATTCTCCTAGAGGAGACAGAAAGCCTTTTAATAAAGGTGGTAAACCAGACGCTCGTAAACGAAAGTAAATTTTTAAATTAAAGAAAAATGTTACAGCCTAAAAGAACAAAATACCGTAAGGTACAAAAAGGTAAAATGAAAGGGAATTCTCAAAGAGGACATGAACTTTCTAATGGAATGTTTGGTATTAAATCTGTACATGAAGATGGAATGTTCTTAACTTCTCGTCAAATAGAAGCTGCACGTATCGCTGCAACTCGTTTTATGAAAAGAGAAGGGCAGTTATGGATCAAAATATTTCCAGACAAACCAATTACTAAGAAGCCTCTTGAGGTACGTATGGGTAAAGGTAAAGGAGCAGTTGAGTATTGGGCTGCCGTTGTTAAACCCGGAAGGATTATGTTTGAAGTTGGAGGAGTTCCTTTGTCAGTTGCTAAAGAGGCGTTACGTCTTGCAGCTCAAAAGCTTCCAGTAAAAACTAAATTCGTCGTTGCTAGAGATTTCGAAGCATAATCTATATTATATTATGAAACAATCAGAAATAAAAGATCTTTCTGCAGCAGAGTTGCAAGAAAAGCTTAGCCAAACTAAGAAAACATACGCTGATCTAAAAATGGCTCACGCTATTTCACCAATTGAGAACCCACTTCAAATTAGAAGTGTAAGAAGAACAGTTGCAAGATTAGCTACTGAACTTACTAAAAGACAATAACTGTAGTCTGCTGAAAGATGGAAGAAAAAAGAAATTTAAGAAAAGAAAGAGTTGGTGTTGTAACTTCGGACAAAATGGATAAATCTATTGTTGTTGCAGAAGTGCGTAAAGTAAAACACCCATTATACGGTAAGTTCGTGTTGAAAACTAAAAAGTATCACGCACACGACGAAATGAACGACTGTAACATTGGAGATACGGTAAGGATTAGCGAAACGCGTCCTTTAAGTAAAACCAAATGTTGGAGGTTAGTTGAAATCTTAGAAAGAGCTAAATAATTATGGTACAACAAGAATCAAGACTAAAAGTAGCAGATAATACTGGAGCAAAGGAAGTTTTAACTATCCGTGTTTTAGGAGGTACCAAAAGAAGGTATGCCTCTGTTGGTGACAAGATTGTAGTTTCTATCAAAGATACTGCTCCCAACGGAAGCGTTAAAAAAGGAGCTGTTTCAACTGCAGTTGTTGTACGTACCAAAAAAGAAGTAAGAAGAGCCGATGGTTCATACATTAGGTTTGATGACAACGCATGTGTGTTATTGAATGCTGCTGGTGAAATGAGAGGAACTCGTGTTTTTGGTCCGGTAGCAAGAGAACTTCGTGAAAAACAATTCATGAAAATTGTATCATTAGCACCAGAAGTGCTTTAATTCGTTTTAAGATGATAAAGCTAAAAATAAAATCAGGTGATATAGTAAGAGTAATTGCTGGAGACCATAAAGGTGCTGAAGGTAAAGTATTACGTGTTTACCGTGAGAAAAACAAAGCGATTGTTGAAGGTGTTAACATGGTATCGAAACATACGAAACCAAGTGCAAAAAGCCCTCAAGGTGGTATCGTAAAGAAGGAAGCTTCTATACAAATATCTAATATTTCTTTAATTGATCCTAAAACTAAGGAAACAACAAGAGTTGGTATTAGAGTAGAAGGAGATAAGAAAGTAAGATTTTCAAAAAAATCTAATCAAGTACTATAGTAATGGAGTATATACCTAGACTAAAAGAAGAATATAAGAGCAGAGTAATTGCTGCTCTTAAAGAGGAATTCGGATACGTAAACGTAATGCAAGTTCCAAAATTGGAAAAAATCGTTTTAAGTAAAGGAGTTGGTGCAGCTGTATCTGATAAAAAACTAATCGACTACGCGGTTGATGAGTTGACAAAGATTACTGGACAGAAAGCAATATCTACTATTTCAAAGAAAGACGTTGCGTCATTCAAATTGAGAAAAGGGATGCCTATTGGAGCAAAAGTTACTTTGCGTGGAGAAAGAATGTATGAGTTTTTAGATAGACTTATTACTTCAGCTTTACCACGTGTAAGGGATTTCAGTGGTATTAAAGCTACTGGTTTTGATGGAAGAGGAAATTATAACCTTGGAGTTTTGGAGCAAATCATTTTCCCGGAAATTGATATTGATAAAGTTAACAAAATTTCAGGTATGGATATTTCTTTTGTAACTACTGCAAAAACAGACAAGGAAGCAAAATCATTATTGGCTGAACTAGGTTTACCTTTTAAAAAGAATTAAGACATGGCTAAAGAATCAATGAAAGCCCGCGAGGTTAAGAGAGAAAAAACAGTTGCTAAGTATGCTGAGAAAAGAAAAGCTTTGTTAGAAGCTGGAGATTTCGTAGGTTTGCAAAAGTTGCCAAAAAATGCTTCACCAGTTCGTTTGCACAATCGTTGTAAATTAACAGGTAGACCAAGAGGGTATATGCGTCAATTCGGTCTTTCACGTGTTACATTTCGTGAAATGGCAAATAACGGATTGATACCAGGTGTTAAAAAAGCATCTTGGTAAAATTCAATTATGAATTTCAAATTATGAATTACCTTTTAAAAAGTAATTCGTAATTTGAAATTTGTGATTATAGAAATTTATAAATTGGTTTCAGGTTCGACAAATACTTTGTCGAAAACCGTTGCCGCAAATCAATACACATGTATACAGATCCTATTGCAGATTATTTGACGAGAGTTAGAAACGCTGTGGCTGCAAACCACAAAGTCGTTGAAATTCCTGCATCTAATCTAAAAAAAGAAATAACTAAGATCTTATTTGATCAAGGTTATATCTTGAGTTACAAATTTGAAGACAACGCTGTTCAGGGTTCAATCAAAATTGCTTTGAAGTATGATAAAGATACTAAAGAGTCCGTAATTAAAGATATCCAAAGAATTAGTAAACCAGGTTTACGTAAATATTCAAGTTCTTCTACCATTCCTAGAATCCTTAATGGATTAGGCATCGCTATTGTATCTACTTCTAAAGGGTTGATGACAGGAAAAAAAGCGAAGCAATTGAATGTAGGTGGTGAAGTAATTTGTTACGTATACTAATTTAAAGACTATAATAAGATGTCAAGAATAGGTAAAAGTCCGGTTGTAATCCCTGCTGGTGTAACTGTTGAAGTTGCAAATGGTATTATTACAGTAAAAGGAAAAAATGGTCAACTAACTCAGGAGTTTTCGGACGTTACTGTTACAGTTGAAGGGGATCTAGTTCAAGTAGAAAGATCTTCTGATCACAAAGACCAAAGAGCAAAACACGGTTTGTATAGATCTTTGATCAATAACATGATTATCGGTGTAACAGATGGTTTTACTAAGTCATTAGAATTGGTAGGAGTTGGTTACAGAGCTTCAAATCAAGGACAAAAATTAGATTTAGCACTTGGTTATTCTCACAATATTGTTTTAGAAATTGCTCCAGAAGTGACTTTAGAAACAATATCTGAAAAAGGTAAAAACCCTATCGTGAAATTAACATCATTTGACAAACAACTTTTAGGGCAAGTAGCTGCGAAAATCAGAGGTTTCCGTAAGCCTGAGCCGTATAAAGGAAAAGGTGTTAAGTTTGTAGGGGAAGTATTAAGAAGAAAAGCAGGTAAATCAGCTTAAAAAATAAGATTATGTCATTAACAAAACCTGAAAGAAGACAACGAATTAGATTCAGAATTAGAAAAACAATTAGTGGTACTGCTACTAATCCAAGACTATCTGTATTTAGAAGTAACAAAGAAATTTACGCGCAACTTATTGATGACGTAAACGGAGTTACTATATTGGCGGCTTCTTCAAGAGAAAAAGAAATAGGTAACGGTACGAACATTGAAGTTGCTACAGCAGTTGGAAAACTAGTTGCTGAAAAAGCTTTAAAAGCTGGGATAGACGTAGTAACTTTCGATAGAGGAGGTTATTTATATCACGGACGTATTAAATCATTAGCGGAAGGCGCAAGAGCGGCTGGACTTAAATTCTAATATAGTATGTCTAATAGTAAATACAAGAATGTAGAGTTAGTAAAACCAAGTGGTCTTGAATTAAAAGATCGTTTGGTAAGTGTAAATCGTGTTACTAAGGTTACAAAGGGTGGTAGAGCTTTTGGTTTTTCTGCTATTGTAGTTGTAGGTGATGAAAACGGAGTGGTTGGACACGGATTAGGAAAATCTAAAGATGTTTCTGAAGCAATTGCGAAAGCAGTAGAAGATGCTAAGAAAAATTTAGTAAAAATTCCTTTGAATGGTCAGTCAGTTCCTCACGAACAAAAAGGTAAATTTGGTGGTGCACGTGTATTCTTAATTCCTGCCTCTCATGGTACAGGAGTTATTGCTGGTGGAGCTGTTCGTTCAGTTCTTGAATCAGTAGGAATTCATGATGTATTATCTAAATCTCAAGGATCTTCAAATCCTCACAACGTGGTAAAAGCAACTTTTGATGCTTTATTACAAATGAGAAGTGCTTATACTGTTGCAAAACAAAGAGGCGTTTCTTTAGAAAAAGTTTTTAAAGGTTAATTCAAGGAAATTATGGCTAAATTATTAGTAAAACAAGTTAGAAGCAAAATCAACTGTCCTCTTACTCAAAAGAGAGGTTTGGAAGCTTTAGGTCTACGTAAAATGGGACAAGTTGTAGAGCATGATTCAAACCCTACAATCCTTGGGATGATAAATAAAGTTAAACACTTAGTTTCTGTTGAAGAAGCTAAATAACAAATACTGTTATGAATTTAAGTAACTTACAACCTGCTGAAGGTGCTACACACAATCAAAATAAAAGGTTAGGTAGAGGAGAAGGTTCTGGAAAAGGTGGTACTTCTGCAAGAGGTCACAAAGGAGCCAAATCTCGTTCTGGTTATTCTAAAAAGATTGGTTTTGAAGGGGGACAAATGCCGCTTCAAAGACGTGTACCTAAGTTTGGTTTTACAAACATCAATCGTAAAGATTACGAAGGTGTAAATCTTGATACACTTCAACTATTAGTTGATAATGGTGTTATTAAAGATACTGTTGATATGACAGTTTATGTTGCTAATCGTTTAGCTACTAAAAATGAAATCGTTAAGATTTTAGGTAGAGGTGAATTGACAGCAAAATTAAAAGTAACCGCTCACAAATTTACTGCTACTGCAAAAGCTGCTATTGAAGCTGCTGGTGGAGAAGCTGTAACAATGTAATTTTTCAATTAATATGAAGAAATTTATTGAGTCAATTAGTAATGTTTGGAAAATCGAAGAACTGAAAAATAGAATCCTAATTACATTGGGTTTGCTTTTAGTGTATCGTTTTGGGGCTCAAGTAACCTTACCAGGTATTGATGCTACACAGTTGGGTAATTTAGCCGGGCAAACTAAAGAAGGAATTGGTTCAATTCTTGATATGTTTACTGGAGGAGCTTTTTCACAGGCTTCTGTTTTTGCCTTAGGAATAATGCCTTACATTTCTGCTTCAATTGTTGTTCAGTTGATGGGAATTGCGGTTCCATACTTGCAAAAACTTCAAAGCGATGGAGAAAGCGGTAGAAAAAAAATTAATCAAATTACACGTTGGTTGACTATTGGTATCACCTTGGTTCAAGGTCCTACTTACATCTACAATTTATATAGAACGTTACCTAGTAATGCATTTTTATTGGGATTCAATTCATTTGAATTCTTATTTTCGTCAGTAATTATTTTAGTCACAGGTACAATTTTTGCGATGTGGTTAGGAGAAAAAATTACAGATAAGGGAATAGGAAATGGTATATCTTTGTTGATTATGGTGGGTATTTTGGCAAGATTGCCTCAGGCATTCATCCAAGAATTTACCACGAGAGTGACTAATAATAACGGTGGTCCGATGTTGTTAGTTATCGAAATTATCATTTGGTTATTGGTTATTGTTTGTTGTGTATTGTTGGTTATGGCGATTAGGAGAATTCCTGTTCAATATGCCAGACGTACTACTTCAGGGGATTTTGAACAAGACATGTTAGGTGGAAATAGACAGTGGATCCCTTTAAAGCTTAATGCTTCTGGGGTGATGCCAATTATTTTTGCTCAAGCAATTATGTTCATTCCAGCTGCTTTGGCAGGGCTGTCTAAATCAGATGCTTCGCAGTCAATCGTTGGCGCTTTTAGTAATATGTTTGGTTTCTGGTATAATTTAGTTTTTGCAACGTTAATAATTGTATTTACTTTCTTTTATACTGCAATCACAGTTCCTACTAACAAGATGTCTGATGATTTAAAGAGAAGCGGTGGTTTTATACCGGGTATCAGACCAGGAGTTGAAACTTCTGATTATCTTGATAAGGTGATGTCTTTAATAACTTTTCCAGGATCTTTATTTCTTGCTTTGATTGCCGTGTTCCCGGCGATAATTGTAAGTGTTATGGATGTTCAACAATCCTGGGCAATGTTTTTCGGAGGTACTTCATTGATAATTATGGTAGGTGTTGCCATTGACACAATGCAGCAAATCAATTCATATTTGCTAAATAAGCATTATGATGGTTTAATGAAAAGTGGTAAAAATAGAAAAGCAGTAGCTTAACTTTATGGCAAAACAATCAGCAATAGAACAAGACGGATCGATCATTGAAGCATTATCAAATGCAATGTTTCGTGTAGAGTTAGAGAATGGACATATAGTAATTGCACATATATCTGGAAAAATGCGTATGCATTATATCAAATTATTACCTGGTGATAAAGTGAAACTAGAAATGAGCCCTTACGATTTGTCAAAAGCAAGAATTACTTATAGATATTAAAGGATATTCAAAATGAAAGTTAGAGCTTCAGTAAAAAAGAGAAGTCCCGAGTGCAAAATTGTGCGAAGAAAAGGGAGATTGTACGTAATAAACAAAAAGAATCCTAGATTTAAACAAAGACAAGGATAATTATGGCAAGAATAGCAGGGGTAGATATCCCAAAAAATAAGAGAGGTGTTATAGCACTTACCTACATCTTCGGATTAGGAAATAGTAGAGCTATTGAGATTTTAGAAAAAGCTCAAGTAAGCCAAGATAAAAAGGTTCAAGACTGGAATGATGATGAGATCGGAGCGATTCGTGAAGCAGTGTCCACTTTCAAAATTGAAGGAGAATTGCGTTCAGAAGTTTCTTTAAACATCAAACGTCTAATGGATATTGGGTGTTACAGAGGTATTCGTCACAGAACTGGTCTTCCATTAAGAGGACAAAGAACTAAGAATAACTCCAGAACAAGAAAAGGTAAAAGAAAAACTGTTGCCAACAAGAAAAAAGCAACTAAATAATAAGTAATATGGCTAAAGCAACTGCAAAAAAACGTAAAGTTATCGTTGAATCAACGGGAGAAGCTCATATTTCTGCTACCTTCAATAATATCATCATTTCTTTGACAAACAAAAAAGGTGAAGTTATTTCTTGGTCTTCAGCTGGTAAAATGGGTTTTAGAGGTTCTAAAAAGAATACTCCATACGCAGCCCAAATGGCAGCAGAAGATTGTAGTAAAGTAGCTCTTGAAGCAGGACTTAAAAAAGTTAAGGTGTATGTTAAAGGACCAGGAAACGGACGTGAGTCTGCGATCCGTTCTTTGCATAACGGTGGAATTGAAGTGACTGAGATTATCGATGTTACTCCAATGCCTCACAACGGATGTCGTCCTCCAAAAAGACGTAGAGTTTAATAATATTTTTTTAGTATAACCTAGATAGAATACCGATTATCGAAGGATAAGACCTGAATTCATAATCTCTATCTTAAACAATTTAAAATGGCAAGATATACTGGTCCAAGTACAAGAATCGCCCGTAAATTCGGCGAAGCAATTTTCGGAGACGATAAAGCGTTCGAAAAAAGAAATTATCCACCCGGACAACACGGGATGGCTAAAAAAAGAGGGAAAAAATCTGAATTTGCTATCCAGTTAATGGAAAAACAAAAAGCTAAATATTCTTACGGAATTTTAGAAAAACAATTCAGAGGTTTATTCAAAAAAGCATCAGCAACTAAAGGTGTTACTGGTGAAGTTCTTTTACAATTATGTGAAGCACGATTAGATAACGTTGTTTTTAGAATGGGTATTGCCCCTTCAAGAAGAGGAGCTAGACAACTTGTTTCTCATAGACATGTCACTGTTAATGGTGACGTTGTAAATATAGCTTCTTACCACCTTAAACCTGGTGATAAAGTTGCAGTTCGTGAAAAATCTAAATCTTTAGAAGCAATCGAACGTTCTTTGTCTAATTCAAGTCATGTTTATGAATGGATTACTTGGAATAATGATATCAAAGAAGGTACTTTCGTTTCTGTACCAGCTAGACTTCAAATCCCAGAAAACATTAAAGAACAATTAATCGTAGAGTTGTACAACAAATAATAATTGACTTAGTCGAAATTTATGGCAATATTTAATTTTCAGAAGCCCGATAAAGTTATCATGATCGATTCAACCGATTTTGAAGGTAAATTTGAATTTAGACCTTTAGAACCGGGTTACGGATTGACCGTTGGTAATGCACTTAGAAGAGTTTTGCTTTCAGCATTAGAAGGTTATGCTATTACATCTGTTCGTATTGAAGGTGTAGATCATGAGTTTTCTACTATTTCAGGAGTTGTTGAGGACGTTACCGAAATTATCCTTAATCTTAAACAAGTACGTTTCAAACGACAAATTGAAGATATTGATAATGAATCAGTTACTATTTCTGTTTCCGGTAAAGATCAATTAACAGCTGGTGATTTTCAAAAATTTATTTCAGGTTTCCAAGTTTTGAATCCAGAACTAGTTATCTGTAATTTAGATCCTAAAATTAAACTTAATTTCGATTTAACGATCGAAAAAGGTAGAGGATATGTTCCTGCTGAAGAGAACAAAAAACAGAATGCTGCAATTGGAACTATTTTTACAGATTCAATTTTTACTCCGGTAAAAAATGTAAAGTATGCAATTGAAAACTTCCGTGTAGAGCAAAAAACAGATTATGAAAAATTAGTTTTTGAAATTAAAACTGATGGTTCTATCAATCCAAAAGATGCCCTTACTGAAGCTGCTAAAGTTTTGATTCACCATTTCATGTTGTTCTCTGACGAAAGAATTACACTCGAGGCTGACGAAATTGCACAAACAGAATCGTATGATGAAGAGTCATTACACATGAGACAATTGCTTAAAACTAAGCTTGTTGATATGGATCTTTCTGTAAGAGCATTAAATTGTTTGAAAGCGGCTGAAGTTGATACACTTGGTGATTTAGTATCGTTCAACAAAAATGACCTAATGAAATTCCGTAATTTTGGTAAAAAATCTTTAACTGAACTTGATGAACTTGTTGCAGTTAAAAATTTGAACTTTGGTATGGATTTAGCAAAATACAAACTAGATAAAGAATAAATTACTTCATATTTTGATCTCCAAAATGGATAGCATCAAGATGAAAGTATAAAAAAACACGTCATGAGACACGGAAAAAAATTCAATCACTTAAGCAGACAGACTGCACATAGAAAATCTATGTTAGCTAATATGGCTTGTTCTCTTATAGAGCACAAACGTATTAACACTACTGTTGCTAAAGCAAAAGCGCTTAAACAATTCGTTGAGCCTTTAATAACAAAATCAAAACAAGATACGACTCACAATCGTCGTATCGTTTTTGCTTACTTACGTAGCAAATATGCGGTAACTGACTTGTTCAGAGACGTAGCTGCTAAAGTAGGAGACCGTCCAGGTGGATACACGCGTATCATTAAAGTTGGGAATCGTTTAGGAGATAATGCTGATATGGCAATGATCGAGTTAGTAGATTTCAATGAACTTTACAATGGTGGTAAAAAAGAAGTTAAAAAAGCAAAAAGCCGTCGTGGTGGGAAAGCTAAAAAAGCAGATGAGGCTACTGAAGCTCCAGCTGCTGAAACTGAACCAACTGCAGAGACAGCTGAGTAATTATGAAAATAATCATTCAATAAAAATTAAGGATAAGCTATTTATAGTTTATCCTTTTTTTTTGATTTTTTCGGAACAAAAAACGTATTATTTAATAGTGAATTGTCTTGCTGTTCACTGTATCTTTTGCTTTTAAAAAAAAATCAAAAAGATGCCTCCAGACGCTCCAAGGTCATCAGGGCTCTAGGGTAGAATTTTTATTATACAATAAATTTCAAAAACTTGCATCCATTGCTTTAAACAATTAAATTTGCACAATATTTAACTATATATGAAACCCGCTTTGCGAGTTCCATGAGACTATTAAAAATAACATTAGATAGCAACGAATGAAATATACAACAAGACAAAGCGCCATTCTTTTATTGAGTGACGGAACCATATTCCATGGTAAATCTATTGGAATCAGCGGAACTACCTTTGGGGAAGTTTGTTTTAACACCGGAATGACAGGTTATCAGGAAATATTCACTGACCCTTCTTATTTTGGACAATTAATGGTTGCCACGAACGCTCATATTGGAAATTATGGAGTAAACGATTCAGAAATAGAATCAGATAGTGTTAAAATTGCCGGGTTGGTTTGTAAAAATTTTAGTTTTAATTATTCTCGTACCGATGCTTCAGGGAGTCTAGAAGATTATTTTATTAAACAAAACTTGATCTGTATATCTGATGTAGATACGCGTGCCCTGGTTAGTTATATTCGGGAGAACGGTGCTATGAATGCTGTAATTTGTACAGATGATACCTCAGTAGAAGAACTAAAAATGGCTTTGTCAAAAGTCCCTGATATGAAGGGTTTAGAATTAGCATCTAAAGTTTCTACTACGGAGCCTTATTTTTTTGGTGAGGAGAAGGCAACGTATAAAATCGCAGCACTTGATTTAGGAATTAAAATGAATATCCTTCGTAATCTGGCTAAAAGAGATTGTTATATCAAAGTATTTCCTTTTGATTCTTCGTATCAGGATTTAGCTGCATTTAATCCAGATGGATACTTCTTATCTAATGGTCCCGGGGATCCTGAGCCTCTTTCGGGTGCGATTCAAGTGGCTAAAGAAATTCTTGACAATGATAAACCTTTATTTGGAATCTGTCTTGGACACCAAATAATTGGTCTTGCTAATGGAATTTCTACTTATAAAATGTTTAATGGGCACAGAGGAATAAATCATCCTGTAAAAAATATCATCACTGGAAAAGGGGAAATAACTTCTCAAAATCATGGTTTTGCGGTTAATAAAGAGGAATTGGACAATCATCCAAATCTTGAAATTACGCATCTTCATCTTAATGATGGAACTGTTGCAGGGATGCGCATGAAAAACAAAAATTGTTTTTCTGTTCAATACCACCCTGAAGCAAGTCCTGGGCCCCATGATTCGTCGTATTTATTTGATCAGTTTATTGAAAATATTAAAGGATAAAGACAGTTATTTAATTGTGAAAATTTTAAAACAGAAGGGTTTGACTTTAATCATAAAGTCAGGCCTTTTTTTATGCGAAAAATAATTTTTATACTACTATCTATGATATTTTAGTCCTATTTTGCGCTGTCTCGATGCAATACGCATCTTGACTGTAAATTTTAAAGAAAAAAAGCACTTTCAAAAGTGAATATAATTTCACGAATATATAATGAAAAAAGTAAAATTAATTTGATACTGCAAAATAAAATTTTAATAAAGTAGAAAAGTGTTATTTCTAAAATAATTATAACGTTTTCGTTAATAACATTCATTATTTTCATAATGTCATTACAAAAGATAGAATATATTTGTATTACTAAATAAAAATTAGAAAATATGAGTATAATTATCAAAATTCACGCAAGACAAATTTTTGATTCAAGAGGAAATCCTACAATTGAAGTAGATGTAATTACAGACAATGGTGTTTTAGGAAGAGCAGCAGTTCCATCTGGAGCTTCTACCGGTAAACATGAAGCAGTGGAGTTACGTGACGGAGGAAAAGCTTTTCTTGGTAAAGGAGTTTTGAATGCGGTGAAAAATGTGAATACCCTTATTTCGGAAGAACTTCTTGGAGTTTCCGTTTTTGAACAAAATGTTATTGATCAAATGATGATTGATTTAGATGGCACGCCTAATAAATCAAACTTGGGAGCAAATGCAATTTTGGGTGTGTCTTTGGCTGTTGCCAAAGCGGCAGCAAATGAATTAGGATTGCCTTTGTATCGATATGTAGGCGGCGTTTCTGCGAATACATTGCCCGTTCCTATGATGAATATCATCAATGGAGGTTCACATTCTGATGCGCCAATTTCGTTTCAGGAATTCATGATCATACCAGTTAAAGCAACTTCTTTTACGCATGCAATGCAAATGGGGACTGAGATTTTTCATAGCCTTAAAAAAGTATTACATGATAGAGGTTTAAGTACCGCTGTAGGTGATGAAGGTGGTTTTGCACCAAACCTTGCCGGTGGTACAGAGGATGCATTGGACACGATCAAAAAAGCAGTTGAGGCTGCTGGTTATACTTTTGGAGACGAAATCATGGTGGCTTTAGACTGTGCGGCTTCTGAATTTTTTGTAAACGGAAAATACGATTATACGAAATTTGAAGGCGAAACGGGTAAAATTAGAACTTCAGAGGAGCAAGCTGATTATTTAGCTGAATTAGCAGCTAATTACCCTATTATCTCTATCGAAGACGGAATGGATGAAAATGACTGGGATGGTTGGAAATACCTGACGGATAAAATTGGTAATAAAGTACAATTAGTAGGGGATGATTTATTTGTTACTAATGTGGAACGATTGTCAACAGGAATCGAAAAAGGAATTGCAAATTCAATTTTGGTTAAAGTAAACCAAATAGGTACTTTGACTGAAACTATTGCAGCGGTCAATATGGCTAAAAACGCAGGCTTTACCTCGGTAATGTCGCACCGTTCCGGAGAGACGGAGGACAATACTATTGCAGATCTAGCAGTAGCATTGAATTGTGGACAAATCAAGACCGGTTCTGCTTCTCGTTCAGACCGTATGGCTAAATACAATCAATTATTGCGAATTGAAGAAGAATTAGGCGATACCGCTTATTTTCCGGGAAAAAACGCTTTTAAAATAAAATAAGTTCTAATACTATCTTTTTTAGCCATTCACTTCGTGTGAATGGCTTTTTTTTGGTAATATTTAACATTTTCATTGTATTATTCTCTTTTTAATTAGTGTTTAATTCCCTAGATTTGATAAATTATTATTTTAAAAGTTTATTTTCAAATATATTATGTCAAAAACAGCAACATTAGAAATCGACGGAAAAAAAATTGAACTGCCTATAGTAGTAGGTAGCGAAAATGAAGTTGCCATCGATATTAACAAATTACGTGATTTATCCGGTATAATTACTCTTGATCCGGGCTATAAAAATTCAGGTTCTTGTAAGAGTGATATTACTTTTCTGGACGGAGAATTAGGAATTCTTCGCTACAGAGGATACGCTATTGAAGATTTAGCAGAAAAAGCTGATTTTCTTGAAGTGTCTTATCTTTTAATTTTTGGAGAATTGCCTACTACTAAACAGTTGGCGCAATTTGAAACGGATATCAGAAAATACACGCTGGTCAATGAAGAAATGAAAAACATCATTGATGGTTTTCCAAAAACAGCCCATCCAATGGGTGTTTTAGCTGCTTTGACGAGTGCATTGACTGCGTTCAACCCTAAATCGGTTAATGTAGAGAATGAAAAAGAAATGTATGAAGCAGTTTGTAAAACCATGGGGAAATTCCTGGTTATTGCCACTTGGACCTACAGAAAAAGTATGGGTTATCCTTTGAATTATTATGATAACACTAAAGGGTATGTGGAGAATTTCATGCATTTGATGTTTGAATTGCCTACAGAGCCGTATACGCCAAACCCTGTGGTAGTAGATGCATTAGACAAGTTGTTTATACTTCATGGCGATCATGAGCAAAACTGTTCCACTTCTACCGTTAGAATGGTGGGTTCCTCACATGCGGGATTGTTTGCATCAATATCTGCCGGAGTTTCAGCTCTTTGGGGTCCTTTGCACGGAGGTGCCAATCAGGCAGTTCTTGAAATGCTGGAAGAAATCCATAGAAATGGCGGTGATGCAGATAAATATATGGCTAAAGCCAAAGATAAAAATGATCCTTTTAGATTGATGGGTTTTGGACATAGAGTCTATAAAAACTTTGATCCAAGAGCAAAAATCATCAAAAAAGCAGCAAATGAAGTTTTAGCAACTTTAGGAGTTGAAGACCCAATTCTTGCTATTGCTAAAAAGTTAGAAGCAGCGGCTTTGGAAGATGAGTATTTCAAATCAAGAAATTTATATCCTAATGTAGACTTCTACTCTGGAATTATTTACAGAGCGCTAGGAATTCCTACCGATATGTTTACGGTTATGTTTGCCATAGGGCGTTTGCCGGGTTGGATTGCACAATGGAAAGAAATGCGAGAAAATAAAGAGCCTATCGGAAGACCAAGACAAATTTACACAGGACATCCTTTGCGAGAATTCAAGACCTCTGATAAAAGATAAAAGATAAAAAGCTTCACAAATTTGTGAAGCTTTTTTTATATTTGCTAAAAGTTAAAGATACATGTTAGAATTAAATGTAAATAATGAAACTTCAAGACTAAGGGCAGTTGTTTTGGGTTCTGCAGTACATAACGGGCCAACGCCAAAACGAGAAGAGGCCTATGATCCAAAATCGTTAGAGCATATATTGGCAGGGACTTATCCGATCGAGACAGATATGGTTCGAGAAATGGAAGCCTTCAATCGGGTTTTTGAAAAATATGATGTAACGGTGTTTCGTCCTGAAATGATTGAAAATTACAATCAAATATTTACCAGAGATATTGGCTTTGTAATTGGAGATGTTTTTGTAAAATCGAATATATTGCCGGATCGCGAGCGGGAATTAGACGCGATTCAGTACGTAATAGACCAAATTGATCCTCAAAAAGTAGTGCGCCCCCCAGAAGAAGTACACATAGAAGGAGGGGATGTGATGTTGTGGAATGACTATATCTTCGTTGGTACATATAAAGGAAGTGATTACCAGGATTATATTACAGCACGGACGAATCTTCAGGGTGTGCAGTACATCAAAGACCTGTTTCCTACTAAAATTGTAAAGGGATTTGACCTAGTAAAGTCTAAAATTGAAGCAAGGGATAATGCCTTGCATTTAGACTGTTGTTTTCAGCCTGTTGGAATTAATAAAGGGATTATATACAAAAATGGATTTCGAGAAGAAGCCGATTATTTATTCCTGGTTAATCTTTTTGGGAAAGAAAATTTATTTCACGTCACTAGAGACGAAATGTATCACATGAATTCTAATATTTTTTCTATCGATACCACTGTTGTGGTTTCCGAAAGAAATTTCACCCGACTGAACAATTGGTTGAGAGCAAACGGTTTTCTGGTAGAAGAAATTCCTTATGCCGAAATTGCAAAACAAGAAGGGCTATTGCGCTGTTCGACCTTGCCTTTGATTCGAGATTAATTCAATTTTAAAAACGTATTGTGGTAGAGACGCACGATAGAGACGCACTGCAGTGCGTCTCTACCACAAAAATAAAACACAAAAACCCATGAAACAAACAACAAATTCGATATTGATGATTCGCCCAGTAGCGTTTAGAATGAACGAACAAACGGCAGTAAATAATTATTACCAAAAAGTAGTAGACGGTCTTTTGCCTGCAACGGTAAACGCTAAAGCACAACAAGAATTTGATGCTTTTGTCGAAAAACTAACAGCAGTCGGGGTTGATGTTACGGTTGTTGATGATACCCTGAATCCAGATACACCAGATAGTGTTTTTCCAAACAACTGGATTTCTTTTCACGAGAATGGAGATGTGGCTTTATATCCTATGTTTGCTGAAAATCGCCGTCACGAGCGCCGCGAAGATATTTTAGATGTTCTGGAAGACAAAGGATTTGTGATTCATAATATTGTTGATTATACATCGGCAGAGGAAGATGGATTCTATTTGGAAGGAACAGGAAGTTTGCTTTTGGATAGAACTAATGCTAAAGCATATTGCGCTTTGTCACCAAGGGCTGATGAAGAGTTGTTTATCGAATTCTGTGAGGATTTTGACTATGCTCCAGTTATTTTTGAAGCATTTCAAACCGTCGGTTCGGAACGAAAATTGATCTACCATACCAATGTGATGATGTGTCTGGGGGATACTTTTGCTGTGATTTGTTCGGAGTGTATTGATGATAAAAAAGAACGTAAAATGGTCCTGGATAGCCTAAAAGAAAACGGGAAAGAAATCATTTTAATTACGGAAGCCCAAATGAATACTTTTGCAGGAAACATGCTTGAAATTCGTGGGGCAAAGGACAAACGATATTTAGTGATGAGTGCTGCTGCACATCAGAGTTTGACTTCAAAACAAATTGAACAACTGGAGCGACATGCTGAAATTTTGAGTTCGAGCCTGGATACTATTGAAGCATTTGGGGGTGGCAGTGCCAGATGTATGATGGCTGAGATCTTTTTGCCAAGAAAATAATTGTACAATTCAGGCAAATACACTGCGTTTTGCCTGAATTTAATCTTAGATCAAATTGCCTTTAATAATATTGATAATCGCACTTACAATATATTGGATTCCTATAGCAATTACAATAAAACCAATGATTCTGGAGATCGCTACAATTCCGGATTCTCCAAGTATTTTTGCTAAATAATGAGCACTTTTCAAGATGATGAAAATAGCAACTGCGATAGCAAGAATGGCAAAGGATGAAATGATAATTTCGCTAGTTGTATTGTGTTCCTGATAAAAAGCAATCAGCAGCGAAATAGATCCAGGTCCGGCTAGCATAGGGATAGCTAGTGGAGTCAGAGCGATGTCATTTCTTTTTTGAGCATCGTTTTCTGCTTTTTTGGTGATCCCCCTCTTTTTGTTAAATTGTCCCGAGAGCAATGAAAATCCCGAGTTTACTATGATAAGTCCTCCGGCAATTCGAAGCGCATCGATGCTAATGCCAAAAAAAATCAGCATATATTGCCCAATAAAAAAAGAGACAATTAAGATGATAAACACATTTATCGCTGTCCACAATGAAATCCTGGAACGTTCTTTTTTTGTGTCATGTTGTGTAAGTCCTACAAAAATAGGAACAGTACCAATAGGGTTCAACACGGAGAAAAGTGCGACAAACAGATAAATAAAAAGATCCATATTTTATATTTAAGGGTGTAAAAATACTCTTTTTTTACTTTTTAATGTTAGGGAAATGTTTTTATTGCAGTGATAACTAAACTTGAAAATTCCTAAACGGACAAACCTTTTTGATTACTTTTGCTGCATATACTTATAGAAAATGACAAAGAATAAAAAAACACTAGTTCTGGGAGCAACTACTAAACCAGAGAAATACGCCTTCAAAGCGATCACTATGTTGGTAGACAAAGGACATTCGGTGCTTGCTTTAGGACAAAATGCTGGTGAAGTGGCCGGTGTGAAAATCCAGACCAAAGCCATTCCCATAAAAAATATAGATACCGTTACCCTTTATTTGAACCCTGCACGTCAGCGCGATTATTACAATTATATCGTCGAGGCTAAACCTAAACGTGTTATTTTTAATCCGGGAACTGAAAATCCAGAATTGTACCAATTGCTGAAGCTGAATGATATCAAAGTAGAAATAGCCTGTACCTTAGTATTATTGACTACTAACCAGTATTAATATTTTTTTTGGAGCTACCTCCAGCTGTTCGCTATATCTTTTCTTGTCCCGTTTTTAAAACGGGACAAGAAAAGGATGCCGCTGCCATCTGGGCTAAAACTAAAATCGTGTTTCTGAAGCCGCTTTTTTGCTAATCAACCACAATCCAAGAAAAGTAATAAGCCCGTTTACAATGATCAGCTCATTGTCAAAGACGTATCCAAAAAACAATGTTTTTGAATGTTCGCTGATAAGGTATGTGAGTGCAGGAGACAACAAACAAATTATCGGGACCAGTTTGTCTTTGACCGTTTTTGACTGTGCAAACAGCCCGAAACAATACAATCCTAAAAGTGGTCCATACGTGTAGGAGGCCACCCTGAAAATCATTCCTACTACGGTACTGTCATTTATGGAATTAAAGAAAATAATGACCAGAAACATCAAAAAGGAAAACGCAACATGAACCAGATGTCTGTCTCGGACTACATTAGGTTTGTTCAGATTCTCCGCTTTGTCCATTCCTAAAAAATCCACACAAAACGAAGTCGTAAGCGCTGTTAATGCAGAGTCAGTCGTAGCAAAAGTTGCGGCCGTCAATCCCAATAAGAATATAACTGAAGGTATCAGAGCCAGGTGATTAAAAGCAATTTCCGGGAAAAGCAAATCGGTTCTGGGCTTTCCGGTGTTTAAATCGGTGGGGATTTCAACCCCGTTTTTAGCGGCATAAACATACAGTAGCGCACCTACGCTCAGGAAAAATATATTGATAAGTACAAATATTCCGGTAAATGTGAACATGTTTTTTTGAGCTTCACCAATGGTGGCACAACTCAGGTTTTTTTGCATTAAATCCTGATCCAGACCTACCATGGCAATGGTTACAAAAATCCCTCCCAGAATTTGTTTGATAAAATGGAACTTACTCGACACGAAATCCTCAAAGAAAAATACTTTCGAATAGTTACTGTTTTTTACGGTTTCAAAAGCTTCAAAAGCATTTAAATTCAAGCTTCTGCAAATAAAGAAAAGAGTCATAAAAACAGAGGTCACTAAGAAAAAAGTTTGTAAGGTATCCGTAATGATAATGGTTTTGAGTCCGCCACGATAGGTATATGCAAAAATTAAAGCCAGCGAAATCAGCACGGTAAAGGCAAAGGGAATGTTGTAAAAGTCAAAAACGTAGCGTTGTAAAACGATCACCACAAGATACAATCGAAACGCAGAGCCTATTGTTCGGCTGATCAGGAAAATTGTTGCGGCAGTTTTATAGGAATACAACCCCAATCGCTGCTCGATATAGCCGTAAATCGAAGTCAGATTCATCCGGTAGTACAGAGGCAACAGCACTTTTGCAATAACTATAAAGCCAATGGCATTTCCCAGAACAAACTGAAAATACTTGAATTGTTCTCCGTTTGGCGCACCCACTTCTCCCGGCACCGAAATAAAAGTTACCCCGGAAAGCGCAGTCCCAATCATCCCGAAAGCCACTAAATACCATTTTGAGTTTTTATTGGCTTTGAAAAAAGCCTCATTGCCACTGTCTTTTCTACTTACAAAATGGGAAATCAAAAATAAAATCCCGAAGTAGATTACAATTAACGATAGAATGGTGAATGGTGTCATTTTTTTGAGTTTACAGGCAGCAAAATACGATTTTTTGTTTAATGAGTCATTTCTGGATCCGGATTCCCTTTGGCACATCACGAATAGCTACTGCTTAATTGGTTTGTATGCAACATTATAAACGATTTTATTTTAATATCGCCTACTAAAAGTATTGCTTTACGTCCAAAGCACTTCTGTTGAAAAAGGATTCTTTTTTATATAATGGCTTTTGCAAGCGACTCCATTTGTCAGTTTGGGTGTAGCCGAGAACCCTTGTTGCCTATCGACTGCACTCGATAAAAAGGGCATTAAGTTTTTTTCATCAGTTCGAGGTGAGAAAAATTTGTGACAGGAAAAATTTCTACCGGGCATCAAGAATCCTAACGTTTTGATAGCTTCTCGACACAATTTTAATCAGTAACGCTTTCGCATTACTATTCAAAAGTACTCGAAGTGAGGGCGGAAACAGCGCAGCCTTAATGACATTGCACCCAATAGTAGAAAAAACGGCGGACTAAAATCGAATAACTAAAGTATACAATCGATTCAAGAAATAACCGATTAAACAAATAAACAAATTGCTACATTTGCAGTTATGGAATTTTCTTCAAAATTAATAGAAAGGGCAGTCAATGAAATGTCTCAGTTGCCAGGAATTGGTAAGCGAACTGCACTGCGACTGGTGTTGCATTTATTAAAACAGCCCAAAGAGCAAACAGGATTTCTAGCGCAAGCCTTGGTGGCAATGCGGGAGGATATAAAGTATTGTGCGAGTTGCCATAATATATCGGACAGTGCGTTGTGTGAAATTTGTGCCAACAAAAACAGAAATCATCAAATTGTTTGTATTGTGGAGGATATCCGGGATGTTATGGCGATCGAGAATACAGGACAATTCAGAGGAATTTATCATGTTTTGGGCGGTAAAATTTCACCTATTGACGGCGTGGGCCCCAGTCAGTTGAACATCAATACTGTAGTTGAAAAAGTAAAATCCGGTAGTGTCAATGAGATTATATTTGCGTTAAGCTCCACAATGGAGGGAGATACAACCAATTTTTATATTTACAAACAAATTGGGGATTGCGGGATTATTATATCAACAATCGCCAGAGGAATTTCAGTAGGTGATGAGCTGGAATATGCGGATGAAGTTACCCTGGGCAGGAGTATTTTGCAAAGAGTTCCTTTTGAAAAGACTTTTAAAAATAATTAATTTGTTTAATGAATAATGTTGCTTTTTAAATCGTAAATGAAAAGTTATATTTGTCGCTTAAAAATATTGTAAATGAGCAAGTCGGTACTCTGTTTGTTGTTAGTTATAAGTGTGTTGCTTTTTTCCTGCATCCCTACTAAAGATTTAATTTATCTTCAGAAAAAGGATACCTCAGCACAAGAATCTACTATTGCTGTGGTAGGATCTAAGCCTTATCGGTTGCAAACAAATGATGTGTTGAGTATTACTATAAAAGCGATAGATCCTAAATTAGTTGCTATTTTTAGTCCTATAAGCGAAGTCGGTTCTGTAGGAAAATCAGAATCCGCATTGTATTTTGATGGATTTACAGTAGACGATCATGGAAACATAAGGGTTCCGGTCTTAGGAGAATTAAATGTTATTGGTTACACGCTGGATGAAATCAGAGTGAGAATCGAAAAACAATTGTTAGCGGAGTATTTTAATGCCGAAGCTAATATTTTTGTAACCGTAAAATTATCGGGGTTTAGATATACGATCAACGGGGAAATTGGCAGTACGGGAACAAAAACATTATTTCAAGAGCAGGTAAATATAATGGAAGCCATAGCAAATGCCGGAGATATCTCTATAACAGGAGACCGAAAAGCAGTTACCATCATGCGAAAAACACCAACAGGAGTTCAAATGCATGATCTGGACTTGACGGACATCAATGTGATGCAATCGCCTTATTATTACTTACAACCTAATGATTATGTTTATATCAAACCGCTCAAGCAAAAAACCTGGGGAACCGGGAAAACAGGAATTGAATCCTTAGGAACTATTATTACGTTGCTGTCTTTGGCCACAACGACCTTTCTACTATTAAGAAATTAAAACAGCATTCAGAAAATGTTAGATATAAAAGATTTTTCGATTTTTGAAAATCAAGTCAGTTTTGATTTTAAGGGGTTTTTAATGAAAATCGGAAGTTATTGGAAGTGGTTTTTACTGAGTTTAATAATCACTTTTACTATTGCCTATCAGGTCAACATCCGTAAAGAAAAAATATATGGCATGGAGACCCTCATTGCCATAAAGGAGGAAAGTAACCCTCTTTTTACTTCTAATACCAGTTTGGTTTTTAATTGGGGCGGTACCTCTGATCAGGTTCAATCCATCTCTACAACACTGCAATCCAGATCACACAATGAGTTAGTGGTAGATAAACTGCAGTATTATATTGATTACTTAGTTCAGGGCGAATACAATATGGTAGATGCCTACGGAGCAGTTCCATTCTATGTAAATATTGATAAATCGAAAGGGCAGTTAGCAGGAAATTTAATTGGAATTACGTTTCTAAGCGAAAATGAATATGAAATCAGAATTCCATTTGGGAATCAAAACGTCTCGGTTGTCACGTACTCCAATAATTCCTATGGCAATACAGCAGTCGAAATTGGTGATTTTGTAAAAAGATACAAAGTAGGAGAGTCTGTTTCATTACCCTTTTTGAATTGGAAATTACAAATAAAAGACAATCCCGGTTTTTACAAAGGAAATGAATATTTTGTGCGTTTTAATGATTTTGACGGAACAGTAGCCGGATATAAAGGGATCAGTTTGCGCTCAGATGATAAAGGCGGTTCTATAATTACCCTGGGAATGCAGGGTACTAATAAAGCCAGAATGGTCGAATATTTGAATTCGACTGTTGAAATGCTGATCAAAAGACAGTTAGATAGTAAAAACCAGTTTGCTACCAATACGATTGCTTTTATAGACAGTACACTGATTGCCATGGAATCCCAGCTCAAAGAAACCGGGAATGAGCTAAAAACATTTAGAAAAGATAAAAACATTTATGATATTGAAGCGGGTGGTGCTAAATTCTCGGATAAGATTCTGGAATTTGATGTAGCCAAAGATGAAGTGACCCGTAAACTGTCCTATTACAATTCGTTAAAGACTTATTTGAAAAACAGCACCAACTATGCAAAACTTCCAGCGCCATCTGTAGCGGGAATAGAAGATCCTAATATTGTAGTTAATGTTTCAAAATTGATCGCCTTGTCTACCCAAAGATCCGAAATGGCCTATGCCGTAAAAAGCGAGAAGATATTTAAGGATTTTGACAATCAAATGGAGGCGGTCAAAAATGTACTGTTAGAAAATATAGCTACTGCAAAAGCTTCGCTGCAATATGATTTAGCGATGGTGAGCAGTAAAATTAATGAAACCGAAAGTACCATAAAACAACTCCCGGAAGACCAGCAAGAGCTCGTTAAAATCAAAAGAAAATATGATTTGAGTGATAATATTTACAGCACCTTTCTTCAAAAAAGAAGTGAAGCGGATATTGTCAAAGCAGCGAATCTATCGGATGTTCAGTTTATAGATCCCGCAAAGGATATTGGCGGCGGATTAATAGGCCCTAAAACATCCGTCAATTATATATTGGCCTTATTTCTGGGAGTACTTGTTCCGTTGATTTTTGTATTTGGCATTTTTTTTGTCAATAATTCGATTCAAAATACGGAGGACATCAGTAAGTTGACAAAAATTCCTTTGATAGGCGTAGTCGGTGTCAATAAAGAAAATACAAATTTAGCAGTGTTTGACAGGCCTAAATCATCGTTGTCGGAATCTTTTAGAGCTATTCGGTCCTCGCTCCAGTTTTTGTACAAACAACAAAATGTAGATGGTGCCAAAACACTGATGATAACCTCCTCAGTTAGTGGTGAGGGAAAAACATTTTGTTCCATAAATATCGCTACCGTATTTGCCCTGAGCGAGAAAAAAACAGTTGTTATTGGCCTTGATTTAAGAAAACCAAAACTGGCTACTGAATTTAATTTATCTAATGAAGCCGGGATTGTAAATTACCTGATCAAGCAAAATACGGTTGACGAAATTATAAATCACACCCACATTCCTTTTCTGGATGTGATTCTCTCCGGACCGGTTCCTCCCAATCCATCGGAGATGATCATGAGTGACGGAATGGGAGAGCTGATTGAAGAATTAAAGAAAAAATACGATTATATAATATTAGATACACCTCCGGTAGGGTTAGTGTCAGATGCACTAGAATTAGCACAATATTGTGATGTTACCCTTTATATTGTGAGGCAGAATTTCACTAAAAAAGACATGATTACCTTGTTGAATAATCGTATAAAACGAGGGGAATTAAATAATGCCAGTATAATTTTGAATGGTCTGGAGAATAAAGCTAAATACGGAACGGGGTATGGGTATGGCTACGGATACGGTACCTATACCAATGACTATTACGAAGAAGACAAACCCAAAAGTATGTATGAAAGAGTGGCTCAGAAAATACTTAATAGACCCAGAAAGTAATTTATTGATTACAGATATAGTTAAAACGATGCATTTTAGGGCATTTACTTTTTAGATTCAAAAACTTTTACCACGAATTTCACAAATTTTCACAAATTAATTCGTGATAATTTGTGAAATTCGTGGCAAATAAATAAGGGATACCACCGTGTAGACTTTAAGTCTGCCAACAAAAACTATGAACTTTTAGTTTATAGTGGTTTATTTTTTTTAATACAGAAAAATCAAATGAAAGAAGATATAAAAAAAACAGTGTTAATCACTGGAGGAGCGGGATTTATAGGCTCTAATCTGTGTGCCCATTTTTTGTCTAAAGGCTATAAGGTGGTTTGCCTGGATAATTTTGCCACCGGGCACCTGCATAATTTAAAAGACTGCATAAACCATCCTGATTTTCGTTTGATAGAAGGCGATATTCGGAATCCGGAAGAGTGTCAAAAAGCAGTCAAAGGCGCAGATTATGTGCTGCACCAGGCGGCTTTGGGATCTGTTCCCCGTTCTATCAATGATCCGGTGACCACGAATGACGTGAATGTATCCGGATTTTTGAACATGCTGGTGGCAGCAAGAGACGAAAAAGTGAAGCGATTTGTGTATGCGGCAAGTTCCTCTACCTACGGCGATTCAGAAGCGTTGCCCAAAGTAGAAAATACTATTGGGAAGCCGCTTTCTCCGTATGCAATAACAAAATATGTAAATGAATTGTATGCCGAAATTTTTAGCACAACCTATGGTTTAGAGACCATAGGACTGCGTTATTTCAATGTTTTTGGACGGAAGCAAGATCCCAATGGCGCTTATGCAGCCGTTATCCCGAAATTTGTGATGCAATTCATGCAACACGAAAGCCCAAAAATAAATGGTGACGGGAATTATTCCCGCGATTTTACTTATATTGACAATGTTATTCAAATGAATGAGTTGGCGATGTTAACTCAAAATCCAGAAGCGATCAATACGGTGTATAACACGGCGTGTGGCGATAGGAATACGTTGAATGATTTAGTGGGCTATTTGAAAGATTTTTTAACAAAATACGATTCTGAAATTGCAAACGTTACTGTAGTGTATGGTCCTAACAGAGCGGGTGATATTCCACATTCCCTGGCTAGTATTGATAAAGCAAAAGCCCTACTGGGATACAATCCAAAATTTGGTATGCAAGAAGGATTGAAAGAGGCGGTGCACTGGTATTGGGATAATTTATCGTAATACCGTATACCGTAGAGACGCGATAAATCGGATCTACATTGCGGATTTGATGCATTGCGAAATGTAGAGATGCGATAAATCGCGTCTGTACTGGGATTAAAAAAAATAAAAAAATATATAGATGAAAATCACAAAAATTTGTTGCATTGGAGCTGGGTATGTTGGTGGTCCGACGATGGCGGTTATTGCTCAAAAATGTCCGGAGATACAAGTTACAGTAGTCGATTTGAACGAAGAGCGCATTGCGGCTTGGAATGATACCGACACGGCCAATATTCCTATATATGAACCCGGATTGGACGTTATTGTTGCCGAGGCTCGGGGAAGGAATTTGTTTTTTTCTACGAATGTTGATAAAGCCATAGACGAAGCCCAGATTATATTTATCTCCGTGAATACCCCCACTAAAACGTATGGTAAGGGAAAAGGTATGGCGGCTGATTTAAAATACATAGAGCTTTGTGCCAGACAAATTGCACGTGTAGCCAAAGATAATAAAATAGTAGTGGAGAAATCGACACTACCGGTGCGAACTGCAGAAGCAATTAAGAGTATACTTGATAATACCGGGAATGGAGTACAGTTTCAAATCCTGTCAAATCCTGAGTTTTTAGCAGAGGGAACAGCTGTTACTGATTTGTTGCATCCGGATCGGATTCTTATTGGAGGCGATCCTTCGGAGGAAGGTAAAAAAGCGATTCAGGCCTTAGTCGATGTCTATTCGAATTGGGTGCCTGCCGCTAAAATATTGACCACTAATGTTTGGTCTTCTGAATTGTCTAAGCTTACCGCCAATGCTTTTTTGGCACAACGTATTTCTTCCATCAATGCCATGTCAGAACTGTGTGAGAAAACGGGAGCCGATGTCAATGAAGTCGCTAAAGCGATTGGAATGGACAGCAGGATTGGATCTAAATTTCTAAAAGCCTCCGTTGGTTTTGGAGGTTCTTGCTTTCAAAAGGACATTTTAAATTTAGTGTACATTGCAAAATCCTATGGTTTGAATGCCGTTGCAGATTATTGGGAGCAAGTTATTATCATGAATGACCATCAAAAAAGACGTTTCTCCAATTCTATAGTTCAAACGCTTTACAATACGGTTTCCGATAAGAAAATTACTTTTTTGGGTTGGGCATTCAAGAAAGATACGAATGATACCAGAGAATCAGCAGCAATTTATGTAGCTGATGATTTGATCAATGAACACGCAAAAATTGCGGTGTATGATCCTAAAGTTTCTAACAAGAAGATCTTGGGGGATTTAAATTATTTGGAAACCAGAAATGCAGAGGCGAATGCGAACAGTGTGCGTTCCTTTTTGGACCCGTACGAAGCCTGTCAGCAGGCACACGCTATTGCGATACTGACAGAGTGGGATGAATTTATCCACTACGACTGGCAAAAAATATATGATTCGATGCAAAAACCCGCTTTTATTTTTGATGGTAGAAATTTGCTGAACGGCCCGGAATTAAAAGCGATTGGTTTTGTGTATCAGGCGATAGGTTCGTGAGGGGTTAAGCGGTTAAACGATTAAACGATTAAACATTTAAAAGCTGATTGTGCTCAGCGGATTGCTAGTAGTTTTCAAGTAATGAAATAGAACAAAACGTCTCGCTACGCTTCGCACTCGAAGTGTCGTGTATTGAGAACCGTTTTTAAATAAATAATTCAAAAAGTGTATTCTGAATTCGGATAGGGAGAATTAATTTTATGGCAATACAAGATAAAAGATGAATTGGTATGTAGTGTATACAAAACCCAAATGGGAAAAAAAAGTGGCAGAACAATTACAAAAGATAGGTGTGGAATGCTACTGTCCTTTGGTAACCCAAATGCGACAATGGTCTGACCGCAAGAAAAAAGTGGAAGTACCTCTTTTTAATTCCTATGTTTTTGTACAATTAGAAGATTCGAAACGGAATTTGGTGTTTCAATCCGTTGGTGCAGTCCGCTATTTGTATTGGTTAGGAAAACCAGCAATTGTGCGTGATGAAGAAATTGAAGTCATCAAGAAATGGCTCAACACTTCGGATTGTGTTGATCTCACTGTGGCCTCATATCAAATTGGGGAAACGATACAATTAGAATCGGGACCTTTTGCCGACCAAAAAGCCACAGTTCAGGAAATGACCAATACCCATTATGTGCTGGTTTTGGAATCTTTAGGATGTGTGTTGAAAATGAAACGATGAGTTTTTAGTGTGCGAAGTGAGGAGAAGAAAATAGAGAAAAGAATAAGCTGTTTCAACCGTCACTTCGAGTAATTTAGAAGAGTAATGCGAATGCTTTACTATTCTAAATTGTATCGAGAAGCCTTCATAACACAAGGGTTCTCGATACTTCGCCGCAATTTTCTATCGCAAATTGCTGCTCCACTCGAACTGACGAATCTTTATAGTAATTAATTGTGGCAATTAGTGAGTAGTGAAGTTCGTTTATAGTACAACCTAATGCTCATTAAAAGGCCCATTTAAAAAAAAGATTCCAAAAAATGAAAGACATTATATTAAAAGCCGAAAACATCTCCAAGCAATACCGACTGGGCCAGGTAGGAACGGGTACTATGGCGCATGATTTGAACCGCTGGTGGCATCAAGTGCGTGGCAAAGAAAATCCGTATCTCAAAATTGGCGACACCAATGACCGCAGTACCAAAGGTACGAGTGATTATGTCTGGGCATTGCAGGATATTAATTTTGAAGTAGAACGCGGTGAGATTCTTGGGATTATTGGCAAGAATGGCGCAGGAAAGTCTACTTTGCTCAAAATATTATCCCGCGTTACAGCGCCTACAACAGGAAGCATTAAGTTTGGAGGCCGTGTGGCTTCCTTGCTCGAAGTAGGAACCGGATTTAATGGCGAAATGACCGGCAGAGAAAACATTTATCTCAATGGGGCTATTTTAGGGATGACCAAAAAAGAAATAACCTCCAAGATTGATGCCATTATTGATTTCTCCGGTTGCGAACGCTACATTGATACCCCCGTAAAACGCTATAGCAGCGGAATGTATGTTCGACTGGCTTTTGCAGTAGCCGCATTTCTGGAGCCTGAAATTTTGATTGTAGATGAGGTTTTGGCCGTGGGAGATGCCGAGTTCCAAAAGAAAGCGATTGGCAAGATGCAGGATATTTCCAGAAAAGGAGGTAGAACGGTTTTGTTTGTGAGTCATAATATGGCGGCGGTGCGGAGTTTGTGTACAAGGGGAATTGTGTTAGAGAATGGGAAGGTAGTGTTTGATGGGGGGATTGAGGAGAGTGTTGATTTATATCATAATGTTTCTTCAAATTTTGAATCTTTTTATAAAAGAGATATTTCGAAAGACTTTAGCGAAATTGTAATAGATGAAATAAATATCAATAATGAGGGAGGAAACTTAGAAAGCCGTTTTTATTATGATCAAAATATTGTAATTGATTTTAAATTGAATTCAAAATTCAAAATAAAAGATAATAATCGTTACAAAATGTTTTGTACAATTGTCAGCAAGAATGGTCAAAGAGTATGTTCATATGAAACCAATCTGATTAAATCTGAAAAAATACGATTAACTATTGAAGCAGAATTTTTGGTAAGAGGCGAGTATTTTTTAAATGCGTTTATACATGTCCCTCAACAATTAAGAATTGATGAAGTAAATGAAGTTTGTCTGTTTGAGATTTTAGATGAAAAATCTAGTTTGAGCATTCATGGATTATACAATTACGGACAAGTATTTGGAAAAGGGAAATGGGATGCTATTTTTTAGATGAAAAATTTTTATAAATTGTAATTGTATTTTTTGTAATAAACATTTAGTAATATTAGATAAATGATTAAAATTTTAAAAAAATATTTTAAACCACCTTATTATTTCTTAATTGGAAAAAAACAGGGTACAAATGCAATAGCGCGATTTGTGCCTACTGAAAAAGAATTTTTAGGAAAAAAATTACATATCCATGATATCGCATCATTTAATTTGTGTAACGAGGAATTGTTTCAACTTGAAATGTATAAGTTTAAGGCTAGTCGTCCTAATCCTTGTATAATAGATTGTGGGGCAAATTTAGGGATGAGTATCATTTATTTTAAGCAATTATATCCCAATGCTTCTATAATTGCTTTTGAAGCAGATGAGCATATTTTTGGTTTTTTGGAAAAAAACGTTGAATCATTTGGATATAATGATGTAGAGTTAATCAATAAGGCAGTTTGGAATTGCGATGACACCTTGTCATTTATTGTTGAAGGAGGTGCAGGAGGAAGAATAGAAGAAGAAACTTCAAAAGGGAAATACAAAAAAGTAGTTTGTACCAGTTTAAAAAAATATTTGAAAGGACGAAAGGTTGATTTTTTAAAAATTGACATAGAAGGAGCGGAATTCGAAGTGATAAAAGACTGTGAGGATGAATTGAAAAATATTGATTATCTCTTTATTGAATACCACAGCATGCCAGATCGAGAGCAAAATTTGCATAAAATTTTGAAAATTGTACAAAAAGCAGGTTTTAGTTATCATATTAAAGAAGCTTATACTGCAAAATACCCATTTATAGAAAGAAATTTAAACTTCGGAATGGATTTACAGCTAAATGTTTTTTGCTACAAAACAAAATAATTGCAATTCAATGTATACTATTATAATGTCAAAAATTCAAACATTACTGAAAACATATGTAACAACTGGGTATTATGGTATAAAGTGTCTTGTTAAAGATAAATTTTTTCCATACAAAGGGAGGACTATTAAAAGAATGGATCTTTTTTTAAAATATTTTAATGGAAAAATAGGGATAGAAATAGGAGGGCCTAGTGCTATTTTTTCAAAAGAAATTCCAATTTATCAGGTTATAGATAGTTTAGACGGATGTAATTTCAGTTCTCAAACCATTTGGGAAGGTACTATTGTTGAAGGCCAAAATTTTAATTATTTAGGAAGTAAAAAAGGATACCAATACATTTGTGAAGCGAGTAACCTTAAAGAAATACCTGATAACAAATATGATTTCCTTATTGCAAGCCATTGTTTAGAACATTGTGCCAACACGTTAAAAACAGTTAAAGAATGGGTGAGAGTTATTAAAAAAGGCGGTGCTATTTTACTTATTTTACCGGATAAAAGATATACATTTGATCATAATCGTCCTATCTCTACTTTTGGTCATTTTGAAAATGATTTAAATAATGGGATTAATGAAACCGATTTGACACACCTAACCGAAATTTTAGAGTTACATGATTTGAATATGGATTTAGCTGCCGGAACTAAAGAACAATTTAAAAAAAGGTCTTTTGCTAATCACGAAAATAGATGCTTGCACCATCATGTTTTTGACTTCAAATTACTGCAAAATGTCTATAAGTATTTTGATATTAAGGTAGTTAATTTGACTTTTGTAAAACCTTATCATCAAATAATTTTAGGTATTAAGCGATGATTTCAATAATTATTTGTTCTCGAACCCAAAACATTTCTTTTAATTTATCTGAGAATATAAAAAACACGATTGGTTGTGATTATGAATTAATTGTCATTGATAATTCAAACAATAAATATTCTATTTTTGAGGCCTATAATTTAGGGATAGAAAAAAGTAGGAATGATTATTTGTGTTTTATGCATGATGATGTCTTATTGCATACTCAAAATTGGGGTCTACTAGTGAAGAATTTATTCGACCAAAATGAAGAATTTGGGTTGCTGGGGGTTGCCGGTGCTAAATCCAAAACAAAGATGCCATCGGCTTGGTGGGATTGTCCAGAAGAGGATAAATTTCTTTATTTAAAACAACATTTAAGAAATGGCAATGTTGAAGATTGGGACCAAGGTTTTAAGAATAAAAATATAGAAAAAGTGGTTGCAATAGATGGATTTTTTATGATTGCTCGAAGAGATAAACAGTTTCGTTTTCAGGAATCTACCAAGGGTTTTCATTGTTATGATTTGAACATATCATTCGAGTACATCAAGCTGGGTTATAGTATTATAGTTGTTAATTCAATAGTAGTGGAACATTTTTCTTTGGGAAAGTTAGATAAAAATTGGTATTTGACCTCTATAATAATGCACAAAATATACTCGAATTTGCTCCCTTTAAAAGTTGAAGAAGGAATAGTCTGCAAGGATTTTGAGTTTAAAAACGGAACAAATTTCATAAAAGGTTTGCTTTACTACAGGTTAAAAAAACAAGCCTTCTTACTTTGGATACAATTAATTATTTTAAAGCCTATTACAGGATACCATTTTAAATTTTTGAAACAAATGCTAAAATAAATGCTAGCAATAGTCATTCCATATTATAAAATTACTTTTTTTGAGGCAACCATTGAGTCTTTAGCCGATCAAACAGACAAACGATTCAAAGTTTATATTGGTGATGATGCCAGTACTGAAAATCCAGGTGATTTATTAGAAAAGTACAAAGGTAAATTTGAATTTGTTTATCATCGATTTGAACGTAATCTTGGAGGAACATCATTGGTTCTTCAATGGGAACGCTGCATTGCTTTGTCTAATAAAGAGGAATGGATTATGATATTGGGGGACGATGATTATTTGAGTAAAAATGTTGTATTTGAATTTTATGAGAACTATAATTTATTTCACGAAAACTGTAATGTTCTGAGGTATTCTACTAGGGTAATTGATCAGATTAATGGTGAAGAGTCTAAGTTATGTACAAATCTATTATTTGAAACAGGAATTCAATACATTTCAAGAAAAATTAAAGGTAAAGCAAGAGGCTCTTTGTCAGAATTTGTTTTTAACAAAAATGAATTTTTAAAACATAAATTTACAAATTATCCATCCGCTTTTTATAGTGATGATAAAATAGTTTTAGACTTAACAAAAGTGAAAAATATTTTCAGTACAAATTCCGCTGTTGTATTTGTTAGAATTTCATCTGAAAGTTTATCCGGTAAAGCTGAGATACATAAAAATGATTTGTTTTTAGCACGGTTTGAATTTTTCGAATATTTAATAAAAATAAAGTATTATTTATTTGATGTTTATACAAGAAAAATTATTGTTGAGAGGTTCTTAAGTTATACCTACCAACATAAAAAGCAAAATGTGTTTCTGTTTTTAAATTTGTATTTGAAGAGTGTATTGTTTTTAGATTTTAATTTTTTTATGAAGATAAATAAGAAGTTTATCAAGATAATTTTAGGACAATCAATTGATTAAGAAAAGTAAGAATATTATTGTATGTACCCCGTTTTTAGATAATATTGGAGGGACAGAAATTGAAGCTGTTTTAACGGCAATACATTTTTATGATTCGAATCAATATAAAAGAGTTGCGATTTTTTCTCCTAGAAAAAGTAGTTCCAGTTTTTTTAAAGAAATAATTGAAGAACGAAATATCAGCTTTGTACATTATCCTACTTTTTTTGATTTCAAGACTATCCTTTTTCTTAATAAAATACTTAAGAAGTTTGGTTTAGAAAAACCAATATTAGAATCTGCATATTGGTTTTTAATTTCTTTACAATACACTAGTTTTTTTATATTAACTTATCCAGGATGTACTTATTTTTTTTCAGTATTTCAATTTCAATTTCAAAACAAAAAATATATTGCCAAGATTACCATGTGGCATTTTAATTTGTTATCAAAGCTTCATCAAATTGTTTACAATAAGTTTACTAATATTATAGTTTTTAATGAAGAACAAAAAATGTTTTGGGAACGAAATAATTTTTTAAAAAATACAGTAGCTTTAGATATTGCAATCTTAAACGAGACTAATCTTCTTAGTTTGTCACAAAGAACTTATGAACAGGATGTTCTTGTTTTTGGCTATTTGGGAAGAATATCAAGAGAAAAAAATCTCGAAGACATGATACTTTTACTCGATTTTTTAAATAACAAAAATCAAAAAAAATGTAAATTAGTCATTCAAGGAAAAGGAGATTTACTATATCTACAGGAGCTTGAATTATTGGTTGTAAAATGTAACCTATTCAATTTCGTGACTTTTAAAAAAGAATTTATTAGTCCGCTACAAACTCATACTTTTTATCAATATATTGATGTTTTTCTAGTTACTTCAAAAATCGAAGGTGGTCCAATGACATCTCTGGAGGCGGCAGCTGCAGGATGTTATGTAATGGGATATAAAATTGGCGCCATGCAAGATCGTTTTGGGCAATTCCCTAACGTAGTAAATCAAAATTACAAATCCTTGTGCGATTCTGCCTTAGCTTTTTTGAATTTGACTACTTTTGAAAAAAATACTATTTTAAACAAGTTTAGGAAATTTTATGTTTCTAAATTAAGTAATTCAACCAAAGGCCGCAAATTCAACCAATTTTTTAAATAAATGCATTCTGATACTCTAGTTTCTATTATAATTCCTTGCTACAACGATGCACAATACATTCTGCAATCGGTAAATTCGGCATTAAATCAAACCTACCCAAATAAAGAAGTAATTGTTGTAGATGATGGTTCTAATGCTGAAACTAAAGCGGTATTAAAAAAGTTAGCGCCAAAAATCACAAAATTAATTACCCAAGAGAATCAAGGACAAAGTACGGCGCGTAATGTTGGAATTAAAGAAGCAAAAGGGGAGTATATATTGGTTTTAGACAGCGATGATTATTTTGAACCCACTTTTTGTGAAAAGGCTATAGAAATTATTTTAAAAAATAAGGAGATTAAACTAGTTACTTGTCAAGCTAATTTGTTTTTTGATGATGGATCGTCTTACGTTTTTATACCAAAAGGCGGGAGTATTGCTAATTTTTTATACATAAATGACGCATTAGGAACATCAATGTTCAAAAAAGAAGATTGGTTATCCTGTGGTTGTTATGATGAAAATATGAGATTAGGTTATGAAGATTGGGAATTTTTTATTCGACTTTTAAAAACTGGAGGTGAAGTTGAAGTGATTCAAGAACCTTTATACAATTATAGAAAGAGAGACAATACAACAAGTTCAAAATCAAAAAAAATAAAGTATGATTTGTTAAGATATATTTATATTAAACATAAAGAGTCATATGTTTCTGATTTTGATGTTTTTGTGTCACAGTTATTGTTTAAGATAGAAAGAGAAGAAATCGAGAAAATTAAAAATACAAAGCGTTTGGAATTTCAGATTGGAAAAGCAATTTTAAGTCCTTTAAGAAGGATTAAACGTTTATTAAGATGAGCAGTATCCCCAAAGTAACCATTATCATAGCGACCTATAATAGAGCTCCTTTTATTTTAGAAATGTTACAATCTATACATAAACAAACTTTTCTAGACTGGGAAGCTTTGATTATTGATGATGGTTGTACTGATAACACGCTCGAGGTTATATCTCCAATATTACAACAAGAAGAAAGGTTTCATTATTATTCACGTATCAAATCTTATACAAAAGGGACTTCAGGATGTCGCAATTATGGATTAGATATCGCCAAAGGGGATTATATTATTTTCTTTGATGACGATGATGTTGCTCATCCACAAAACTTAGAATTATGTGTTATTGAGTTGTCTAAAGATGAGATTTCATTTTGTCGATATATTAGAACGTCTTTTTTTGGTGATTTTGATTATAGTTTTGATTATTCTAAAGAATATGTTTCATTCTATATCGATGTAAATGATATCGAAAAAGTTTTGAAATATGAACTTCCATTTAATTCTTGTGCCGTAATGTGGAAGAAAAAATGTTTTAAAAATTCTCGATTCAATGAGGATATTTCATATGCTGACGAATGGGAGCTTTATACAAGAATTTTATCACAAGGAATTAAAGGGATTTCTATTGAAAAATGTTTGTTTTATGGGAGGAAACATACTGACTCGATAACAGGAGAGTTTATCAGGAATAATTTAAATAGAAAAACATCGTACTATAAGGCAATTTTATTAGTACTAGGTAATCTAAAAGAGAAAAAACTACTTTCTTATTCTTTAATCCGTCATTTTATAATAATGTCATTGGGTTTTAAGGAATATAATTTATTCTCTAAAATTATAATTATTTTAGATCTATCGCAATATAAAAAATTAAAATGGCAACTTTTTTATGTTTTATTACCGTTACGTTTGACAGTTTACAAATTAAAAAAAAGAATTATAAAAAAATAATCCATGCAAATTCTACTTTGTTTTGGCACACGTCCGGAAGCGATAAAAATGGCACCGCTGTATCACGAATTAAAAAAAAATAATTTTGATGTAAAAGTCTGTGTCACGGCACAACATCGAGAGATGCTGGATCAAGTGTTGGAATTTTTTGTTATTGCTCCCGATTATGATTTAGATTTGATGCAACCCAATCAAAGCTTGAACGGATTAAGTGCTAGTATTTTGTTAAAGATGGATGGCGTATTTGCTGATGCAAAACCAGATTTGGTTTTGGTCCATGGAGACACAACAACTTCATCGATGGTGGCGTTGGCCGCCTTTCATAATGGCATAACCGTAGGACATATAGAAGCTGGTTTACGTACGGATAATAAAAAGGCGCCCTTTCCGGAGGAAGTGAACCGGCAGTTGACCAGCAGAATAGCCGAGATTCATTTTACCCCTACCGCTGCAGCCACACAGAATTTACTGAATGAAGGCATTCTGCCAACTGCTATCGTCGAAACTGGAAATACCGTTATTGATGTGCTATTGTGGACCGTTGAAAAAATTGGAGCAGAAGATTATATCAATCCTGAAATTGAACGATTGAAACGTTTGCTTCCTACCGATAAAAAAATGGTTCTGGTCACAGGGCATCGCAGAGAAAATTTTGGAGCAGGTTTTGAGAACCTGTGTGATGCGCTTTTATCTGTTTCGAAACGAGACGATGTAGTGTTAGTTTATCCTGTCCATTTAAATCCGAAAGTGAAAGGTGTTGTATATGAGAAATTGTCCAACACTAAAAATATTTATTTGATACCACCGGTTTCCTATCCCGTTTTTGTGTGGTTGATGCAACAATCTTTTTTGATTGTCACAGATTCCGGTGGTATTCAGGAAGAAGCCCCATCCTTAGGGAAACCTGTTTTGGTTACTCGTGATGTTTCAGAAAGACCCGAAGGGGTTACTGCCGGATTTTCTATTTTAGTAGGTACCGATCAACAAAAAATCAGCACTACTATTTGTTCTTTTTTAGACGGATTCACGGGATTTGGGCATTCCATCAATCCTTACGGAGTCGGTGATGCCTGCCAAAAAACAGCAGCATATTTATTAAAAACACTATTAAAATGAAAATACTGATAGTTGTTGATTCCATCAACATAGAAGACAGCAGTGGTTCAAAAGCCAATGTCGCTTTGATTAATAACTTAGCCGAGGCGGGTTTCGAGGTTTTCGTGTTTCATTATACTTTGAAAAATATTCAATTAGAAGGAATACAGTGTATTGCAATTACAGAGATAAAGTACAGTACTCTGTATTTTTTGAGTCGACTGCAAAGGATTTTGAGCAGAAGTTTTAATATTAGTGTTGCGCCATTATTAGAGAAGATATTTGGTTTTTCCTTTACCTTCTTTAATGATACGAACAGTATCATTAAATGTTTAAAAAAAATGACTTTTGAACCGGATTTAGTACTTACATTAAGCAAAGGGGGAAGTTTTAGACCACATTATGCAGTTTTAAAATGTCCTGAATTACATCGTAATTGGATGGCTTACATACACGATCCTTATCCGTTTCACTTTTATCCAAGACCTTATACCTGGGTTGAATCTAGCTACAAACAAAAAGAGATATTCTTTGCAAAAGTTTCCGAAAAAGCAAAATATAGTGCTTTTCCTAGTCAATTATTGTTGGAGTGGATGGGGAGTTTTTATCCTAATTTTTTAAAAACGGGAGTTGTGATTCCGCACCAAAATGCTAGATATGAAATTCAAAATCAAGATTTTCCATCCTATTTTGATCCGTTAAAACTCAATCTGCTTCATGCAGGAAATTTAATGAAACCGCGATCTCCTGAAGGCTTGATTGAAGGGTTACTGTTGTTTTTTGATAAAAACAAAGATGCTAGGGATGAGGTTAGACTTCTTTTACTAGGGCCTTCTTCAAACTATTCGGCAATGCTTGATAACTATGAAAAAATCATTCCTGAACTGATAGTTCATAATAAAAGTTTTCTTTTTGATGACGTTTATAATATTCAAAAAAATACTTCCGTGAATATAATTATTGAAGCGAAATCAGAAATTAGCCCATTTCTACCCGCAAAGTTTCCACATTGTGTTGAAGCTAATAAAACGATTCTTTCGTTGTCACCTTATCTTAGCGAAGTTAAAAGACTATTAGGTGTTGATTATGAATATTGGTCCGAAGTAGATGATTGTCTTAAAATTTCGGAACTTATAGAACAGTTATATTATTTATGGAAAGAAGATCCAGATAAGCTTCTCTTAAATAGAGTTGATTTACAGGATTATCTATCGGTTAATTATTTAAAACAAATTATTAATAATTTGGAAAATAATAATATTGTTTAAAAGATGAAAAAATTAGCTGTTTTATTGCCTACATATAATACTGAACTTTATATCAAATCGAGTATTGATTCTATTTTGGATCAAACTTTTTCAAATTTTGATTTATATATCTATGACGATTGCTCAACAGATAATACCACGAAAATTGTTTTAGGATATAATGATAGTAGAGTTTTTTATAAAAAAAATGTGAAAAATATAGGTATTGCTAAAACATTGAATAAAGGGTTGGATGAATTGCTTCCACATTACGAATATATAGCTAGAATGGATGCTGATGATTGGGCATTTCCTGAAAGATTTCAAAAACAAATTAATTTTTTGGAAGGAAATCAAGAAATTCTTCTGTGTGGAACACAAGGGTATTGGCTGAAAGACATTACTAAAAATCCTGCAACAGAATGGGAATATCCTTTAAACAATGAGTATATTAAGGTTTATTTGCTTTTTACAGCTTCCTTTGGTCATTCATCTATTGTTTTTAGAAGTGCTGTTTTACAGCAACAGAATATAAGATATGATGAAACTATTGAAACTTGTGAAGATTGGGACTTATGGAGTCGGGCAGTAAAAAAGTGTAAAGTAGCTAATTTACCTGATTTTTTAATTAAGTATCGTGTTTTAGAAGACAGTAACCATCGTTCTTTCCATAAAGCAACAACGCATTTGAAAGAACGATCAAAAATCATTTCTAGATATTGGGCTGATTTTAATATTATACTTTCGGTTGACGAAGTGTATGAATATTATTACGGAAATAAATTATTGTCTTCAGCAGATTTTATTAAGAAAATTAAATTCTTGATAATTCAATTTAATACTCTGTATTTAAAAGAGTTACAGATGGAGCCTGATGACAGAAAGAAATTCAGGTATTTATTAGCCAGAAGGATTTTAAGTTATTGGAAACGATCATCAGTATATAGATTTAATCCTTTAATCTGGTTTGTAATAATAAAAGAGGTGAAGTTCATGAGTAAAATAAAATTAATAAAATGCCTAATCCGATAAACACTTTATGCAAACATCTATATTAATTGTATCTAAAAATAGAAAATCTGAATTGGAATATACGTTAAATATTTTAGCTCAGATAATTGATTTTTCTGAGAATGAAGTTTTGGTATTTCTTGATGGTTGCATTGATAATTCTAAGATATTAAAAGAAAAATTCTGTTGGGTTGGATGGTTTTCTTCTGAAAAAAGCATAGGAGCTTCTGCTGCCAGGCATCAACTATATCCAAAAGCCAAAGGACAATTTTTAATGGGTTTTGATGATGATGCCCATCCTTTACAGTCCGATTTTATTGCAAGAACTCTTACTGTTTTTAAAAGATATCCTACTGTTGGCATTGTTGCTTTTCAGGAAATAAAAGGTGTTTTTGGATCTGATCAAGAAGCTTTGAGTCAGGTTAACTCGATAACGGAAGAATATTTAACCAATGAATTTATAGGCTGTGGGTTTGCTATCCGTAAAGATGTTTATAAAGCTACCAATGGTTTTCCGGTCTGGATTGATATTTATGGAGAGGAATCGTGCGTTGCTATAGAAGTTTTATCTAAAGGTTTTGATATTATGTATTCAAATAAAATTAAAGTGAATCATCGAGTTGATAGAGAAGAACGAAAACTTATGGGACAAAATTACTTTAGATTTGGAAAGCAACTAAAAAACACTACTTATTATTATTTAGTCTATTATCCATTTCCCGTAGTTAAAATTTTAAAACTATATTGGCATAACTTTATAAAATATGCATTAATCGATATTAAATGTTTTAAAATATTTTTTAATGTAATTTTTGAAGTTTTATTAAATATTCGTAAAATTTTAAAATATAGAAAACCAATAAGTGAGACTATAATAAATAAAATACAATATTTATTAGCTCTCAAATATTAATGCCTTAGACATAAAATATTTGTTTTTTAGGTTTTATTTAAAAATATTAATTTAATTATTTAACACTAAATGGATTGTAATCCAATTGTTTCTGTCATAATTCCAACTTACAATAGAGAGTATGTTATTGGGGAAACACTTGACAGTGTTTTAAATCAAACATACTCAAATTGGGAATGCATTGTTGTTGATGATGGTGGGGATGACAAAACAGATGAATTAATCGAAAAATATATAACAAAAAATAATCGTTTTAAATATGTTAAAAGACCTATTGATTTAATAAAAGGTGTTAGTTCTTGTAGAAACTACGGAGTAGATATCTCAAAAGGAGAATTTATCATTTTTCTGGATTCAGATGATATTTTAGCAAGTAATGCTTTGAAAAATCGAATCAAATATTTTAAACAATATCCAGATAATGATTTTTTAGTGTTTTCTACCCAGTTTTTTGATAATAATATATTCAATAAGAAAGATGTTTTCAATATAGATCCTATAATTGAAAACAGAGAGAATTATTTGTCATTATTCTTAAAGCATCAATTTCCATGGCAGACAATGAGTCCAATTTGGAAAAAAAAATATGTAGAAAATAATAAATTTAGAAATGATTTACACTTATTGGAAGACATTATTTTTCATATTGAAATATTATTTAATAGTGATGTGAAATTTAAAAGAATTAAAGAAATAGATAATTTCTATAGAATTCCAAATTGGGGGAAAAACAATACAACAGAAAGCATTGATAAGATGTTTGAGAGTGTAAGTTATTTGTTAAAAAATTATAACTGTAGAATAGCTCAAGACAAGAAATTAAAAGATAATTTCTCTCGTTTTGTTAAAATTATTTATAAAATTATTTTACAAAGTGAGAAGGTGAATCAACAAAAGAGAGAAATGCTAAATTTCTTTGTAAAGTACAATTATATTACATTTAAAGAAAGATTACTTTTTAAAGTGTTTTCTATAGTTTATAGGTGTAAACTTAATAGAATAAAAAATATTGGGATGTTTAAAGCAATAAATTATTTAAATAAATCCCTCATTCAATAATAAAACTTCTTTTTTTCTTGAAATTTATATCATTAAATCGATTCAAAAAAGAAAGCTAAAAATTAAAATTATGTCTTCAAAATTGTATATCATAGCCGAAATAGGTCAAGCTCATGAGGGAAGTTTGGGTATTTTATATTCCTATATTGATGCAATTGCCCAAACAGGAGTTGATGCCGTAAAATTTCAAATGCACATTGCTGAAGCGGAAAGCAGTGTATATGAACCTTTCCGAGTGCCGTTTGCTTTGGAGGACAGTACCCGTTTTGATTATTGGAAACGAATGGGTTTTTCATTGGAACAATGGAAAGGTATCAAGCAACATTGTGACCGTGCAGGGCTTGATTTTATATGTTCCCCTTTTAGCAATTTAGCAGTGGATTGGCTGGAAGAAATTGGAGTTGACAGTTATAAAATCGGTTCCGGAGAAGTAAACAATTTCTTGATCTTAGAGAAAATTGCACTTACAGGGAAATCAGTAATTTTGTCTTCCGGGATGAGTTCTTATACTGAGTTAGACCAAACAGTACAATTTTTAAAAGACCGAAAAGTCAATTTCTCTATATTGCAATGTACTAGTGCGTATCCTACACAGCCGGAGGAATATGGGCTGAATGTGATTCAGGAATTAAAAAATAGATACGATGTTCCGGTTGGTTTTTCAGATCATTCTGCTAAAATAGAAACGAGTATTGCCGCAACAGCGCTGGGAGCGAGTATTCTGGAGTTTCATGTTGTTTTTGACCGACAACTTTTTGGTCCGGATGCCAAAGCCTCGTTAACGATTCTGGAAACAAAGAATTTAGTCTTGGCTGTTCGAAACATAAGTGTCGCTTTGTCGCATCCTATTGATAAAAATAACAATACTAATTTTTCGGAACTCAAACAAATTTTCGAAAAATCATTGGCAGTCAATAAAAAATTGCCCAAACATCATGTTGTTACTTTTGATGACTTAGAAGCTAAAAAACCAAAAGGGTTTGGAATCGACGCTATGCGATTTCAAGAAATAATAGGGAAGGTTTTGAATCGGGATTTGAATCAATGGGATTTTTTGAATGAGACAGATTTGTTTATGTAAGGGTTCTATATACTATTTTAAAACAAATCTTTTACTTTTAAAATAAATATTTGTCTACCTTTAAAATGCTCGAACTGATGTGAGGTTAAAGCCATAACTTTTTTACCTTTACTGTTTTTTGTTTATTTTTAAACCGAAGAATAATATACTTAAAATGCCAAAACGAAAAATAGCCGTAGTTGTTACTGCGCGACCCTCTTACAGCCGTGTAAAAACAGTTTTGACCGCTATTCAGCAACATCCGGACTTAGAATTACAATTGATAGTGGCTGCCTCCGCTCTGTTGGATCGCTACGGATCAGCTGTCAATTATATTGAAAAAGATGGGTTTGTCATTGCCGCTAAAGTATTTAATGTTTTAGAAGGAGAAAATTTGACTGCCGCTGCAAAGACTACCGGAATTGGAATATTGGAATTGTCGACTGTTTTTGATAATTTAAAACCGGATATTGTTGTAACAGTTGCCGATCGATTTGAAACGATGGCTACTGCCATTGCGGCTTCTTATATGAATATTCCTTTAGCGCACATTCAGGGCGGTGAAGTTACCGGTAATATTGATGAAAAGGTCCGTCACGCCATTACTAAATTGGCCGATTATCATTTTGTGGCATCCGAAAATGCGAAAGAAAGGGTCATCAAATTAGGGGAAAATCCTGAGATGGTTTTTAATACAGGGTGTCCCTCAATCGATTTGGCAGAAGAGGTCTTGCAGAGCAAAGTACTTCCTTTTGATCCGTATGAGAAATATGGAGGCGTAGGTGCCAAACCGGATTTATCGAGTGGTTATTTAATAGTTATGCAACATCCGGTAACGACAGAATATCAAGATTCACGGAAACATATTGAAGTAACACTCGAAGCGATTTATAAATTGAATAAACCAACCCTTTGGTTTTGGCCCAATGTGGATGCAGGAGCGGACGGAACTTCAACAGGCATTCGTGCTTTTAGAGAGCAGCATCAATTGCCAAATGTGCATTTCTTTAAAAATATGGAAGGCAAAGATTTTTTGCAATTGCTGAGACACAGCGAGTGTTTGATTGGTAATTCAAGCGCAGGTATTCGGGAATGTGCTTTTTTAGGGGTGCCTGTGGTTAATATAGGGTCTCGTCAAAATAAAAGGGAACGAGGCGGAAACAGTATTGATGTTATACATTCACAAGAACGAATAGAAGTAGCTATTTTAGATGCTATAAAAAAAGGCAAATCAGTCTCGTCTGCTATTTATGGAGATGGGAATGCGGGTGTTCAAATAGCGGAATTATTACAAAAATTACCTTTGCAGTTTCATAAAACAATAATGTATTAAAATGCGAATTTTAGGTATTATCCCAGCACGAGGAGGTTCTAAAGGAGTCCCAGGAAAAAACATTAAATTGCTCAACGGGAAACCGTTATTGCAATATACTGCTGAAATTGCTTTGGATTCAAAGCTGTTAACTGCTGTGATTTTGTCCAGTGATGATCAACAAATAATTACGGTGGCTAAAAGCTTGGGAATTCAAGTGCCATTTATACGACCAGAGGAATTAGCCCAAGACGCAACACCTACTATAGATGTTATTATTCATGCTTTAGAATGGTATGATAAACAAGACATCTCCTTTGATGCTGTTTGTGTACTTCAAGTGACAAGTCCTATTAGAACTGTTGAATTCTTAGATGATGCTATTCAAAAATTCATTACAAGCGATTGTGATTCTCTAGTTTCTGTTCAAAAAGTGCCACATGAATATAATCCGCATTGGACGTTTGAACTTAATTCCGAAGGGAATTTAAAAATCTCTACCGGAGAAGGTCAAATAATCAGCAGAAGACAAGAACTCCCCAATGCCTATCATAGAGACGGAAGTATTTACATAATGAAAACAGAAGTGCTGTTGCAACAACATTCTTTGTACGGAAAAAGTATTTCATTCATCGAATCTACTCCTGAATTTTATGTAAATATTGATACGTTAACCGATTGGGATAGGGCGGAGCAAATGATAAAAAACAATCAAAAATAATATGTGCGGTATTGCGGGAATAATTGGGAATTTCGAAGCCTATCAGTTGGATGCCATGCTGATGAGTCAACACCATCGAGGTCCTGACTCCACAGGAAAATATAGTGATAAGAATTTTGCTGCTTTAGGACATAATCGATTGGCGATTATTGATTTATCCCCAGAATCCAATCAACCTTTTTTGGATCCTTCTGGTCGGTATGTTCTTATTTTTAATGGTGAAATCTATAATTATATTGAGCTCAAAGCCGAATTGAAAGGACACTATACTTTCACAACGGACTCCGATACCGAAGTTTTACTAGCTTCGTTTCTTGTTTACGGGCATCACTGCCTGCAAAAATTGAACGGTATGTTTTCTTTTGCTATTTGGGATAATCAAGACAAAAAATTATTTGCTGCAAGAGACCGATTTGGTGTCAAACCTTTTTTTTTCTGTAAAGAAAAGAACTCGTTTTATTTTTCATCAGAAATAAAAGCGCTTCACGCTGCGGGTATTTCAAGAATTCCAAACGAAAAAGTCTGGGCTTCTTATTTTGCTTATGGTTCTTATGGAAATCCCGACGAAACTTTTTGGGAGGAGATCTTGCAATTGCCCGGCGGCCATTTTTTAGAATTTCAAAACCAGCAATTGATCCTAAAAAAATGGTACTTTTTTGAAGAAGAAGTAGCCAAGCAACCTAAGAATTTAACTTTTGAGCAGGCCAAAGAACATTATGTTACTCTTTTAAAAGATAGTATTAATTTGCGTTTTAGATCCGATGTTCTTGTTGGATTTAATATAAGTGGTGGATTGGATAGTTCCGTATTATTGGCTTTAGTCAATCTTCAAAAGGATAATTCTAAAATCAATGGTTATACTTTTTACACGAATAATCCTGACTATGATGAATTGCCTTGGGTAGAACAAATGGTAGCCCAAACCCGTAACCCGTTAACTAAAATTCTGTTTCAAGCAGATGAAGTTCCCGATTTTACGAAAAAAGTAGCATTTCAACAAGACGAGCCTTTTGGTGGAGTTCCAACCTTGGCTTACGCCAAAATCTTCGAACAAGCTCGAAAAGATAACGTATTGGTATTACTCGATGGTCAAGGGATGGATGAACAATGGGCGGGCTATGATTATTACGTCCAAGAAAACGACACAACCATTCAAGGAGTTACGGATTCACCATTCAAAAGGTATATGCTTTCGGATACTTTTTTGGCAAAATCCGAAAAACCAAACTACCCCAAACCTTTTGATAATGAATTGTTAAATAAGCAATATCGCGATTTGTTTTATACGAAAATCCCAAGAGCGCTACGATTTAATGATCGAATTTCGATGCTATTTTCCACGGAATTAAGAGAACCTTTTTTGGATTATAGATTAGTAGAATTTGCTTTTTCATTACCATTGGATTTTAAAATAAAGAACGGAATAACTAAATTTATGTTACGAGAAATCGCCTCAGAATATTTGGTGAATGATTTGGTTTTTGCACCTAAAAGACCTTTGCAAACGCCACAAAGGGAATGGTTGGCTTATGATTTGAAGAATTGGGTAACCGAATGTTTTGCGTCAATCGAAAATTCAGAATATTCAAAATGGTTTGATATAAAAGAATTAAAGAAAGAATTAGAGCACTACATTGAAGGTAATATCCAATCTAGTTTTCATATTTGGCAGTGCATTAGTCTGTTTGAAATGGTTCGCACAACTAAGGAGTAATTCCAATTTCTTTTTTTAGTTATAATAAAAAACGATATTAGGGAATTAAATCAAAAAAAATTTAATAGTTTTTGGATGTAAGAATTATTTTAAAATAATCAAAAATTGTAAGTTTAAAAGCAATGAAAAAACTAGGTATAGTAATCACTGATGGCGTTGGATTCCGGAATTTTGTAATGAGTGACTTTTTAACAGAAGCCAGACTCCAATTTGATACTATTATCATTTATTCGGGGTTGCCTATCAGTGCTTATCCTGCGGATTTACAGTCTACAAGTACTATAAAAGAATTGGATGTTTTTGTAGAAGGCAAATGGACCTGGTTTTTCAGGAAATGGAAAGAGCTAGCTCATCTACAACACTACAAGTCTTTTTATGGTATGAAAGACAACCTGAAATCTGGGTATCCCAAAACAATCTCTGCCCGATCTCTTTTAGTCAAAATTATTTATTTTTTTACGCAGAGAGTGCACTCTTCTGCCAGTATTCTGTTTGTAGAAAAATTACAGTTTTTGTCTTTTTCTAAACATAGAATAGCAAAAGAGTATCTTCGATTATTGCAAGAAGACCAACCGACTCATATTTTTTTCACCCATCAAAGACCCTCGTATTTAGCCCCTTTTTTATATGCAGCTATCCAATCTCAAATACCAGTCAGCAGTTTTATTTTCAGTTGGGATAATTTAGCCTCCAAAGGAAGGATGTTAGGGACTTTTGATTATTTTTTGGTTTGGAGTGATTTAATGAAAAAGGAGCTGTTGTATTTTTATCCGAATGTAAAAGAGGAACAGGTAAGAGTGGTGGGAACACCTCAATTTGAGCCTTATATGATGGACAAATACAAAACAGAAAAACAAGATTTTTATGCTAAATTTAATTTAAAGGAGAGTCAAAAAATAATTTGTTTCAGTTGTGCTGATGCCAGTATCGGAGCGAATGACCCTGTTGTGATTCGGACTATTGCCAATGCCATGCGAGAAAATAAAATAGGAATTCCATGTCAACTTGTTGTACGGACTTCTCCAGCAGAAGAACCAGAGCGTTTTGCTGCGATACAAAAAGAGTTTCCTGAAATTATCTGGAATACGCCCAAATGGATTTTGACTCGGGAGAATCATGCTGAAAGCTGGTCGCAACGCATTCCTAGTGAGGAGGATATCATGGATTTACGTTCTTTGTTGGAATATGTTGATTTGAATATTAACATGTGCTCTACAATGAGTTTAGATTTTATGTTATTTGACAAACCGGTAATTAATACTGTTTTTGGAAATCCTGAAAATGGTTTGTATGATGACCAACGTTTTTTAGGATATGATCATTTCAAAAAAGTAGTCGAGAGCCAATCCGTGACCATCGCCAAAAATCCAACCGAATTAATTGACCAAATCAAGGAGGCTTTAATCAATCCTTTGGCACGAACTAAAGAAAGAAAGGCTATGATTGACTTACAAATAAGCAAAAAATTAAACAGAACCAGTCAGCGTATTGCTACAACTTTATCACAATGGAATGACCGAAAATAAAAAAATAGCAGTGCTTTGTAATTATGAACTATTACCCGAAAGAGTAGGCGGAATGGATTACTTTTTTTGGGCGTTTGACAAGAAATGTGCAGAAAATAATATTCAGGTGGATTGGTTTTTTCCGAATCAGTCCGATCATGGCGAATATGTTACTTTAACGATTTTTGAGAGTGGATATCAATCCGTAGAAAATCATTTTCTTAGTTTTTGTACCACCAATGCAACAGCGTACACGCATATCATTACCCATTTTGTCGAATTATGTACTCCTTTTTTTTATAAAATAAAGCAGTTCAGCGGCGCTAAAATAATTGCCGTGGATCATAATCCAAGACCTCTTTCCGGCTATCCTTTAAAAAAGAGAATCGAGAAAAGAATCAAAGGAATTTTATTTTCCAGATATATTGCTGTTTTTATAGGGGTTTCTGATTATACCGTCAATGAAATTATTCATGATTTTGGTTCTCATTTGAAAAAGAAGACATTGACTATTTATAACGGGGTTGTGCTAGAAAATATTTTACAACGAATGAATCGAAACACATTGCATCCCATCTTTTTGACAGCATCTCACCTACGTGAATCTAAAGGGATTCAGGATTTAATTGCTGCTGTCGCACTGCTTCCTACATCGATACAGAAGGAAATTAAAATTGATCTTTACGGAGATGGGCCTTATAAAAGTATTTTGGTTGAAAAGATGAAATACTATGATGTAACCCATTGTTTTGCTTTTATGGGCAGCATTTCTAACCTGAAAGCGTTATTTTCGGAATATGATTATATGCTGCAACCTACCCACATGGAGTGTTTCAGTTTATCGATATTAGAGAGTTTAGCTGCCAATGTTCCTGTAATCACAACAAATGTTGGTGGTAATGAGGAGGTTATTGTTTCCGGGGAAAATGGGTTTATTTATAAAGCAAAAGATGTTATGGCTCTAAAGAATATTCTTGAAGCCGTTTATTTGGGTCATAAAAGAATTGAAACGAATACCAGAACCCTCATTGAAAACCGTTTTTCACTGGCAAGAATGGTCGAGTACCATTTAGCATTGGTATTAGAGAATAAATCTTAATTTTACACCGTCAAATCCGTTCCCGTACGTATGTTTTTTAATTCCTTATCCTTTGCCGTTTTCCTACCTATTGTATTTGTGTTGTATTGGTTTGTTTGTAATAAAACCAAAAGTGCTCAAAATGCAGTGCTCATTATAGCCAGCTATTATTTTTACTCCTGTTGGGATTGGCGTTTTCTGTTCCTGTTGGTGTTCTCGACGTTTTTAGATTATTATACCGGTATTCGGATAGAAAAGGCCAAGACGGTACGGAGTCGAAAATTTTGGTTTTGGCTGAGTATCAATGTGAATCTGGGCTTCCTGGGGATTTTTAAATACTATAATTTTTTTGCAGATTCTTTCTCGGAGTTGTTGAATGGGTTTGGGTTACAAACGAGTCCTTTACTGCTCAACGTGATCTTGCCGGTGGGTATTTCCTTCTATACGTTTCACGGATTATCATACGTCATTGATATTTATTTAAAAAGAATAAAGGCAGAATATAATTTTGTGGATTACTCGTTGTTTGTCAGTTATTTTCCACTGCTTGTGGCGGGACCCATTGAAAGAGCCACACATTTATTACCACAAGTGAAAGTGAAACGCAGTTTTGACTATCAAAAAGCCAGAGAAGGAATCTTTCAGTTTGCCTGGGGATTGGTCAAAAAAGTGGTAATTGCGGATACCTGCGCTACATACGCCAATGCGATTTTTGATAATTATGAATCCATGAATTCTTTGTCGTTGGTTCTTGGGGCCGTTTATTTTGCTTTCCAGATTTATGGGGATTTTTCGGGTTATTCTGACATGGCTTTGGGAATGTCAAAATTGTTTGGAATCGATTTGCTGCGCAATTTTAACTACCCCTATTTTTCTCGTGATATCGCCGAGTTCTGGCGGCGCTGGCACATTTCTCTTTCGTCGTGGTTTCGGGATTACGTATATATTCCTTTGGGAGGCAGCAGTGGAGGTATGGGAATGAAAATCCGCAATACCTTTATTATTTTTTTAATCAGTGGTTTTTGGCATGGTGCCAATTGGACTTTTATTGCCTGGGGTTTTATTAATGCCCTGTATTTTTTGCCATTGTTGCTCTTGAAGCGGAATCGATCTAATATGGAAACAGTGTCCTTGCATTGGGATTTTGCCTCCGTCACAGTTTTCTTTAGCATTATCAGTACATTCGCATTAACTTGCCTGGCATGGATTTTCTTCCGGGTAAAATCGATAGGAGATGCTTTTGAATATATTGGGCGTATTTTTACCAATGGAAATTTTGCATCACAGTATTTGGATAACGAGCGATACAATTATGAAATCATCATTTTAATACTTGCTTTTATTGTTGTGGAATGGAATAGCCGAACGCAAGTGGAACCTATTTCTGGGCGCTACAGTTATTTAAAGTTGGGATTATGCCTTGCAGCAATTGTGGCATTAGGAACGTATTCCGATTATAAAGAATTTATTTATTTTCAGTTTTGATATAAATAAGGAAATTGATTGTAATTTTTTTCTGCTTAGTATAAACGTTTGAGGTGATAAAAAGAGTAGTTTAATTGTCAAATCGAGTCCTTCGTCTACGCTCAGGACAAGCTATAGTCGAGATTCGTTTAATTTAAAATAAAACAGTATATGAAATTCTACTATGTGTATATTCTTCGTTGTATTGACGATTCACTATACGTAGGTGTGACTTCTGATATTGAGAGAAGAGTTATGGAACATAATATGGGTAAATATTCGGAAGCCTACACGCACAGTAGAAGACCGGTTTTGTTAGTTTTTTATCAAGATTTTACAGATCCTAATCAGGCTATCGAATTTGAAAAAAAAATAAAAAAATGGAGTAGGATAAAAAAACAAGCGCTAATTGATGGGAATTTCGAAAAATTACAAGATTTATCAGAATGTAGAAATGCAACGCATCATAAATACAAATCGGATGTTGAAGATATAGAAGAATAGTTTGACTAAGCGTCTCGACTGTACTTCGACTCCGCTCAGTATAAACTTTCGACGTGACAAAGAGAGTAGTTTAATTGTCAAATCGAGCGCAGTCGAGATTCATTAAGACATAAAAGCGTCTCGACTGCGCTCGACGTGACAAAGAGAGTAGTTTAATTGTCAAATCGAGTATCCGTCTAAGCTCAGTTTTAAACTTATGACATTACAAAATATCGAGCTGTCAAATATTATACATTTGAATACTAGAATAATACTATACAATACAAAACAACAATGAAGCAGTTTTTAATTTTTACAGTCAAAACCCTCGTGCTACTATTTTTACTGTTAGTAGTATTGGATTTTCTATACACAACAGTTTATGTACAGTCGTCGAATAGAGGGAAAATTGATTATGTTTACAATTCAGCAGCGCGCAAGTATGATGTGGTAATTTTAGGATCTTCCAGAGCCAACAATCATTTTGTGGCTCCAATGTTTGAAGAAAAAGGATTGAAAACATTTAATTTTGGGATGAGCGGAGGACATTTGTTTGAAGCATCCCTACTGTTAAAATTAATGGTGGAACGAAAGTATACTATAAAAAATGTGATACTCGAGGCCGATTTGAATTTATCAAATGAAAAGCGAGATGAGGGTGTTTCTTCTCGTTTTCTTCCCTTTATCCATGATTCTAAAACAATCAGAAATCATTTTTTAAAAGAGGCCGATTTTAAAGAATTGTATTACATTCCTTTTTACAGGTATGTTGCATTTGATTCCAAGATTGGGTTTAGAGAACTCTATAAAACGGTATCGAAAGAGCCTACTACAAATTTGGCTCATTTAGGATATTATCCGTTAGTCAAAAAAAAGGGTAACATGAAAAACAATCTGACTAATTTAAAACCGTTACGGAACAAATATTATGAAGAAATTAAACAGCTTTGCAAGGACAACAACATCAATTTGATAGCTGTCATGACCCCGATGTGCACCAATACTAAAGGATTAAATTATTTTGAAAAAGTGCAACAATGCTATCCTGAAATTTACAATTATGAAAATACGGTAGAAGGAGATCAGTATTTTTCGTCCTGCGGGCATCTGAATGATACTGGAGCACGACGGTTTACCAGTGTAATTATAAAAGATTTTTTTAATAGATAAGATGGGAAACGAATATTCAGCAGTGGCTCCCTTTATTTTGGAGAAGGTTGAGGTGAGGAAAATAGCTTTTTTAAGCCCGGAATATCCACACCCAAAAACAGGAAGCTCCGGCGGAATAGGTACCAGTATTAAAAATCTGGCAATGGGACTTTTGGCAGAAGGCTGTTCGGTACGCGTTTTAGTGTATGCCCAAAAAGAAGAAGCTGTTTTTTATGACAATGGTATTTGTATTCAGCAGATCAGGAATGTCAAATTTAAGGGATTGTCGTGGTATTTGACCCGGAAAAAACTGCAGAATATTATTGATACTTTATACGAGGATAAAAAAATTGATGTGGTAGAAGCTCCGGATTGGACGGGAATCACCTCTTTTATCTCTCCTAAAAAATGTAAGGTTGTGATTCGGTTGCATGGCTCGGATACTTATTTTTGTCACTTGGATCGGCGGCCTGTAAAGTGGATTAATAAATTTCATGAAAAAAGAGCATTGAAAAAGGCAGATGGCTTGCTTTCAGTAAGTCAGTTTACGGCCGATACTACGAATGCGGTCTTTGGTTTAAACAAGCAATTTACGATTATTCCGAATGGTATTGATCTTGATGCGTTTAGTCCGGATGATAAAAACAAAGAAAACAAGAACACGATTCTATATTTTGGGAGTTTAATTCGTAAAAAAGGATTGTTAGAGTTGCCGTTTATTTTTAATGCAGTGGTCGCTAAAAATCCAAATGCTAAATTGATTTTGTTAGGGAAAGATGTTCCCGATATCATATCAGGGAATTCTTCCACTTGGCAGATGATGCAAGGAATATTTTCTCCAGCTGCGCTGCTCAATGTGACTTATTTAGGGGCTGTACCATATCAGGACATCAAAAAGCATATTAGTACGGTAACAATTTGCGTGTTTCCTACTTTTGCCGAGGCTTTGCCCGTGTCTTGGATTGAGGCCATGGCGCTGCAAAAACCTATTGTAGCCTCAAATATTGGCTGGGCACAAGAAGTGATTGATGCCGGTATCAATGGGTTTTTAGTACATCCTAAAAATCATTTGGAATACGCAACAAAAATTATTCAACTGTTAGATGATGCTGTTTTGCAAAAAGCGTTTGGTTTAGCGGCAGAAAAGAAAGTGAAAGAAAAATTTAGTAAGGAGAAAGTGGCGCAACAGAGTGTAGTGTTTTATAAAAAAGTTTGTGTTAGGTTAGAATCAGACAGCTAAGTTAAAAAAGCATGACTTCGACTACAATTCGTCTACGCTCAATATGTACTTCCGACCTGATAGAAAGGATTATTAAAACGTAGGATGCTAACAGAGATTAACGGGTCGAAGTGTGGTTCAATTTTTTTATTTAAGATTAATTGAAATTTTTATTAATTACACCCAACGGGTAGATTTAAGTTTAAACGATAAATGGGAAGAATACAATTAAAAGAATATACAACGACGTCAGGTGAAGTACTATTGTATGCCGGTACTCCTGATTTTTCACAATTGGAGCTATTGTCTACTGGAGCAGGCGATATTTGGCATAGTTCTTTTGAGCAGGGCTATAAAAATGCTTTCCCTGAATTGGTCTATCAGACTGCTGTATTCTTTTGGTATTTGAATGATTTTGATGGATTAGATCAATGTGTCAGTTGGAGGATCAATCCCAATGCTTTTGCAGTTCGTAAATCAGTTTGGGACCTCACAAAAGGTTTTGATACCGATTTTGAAAATATTCAAATGCAGGCTTTAGATTTTGGATTTCGATGCAACCGTTTTTTGGGAGGAGTTCCATTATATGTAAAAAATTTATTTACAAATGCGGCTATAGAAAAGGTGATAGTTTCAAGAAGAGATCGTCATCTTTTTTTTAGAAAAAATTATAAAATAAGCCATGCCATTTTTATGATTTACAGATTAGGTTTCTTGAAAATTTCAGAATGGATTACCTTGTTCAGAGTCAAGAATGCCTATAAAAAAAGGGACATAACGGCTAGAATTCCTTCTCGGGTGCTTCTTGCTATTCAAGGTAATCCTACAGTAAGTTATATTATACCTACGATGTTCCGTCAAGAATACACTTTACAACTGTTAGATGATTTGTCTAATCAAAACTATAAACCGACCCAGGTTATTGTTGTAGATGCCACTCCCTTGAGCGACAGAGATGAAACGGCCTACGAACAAAAGCAGTATCCCTTTGAATTAAAAGTGATTTGGCAACAGACAAAGGGTAGTTGTAGGGCCAGAAATGAGGGGATTGCTCTATGCACGGGGGATTATATTGTTTTTGGGGATGATGATATTCGGATCCCTGCGGATTTCATCGAAAACCACATTCGGTTCTTACAAACCTATTCGGTTGGAGCCTGCAACGGACTGGATATCCGTGCGGATCACCACCAACAGAATTTAGAGGATTTGGCTCTTAAGTTGGAACAATTGAGTCGACCCCCATTTATTGCGGGCTGTACTCAAATGTTTAGCAATGCGAATTCTTCTGTCAAACGGGAGTTTGTAAATCAGTTGGTCGGTAATGATGTCAATTTTGATGGCGGTTATGGCGAAGACAGTGATTTTGGAATGTCGTTAAGTAAAATCGGAGTAACTGTTTTAGCTAATCCATTTGCTGCTAATTTACATTTAAAACCACCCAGCGGAGGCTATCGTTTTTGGGGAACTCAAGCTAAGATTGTTGGAAAAAAAAGGAAAGCACAGCCCTGGGAACTGGATGCTCCTGTGAAAAACATAAAACCGGTTCCTAGTCCAACAATTATGTATGGGATAATGAAGCATTACAGTCCTAAACAATTGAGAGAGTATAAGTATAAACATTTTACCTATTATCTATTTACGGGTTCTAAAGTTGCTTTTTTGTATCGTTTATTTCGATTTCCTTACAAGAATATTCAATTTAAGAAGTCGGTTTTTTATGCACAAAAATTGCAGAATTTAGGAATTAGACACCAATAACAATGAAATTTTCATTACTAATTTGTACCTACATGCGTGCCGAAGCTTTATTACAGCTATTAGAGTCTGTGAAAGAGCAAACAAAGTATCCTGATGAAATTATGATCATCGATGGGTCAACTAATCAAGATACATCGGTAATGATAAAGAATAATCGATTTGATCATTTAAAATATTTCGCCGTTCCACCACAACATCGTGGTCTGACTAAGCAACGCAACTACGGAATTGAAAGAGTAGCAGTTGATATAGAAATAATCTGTTTTTTAGACGATGACATTGTTTTGACGGCTACTTATTTTGAAGAACTGTTACAAACGTATAAGGTTTATCCGCAGGCTTTAGGTGTTGGCGGGTACATTATTGATGAAACTAAAACGGAATTTGTTGGTGAAAAGTATCACTCCAAAAGTGATGAATTTTATTTTGATGGATGGAAAAGAAAAGATGGCAGCCGATTCGTGTTAAGAAAAAAATTAGGATTAGACAGTGATTGTCCACCGGGTTATTCTTCCTTATATTCACACGGTCGTAGTGTGGGATTTTTGCCTCCGAGTGGTAAAACGTATGAAGTTGAAATGTTGATGGGAGGTGTTTCCTCTTTCAGAAAAAAGGTGTTTGATACGTTGCATTTTTCTACTTATTTTGAAGGTTATGGATTGTATGAGGATGCCGACTTTTCTTTACGAGTGTCTAAAATAGGGGCATTGTACTTGAGCACTGCTGCAAGATTGTATCATTATCACGATACCGCAGGAAGACCCAATCAATATCAATATGGTAAAATGGTCGTGCGAAATGGTTGGTATGTCTGGAGAACGAAAAATCCTAAGCCAACATTAGAACATCAATTAAAATGGCACACAATTACATTACTTTTGACAGGTATTCGGTTTAGCAATACCTTTACCAGCAGTAGTAAAAAAGAAGCTTTTACAGAGGCAGTAGGCAGAACCGTCGGTTGGTGGAGTTTGTGGATAAGAAAACCAAAATAAGATATAAACAGTATTTTAAATATGAAGTTCGTAATCATTACCCACGTGCCGCATTCGAAAGTGAATAATTTATATTATGCGTACGCTCCCTACGTAAGAGAAATGAATGTTTGGGGCAACCATGTAACACAAGTAGTGATTGTGGCTCCTTTTTTTTTAGGTAAGGCGACAGCCATTGACAGTTCTTACCAGCATCAAAACATACACTTTATTCCTGTTCCAAGTTTTGATTTATTATCGATACAAGCTATTTTATTTACTTTATTTAAACTTCCCGGATTGCTTTGGGTTTTATTTAAAGCCATGAAATCTGCTGATCACATTCATTTACGGTGTCCCGGAAATATTGGATTATTGGGTTGTTTTGTTCAAATTTTATTTCCGAATACTCCAAAAACAGCTAAATATGCCGGAAATTGGGATCCTGAATCCAAGCACCCTTGGACCTACGAACTGCAACGATGGATTTTAAGCAACACTTTTTTGACCCGAAACATGCAGGTTTTAGTGTATGGCGAGTGGAAGGGCAGTTCTGGAAATATTAAACCTTTTTTTACGGCTACCTATTCTGAAAAAGATAAATTGGCAGTGGTTCCAAAAGTGTTACAGGGTGTGGTCGATTTTGTTTTTGCAGGTACATTAGTCCATGGGAAGCATCCGCTGTATGCTGTTCAATTGATCGAAAATTTGCATCAAAAAGGGTATTTAGTGCGTTTGCGGCTGTATGGAGAAGGAGTACAACGTAAAGTCTTAGAGGAGTATGTTGTAGCGCATCAGCTCGAGTCCATTGTTTTTTTGAAAGGAAATCAATCCAAAGAAACCCTGCAAAAAGCCTATCAGGACAGTCATTTTATAGTGTTGCCTTCAGAGAGTGAAGGGTGGCCAAAAGTGATTGCCGAGGGTCTGTTTTGGGGTTGTGTTCCTCTGGCAACAGCTGTTTCATGTGTGCCTTTTATGCTGGATTATGGGGACAGAGGGATTTTGCTGGAAATGGATCTTGAAAAAGATATTTTGCAAATCGAATCGGTTTTGAGTAATCAAAGCCTTTTTGATTACAAACAAACCAGAGGAGCAGAATGGTCCAGGGGCTATACGATGGATTTTTTCGAAGCGGAAATCAAAAAATTACTGGCACGTTGATGCTGAGTTTAACTCGTCTCTTTGAGTGGGTTTGCTACTATTGGGCGTAGATTAATATGTAACATAAGTGATAACAACAACATGAGAATCATTCAAATTATAGATTCACTCGAGGCAGGTGGAGCGGAGCGTATGGCGATCAGTTATGCCAATGCGCTAGCGAAAAAAATTGAATTTGCAGGTTTGATCGTCACCCGAAATGAAGGGTCACTGCTCCATCAAATTGATGCGGATGTTTCTTATTTGTATTTAAATAAAAAACACACTTTCGACTTAAGGTCAGTTTTAAAGTTGAAATCATTTGTAAAACAGAATAAAATTACAATCGCACATGCACACGGGACATCATTTTTTACTGCGGTATTACTTAAATTGACGTATCCTAAGATTAAGTTAATTTGGCACGATCATTATGGAGCAAGGGCAAATGAATCAATATGGAATAATTTGATATTATCTTTTTGTTCCTGTTTTTTCTCTTGCACATTTGTAGTAAATCATCAATTAGAAGTTTGGGCTAATAAAAATCTATTAACTAAAAAAAATTATTTTTTACCAAATTTCGCTACGTTTGATGACAACGTTTTAAAAGAAACTATTCTGAAAAGTGAAGAAGGGAAGCGAATAGTATGTATCGCAAATCTAAAACAACCTAAAAATCACATAACAATATTGCGTGCTTTTGCGGAAATGAATTTAATGGAATTGGGTTGGAGTTTGCATTTAATCGGAAAAGATTACAAGGACGACTATTCAGCTATTTTAAAGGAATTTATAAGTAAAAATAATTTAGAAAATTATGTTTTTATTTATGGTTCTAAGACTGACATCAAATACATACTATCTCAAGCAACAATTGGTGTTTTAGCCTCTACAGCAGAGGGGTTTCCTGTAACATTATTAGAATATGGTTTGGCAAAATTATCAGTAATATCAACAAATACCGGGCATTGTCCAATGATTATCCAAGATAATTTTAGCGGTTTGTTGTTTACTCCACTAGATAGTTTTCAGCTTCAAGTTCAATTAGACAAAATGATTTCTAAGGAATCTTTAAGAATTAGTTTTGCACTACATTTGCATCAATTAGTTGTAGATAATTATTCAAAAGAAAAAGTGATCGATATTTTAATTAAGAACTATGAAAAACTATCCGATTCTAAATAGTTACAAATGAAAAACGAAGATCGATCCTATCTCTATTTAATTCTTTTCCATGTGGTGGTGGGTGCATTGGGGTATTTGTTGCCTTTTACAGCAAAAATATACGGCTATTCTATTTTTATTTTTGGAATTTATTATATCGTAAAAAAACAAAACAGAAATAACGAAGCACTGATTGCTGCGGCTTATGTGGTAGGGAGCGAAGTCTTTTTGCGAATGACCGGTGGAAATCCACTCTATGAAATTTCCAAATACGGGGTTGTACTCTTTGTTCTTATCGGGATGTATTACAGCGGTTTTTCTAAAGGAGCCATTCCGTATTGGATCTTTCTATTGTTACTAATCCCCGGTGTTATTATTTCGACTTTTGTATTGAATTTTGACACGAATATTCGCAAAGCGATTGCCTTTAATCTTTCTGGTCCCGTTTGTTTGGGACTGGCTTCTTTGTACACCTTTCGGCGAAAGATTGGATTGGATCAGATGAATACAATCTTGCTGAGCATGGGTCTTCCTATTATTAGTTGTGTGGCATATCTGATTTTTTATACACCAGATTTACAGGAAGTCATAACGGGAACCGAATCTAATTTTCAAACTTCTGGAGGGTATGGCCCCAATCAGGTGGCTACGGTTTTAGGACTGGGGATGTTTATTTTTTTTTCCAGAGTAATATTGGATTCTAAAACAAAATTCCAAATTATAATCAACCTGATCCTTGCGTTAAATATCACTTATCGAGGAATCATTACTTTCTCCCGAGGAGGAATGATTACCGGATTCTTGATGATTGTTTTGTTGCTGGCGTTCTTGTATTTTAAATCTAATTTTGGCGGAAGGGCAAAATTGAATTATATTATCGTATTCTTAGTGTTTGCAATGTTTGTCACTTGGACCTTCACCTCCTTTCAGACGGGCGGCCTTATTGACAAGCGCTATGCCAATCAAGATGCCGCAGGAAGGGCTAAAGAGAGCCAGTTTACCGGCAGGGAGGATGTGGCACTAAATGAGATCAATACGTTTTTGAAGAACCCTATTTTTGGAGTAGGGGTTGGGAAAGGGGTGGAAGTCCGGGAGGATGAAACGGGGATCAAAGTGTTGTCCCACGACGAAATTACCCGGATGCTGGCCGAGCATGGGTCTTTAGGGATAATAGCATTGCTGATTTTGTTTTTTACACCCTTGGTTTTGTACTTGGAAAACAAGTTCAATATGTTTTTATTGTGTTTTGTTGCCTTCTGGTTTTTAACCATTAATCATGCCGCCATGCGTACCGCCGCACCGGCCTTTGTATACTCGTTGTCCTTACTCAATGTGCAGTTGGGATCGCCCAGAAGAACGAGTGTTGTAAAAGAAGAGTAGAGAAGAACCATAAAGAAAGTGGTGCGTATTCGTTTCAATATTTTTCATGGTTTTTTTAGGGAATTCGCAGCTCTTAAAAAAATCACTTTGTTAAAAGTGGATGTTCTTAAAAAAAAGAGGTGCTACTATAAGTTTAATTTGGAACAAAAAAATTAAATTTGCACCCGTACCATAAATACCTATCATGTTTTCAGTTGACAAAATGCATTTTGAAATATCAGAACGAAAGATGATTCTTCGACTTTTTGATGTTCTCTTTGTTTTGACGGCTTTATATGCAACTGGAAAGGTATTTGCTTTTGATTATTTTGAAGTTTCAGCTACTAATTATTACTGGACAATCGTTTTGGCAGTTTACCTAAATGTATTTGGAGCTATTTTTGAAATGTATAATCTTCAGGTGGCTAGCAACGAGTTTCAGGTGTTAAAAAGTACTCTTATTACCGTTTCAACAACTGTTTTAGTCTATTTACTGACGCCGTTTTTTTCTCCGGAACTGCCCTCAAACCGCCTTCAAATTCTATTGTTTTTTCTGGTCGTATTCTTATCGTTGTTTTTCTGGAGGATGTTGTATGTAACCTTTTTGGCCTCTAATCGATTTTTTCAGAAAGCAATCTTGATTTGTGATCAGGAGCAGGTACAGGAGTTGATTTTAGGACTTGAAAATATTGATCCGCATTATAAAATAATTGGGTTTGTTAATCTAGATTCCAGTGAACAACAAATGGAAGAATACCATTATGTGCAGCACATCAAAAGAGAGGATTTGTTCTCTTTTGTGAATGAAAACGGAGTTTCTGAAATTGTGATTGCTTCCCAAAAAACGGGAGGTATTACAGCAGATTTGTACCAACAATTGCTTCATTTATTAGAGGCTGGGAATATTATACGGGAATATACACAGGTATATGAAAGTAAAACCCAGCGCATACCAGTGCAGTACATGTCACGGGATTTTTATCGTTTTTTTCCTTTTAGCCGAAGCAATCAGAATAAATTGTATTTGATTGTTATGCGAATATTTGAAATAACCGTTTCCTTGTCTGGACTTGTTGTAGGCGTGTTCTTGTGTCCGCTTATTTTGTTTGGAAATGCAATAGGAAATAAAGGGTCGTTGTTTTATTCACAAGAACGGATAGGCAAAGATGGGGCGGTATTTAAAATTTTAAAGTTCCGGACAATGGTTAAAAATGCCGAATCGAACGGTGCCGTTTTTACCGCTACGAATGACTCCCGAGTGACGCTTTTTGGGAAATTTCTGCGTAAAACCAGAATCGATGAGTTTCCTCAGGTTATCAATATACTAAAAGGAGATATGGCTGTTATAGGTCCGCGTCCCGAGCGTCCTATTTTTGTAAAAGAAATTGCAGAAATAATGCCTTTTTATGAAACCAGACACATCATCAAGCCGGGGCTTACTGGCTGGGCACAGGTCAATTATACGTATGGGGAAACCATTGATGATAGTCTGATCAAGCTGCAGTATGACTTGTATTATATCAAGCACCGCAGCATTTACCTAGATTTGAACATTGCTTTCAAGACCATCACTACGGTGTTGTTTTATAGAGGACAGTAGCTATTATTATTATTATTAGACAGTTGTTTAATGTATCGTTTTGTAGTGCAAAATGCTACGAAAAAGGAGTGTTTCCTGAAAATTTGTTGCTTGCAGGTCCCTTTAAAACTGTCCCGAAAGAGTAAATTGACAGCGAGTAATTTTCTTGTATAACACATACTTCCGTCAGATGTTTTTTTATTTATAGGTTTTTATCATTTATCTTTGCCGAGTTAAAACTGTATACGTAACCGACTAATTAGATCCTGTCAAATGAGAATATTATTTTTATTTTGTTTTTTAGCAGTGCCCATGCTGCTGTTTTCTCAAAAAAATATTACTAATACAGATACTGCCAGTAAATACCAAAGTGCGTCAGATACGGTCAATAAACAAAAAGAACAAAAAGTGGCTACTGTTGATATGTATCGGTTCATCACTTTAGAACGGGATACCACTTACATTGACACGTCTCTCAATATTCAAAAAGAATACAGCCACAACTATTTGCGAAAAGACATTTTTGGACTTTTACCTTTTGCAAATGATGGACAAACATACAATACCTTACAATACGGTTTGACGGATGTAGTTGTATTTCCGGAATTTGGTTTTAAAGCAAAGCATTTTAATTTTTTGGAGGCAAACCAAATCCGTTACAGCTCTGTAGCAACTCCTGTTACCGAATTATATTTTAAAACAACCGTACAAAAGGGGCAGTCAGTAGATGCCTTTATTACCCTGAACACCTCAAAAAATTTAAATTTTTCGATCGCCTACAGAGGACTACGTTCAGAAGGAGAATACATCAATCAGCTCTCAAGTACAGGAAATTTCAGGTTTACCACCAGTTACAACACTAAAAATAAACGGTATTTTGCTAATGCACATTATACCTATCAAGATATTTTAAATGAAGAAAACGGTGGAATTACGACTATTAATGATTTTGAAAGTGGTGATCCAAACTACGATAACAGACAAAGATTTGAAGTGTATCTTAATGACGCCAAATCATTTCTGAAAGGAAAAAGAATTTTTGTGGATCACAATTTTAGAATTAACACAAAAAAAGGAGACAATAACGCGTATCTCGCGCATCAGTTTAATTACGAAAATAAGTTCTTTGAATACAATCAGGCCACAGTAGCATCTGCCGTAGGAGGGGCAATAGTTGACCGGTTTGGGGACTCTTTTGCAAACAGCGGGATCAATGATCAAACGCGTTACAACAAGATGTACAATAGAATTGGTTTGATTTATGAAAATACAACATTGGGTAAATTTCAATTTTTTGCTGACGATTTCAGATCTAATTATTATTACAATCAGATCCTAATATTTGATGCGAAAACAGTCCCAAGTTTCTTGAGCCAGAACATTAATAGTGCCGGAGGTCAATATGAATACCGAAAAAACAATTGGAACGGTATTTTTTCTTATTCCAGATCCATTACCAACCAGTCGCTTTCAAATTTAGATGCTAAATTGAAGTATGAGCTCACTGATGAAATTCAATTTGCATTTCAGTATCAAAACATAAACAAACTACCCAATAACAATTACAATCTGCACCAGAGCAGTTACGTGCAGTACAACTGGTCTAATGATTTTAAGAATGAAAAAATAAACACAATAAAAGCTAATGCCATTTCTCCTTGGCTAGATGCAGAATTGCAGTTTTCAGTGTTGAATGATCATTTGTATTTTACCGAAGCATCAACTGCGCAGCAAAAAACAGTTAACACACAAATTGTTGCGCCGGCACAATACAATAGCACAATAAATTATGTATCGATCAAAATCAGCAGAGAATTAAAACTTGGAAAATTTGCGTTAGATAATACAGTTTTATATCAAAAAACAGAACAACAAGATGCCATCTTGAACGTGCCTGAAATTGTAACGCGAAATACGTTTTACTACTCGAATTTTTTGTTTAAAAAAGCCTTATTTCTGCAAACAGGGATTTCTCTCAATTACTTTTCCAGTTATTATGCCAATGAATACAATCCGGTCATAGGAGAGTTTTTTGTGCAAAAAGACAAACAAATTGGCAATCATCCTAACCTTGATTTTTTTATCAATGCAAAAATTCAAAGAACAAGGATCTATTTGAAAGCGGAACATTTTAATTCGGCACTCACCGGCAATGATTTTTATGCCTCCCCCAATAATCCATCGCGTGATTTTACGATCCGATTTGGTTTAATTTGGAACTTCTTTAATTAATAGCTCTTTAAAATTTCAATTTTTTAAGTCATTTTTTTTGGGCGTTTTATCGCGCTATCCGCTATATCTTTCCTTGCTTGGCGGCAAGCAAGGAAAGGATGTCGCTATTATCACGAACGCAAAATTCCGTAAACAAGATTAATTTATAACAAAATACTATCTTTGTAGCAGTATTTACAACAAATTACAATCTTAAATTTATTATACAATGCGCTACGCAGAAAATATATTAGGTACCATAGGCAACACCCCATTAGTGAAACTCAATAAAGTAACTGCCGAAGTAGAGGCCTTAGTACTTGCTAAGGTGGAAACGTTCAATCCAGGAAATTCCGTAAAAGACAGAATGGCTGTAAAAATGATTGCAGATGCGGAGGCTGATGGCCGTTTACAGCCAGGCGGAACTATTATTGAAGGAACTTCCGGGAATACAGGAATGGGATTGGCATTAGTCGCCATTATAAAAGGATACAAACTAATTTGTGTAATTTCAGACAAACAGTCCAAAGAAAAAATGGATATTCTTCGTGCCGTAGGCGCTAAAGTTGTGGTGTGTCCTACGGATGTAGAACCTACGGATCCAAGGTCGTATTATTCGGTTTCTAAACGATTGGCCAAAGAAACGCCTAATTCCTGGTATGTGAATCAATACGACAACCCTTCAAACGCTATCGCGCATTACGAGCAAACGGGACCGGAAATTTGGGAGCAAACAAGTGGTAAAATTACTCATTTTGTATCGGGGGTAGGAACTGGAGGAACTATTTCCGGAGTTGGGAAATATTTGAAAGAGAAAAATCCAAACATTAAAATTTGGGGAATCGATACCTATGGTTCTGTATTTAAAAAATACCATGAAACAGGAATTTTTGATGAAAATGAAATCTATTCGTATATCACAGAAGGGATTGGTGAGGACATATTGCCCATGAATGTAGACTTTTCTTTGATTGACGGATTTACAAAAGTAACGGATAAAGATGCGGCGGTTTATACCCGTAAAATTGCAGTTGAAGAAGGAATATTTGTAGGGAATTCTGCTGGTGCGGCGATCAAAGGATTGTTGCAACTCAAAGAACATTTTAAACCGGAAGATGTAGTTGTGGTTCTTTTTCATGATTCAGGAAGCCGTTATGTAGGTAAAATGTTCAATGACGACTGGATGCGGGAACGCGGTTTTCTAGAAGAAGAAATCACTAAGGCGGAGGATGTAATCAAAGATCATATCGACAAACCATTGATTGTGGTGCGTACCGAAGAATTAGTTTCGCACGCCATAGAAAGAATGCGTAAATACAAGATATCTCAAATTCCTGTCATTGATATCACCGGATTTGTAGGCTCTGTTGATGAAAGTGATTTGTTTCAAAGTTACGTAGCCGACAAAAATGTAGCTGATAAACCGATTAAAGATGTAATGGGAAAACCTTTTCCAATAGTGAAACACGGAACTCCTATTGAAGAAGTTTCTCGATTATTCACGAGAGAGAATGAAGCCGTTTTGATTGAATTAGAGAATGGAAATCACCATATTATAACTAAATATGATATTATTGGGTCGATAAAATAAGATTAAAACTGGATTTTATTTCCTAATTATACTCCAACAAGAATCAAAAAACCTGCAAGGTTTTTTGGTTTAATTACTTTGTTGCTGTAAAATTTTTGGAATCTAAAAGTTTGCAAGAACATCTAAAAAAAAGGTAACAAATACATTGAACTTCTATAATTGACAGTATTTTTGTAAATCTGAAATCAAATATCGTTAACCCTAAATCTGAAATCAAATTGACCTTCACCGCTATAGACTTTGAAACAGCAACCGCATACCATCCGTGTTCTGTAGGAATTATAACCGTAGAAAATGGAATAATTACAGATGAGTTTGTTAGTTTAATCAAACCACCAAATAATTTATATTCTCCTTTTACCATTCAAGTGCATGGGATTTATCCGCGGGATACCATGAATGCTAAGTCATTTGCTCAGGTATATCCTGAAATTAAAAAACGGTTGCAAAACAGGATGGTTGTAGCTCACAATGAAAGTTTTGACCGGAATGTTTTGGCAAAATCAATGGCGCTTTATAATTTAGAGTATGCGGATTTGAATATTGCCGCTCGTTGGGAATGTACCGTAAAAATATACAAAGCCAAAGGATTGAAACCAACTAAATTGAGCGATTGTTGCCGGGAAATGAATATCGCTTTGAATCATCACGAAGCGTTATCTGATGCTCGGGCTTGTGCCAAATTGTATTTGTTGAAATAAAAACATCCTATTTTACTAAAATAGCATTCGGTATTTTAGGGAAATTTCTGATTTTTTTTGTTTTAGATAATTTGCTATTTCTTTTTTTACTACATTAGTCTTCAATCTAATATTTTCAATATGAAAGAAGATTTCCTCCATTACCTGTGGAAATTCAAGAAATTTGATACTTTGAATTTGAAAACTTTCAATGGAGAGGAAATCACAATTGTTACTGTGGGCCAATATCTTGAACTGGCCGGTCCTGATTTTTTTAATGCACAAATAACGATTGCAAATCAAAAATGGGCAGGAAATGTCGAAATTCATCTTAAATCGTCAGACTGGTATGTGCATCATCATGAACAGGATTCAGGATATGAAAACGTTATTTTACATGTGGTTTGGGAGCATGATACGGAAGTGTTTAGAAGCAATAACAGCGAAATTCCGGTTTTGGAACTTAAAAAATATGTGGATAAGGCCACCCTTGAAAATTACCAATCTTTAATGGCTCCCAAATCATGGATTTTTTGCGAAAAGCAAATTAATAAAATTGATGGATTTGTCTTTAAAAATTGGCAGGAACGTCTGTTTTTTGAACGTCTGGAAAGAAAAGCAAAATCTATATTTGATTTGTTAGAACAAACCAATCACGATTGGGAAGCAGTGTTGTTTTGCCTTTTGGCTAAAAATTTTGGATTAAATACCAATGGAGAACTCTTTTTTAAAATGGCACAAAACATTCCTTTTTCGGTGCTTAGAAAAGAAAGTTTTGAAATTGAGAATCTGGAAGCATTAATTTTTGGAACCGCAGGGTTATTGGATTCTGATAAGGAGGATATTTATTTCAAAGATTTAAAGTTTAGGTATTTTTACTTGATACATAAATACCAATTGGAGCAAGGTGGCCAGGCATCAGTCCAGTTTTTTAAGCATCGCCCGGATAATTTTCCTACGATACGTCTTTCTCAATTGGCAAATTTATACCACAGTCAGGTACATTTATTTTCAAAAATAAGTGTTTTGAATTCATTAAAAAGTAGTTACGACCTGTTTCAGGTTTCGACTTCTGAATATTGGTTGAATCATTACCAATTTGATAAAGAAAGTCCAAAGAAAAGGAAATCGCTTTCAAAATCTTTCATTGACTTGATCGTCATAAATACCATAATTCCGCTACAATTTGCTTTTGCTAAAAGTCAGGGAAAAGAAATTTCAGAGGATTTAATTCGTCTGTTAGAAGAAGTTTCTCCGGAGAAAAATGCCATTATAGATAAATTCAAGTCTTTTGGGGTTCTCGCTGCAAGTGCTTTTGATACCCAATCATTACTGCAATTAAAAATGGAGTATTGCAACGCAGGTAAATGCTTAGAATGTGCCGTGGGAATGGAATTGTTGAAAAAAAATTAATTCAATTATTTTTGGATTTGTTTACTGGAGAATGTTGTAAATTTGTTTTTTAAATATGCGATTGACGAATTTAATACACTAACTGAAAAATGTCAGCAGTAATTAAGCTTAAGTTCTTTTTTGAGAAACACGGTTTTCATGTTTCCTCCCGCTTAGCAGATACCTTAGGAATGCGTGCCAGTAGCGTCCGACTATTTTTTATTTACTTGTCATTTGTTACAGCTGGCTTGTGGTTTGCCGTGTATTTAACTTTGGCTTTTTGGATGCGGTTGAAAGATTTAATTCGTGCAAAACGCACTTCGGTTTTTGATTTGTAAAAAGAGTTAAATAAAAAAAGGGATTCTAAAATAGTTAAACTATTTTAGAATCCCTTTTTTGTATGCTGTAAATTTATTTATCCGGATTGTTTAGTTTACTTTTTTTCTTACCGTAGGCAAAATAGATAGCAACTCCAATAATCATCCAAATGGCAAGTCTTTCCCAACTTTCAATAGGTAATCCAGCCATCAAGATTAGACAGATGATAACTCCTAGAATTGGAAATACTGGTACAAATGGCACTCTAAAACCTCTTACTGCATCGGGATTAGTTTTTCTCATTACAACAACTCCAATACATACAAGAGCAAACGCAAATAATGTTCCTATACTTACCATATGACCTAAGTCTGACACAGGAACAAATCCTGCAAACATGCTAACAAAAACCATGAAAAGTAGGTTTGTTTTGTATGGTGTTCTATTTGTTGCATGTAATGTACTAAAAAATTTAGGTAATAATCCGTCAATACTCATACTGTAGAAAACCCTACTTTGCCCCATCAACATCACTAACATTACAGAGGTATATCCTGCAATAATCGCAATTGTTAATGCTGAATTTAAGAATGTATAACCTGTCTTAGCAAACGCTGTAGTGACAGGGCTTGCGTCACCTTTAAAGTTAAGGTAGTTTTCTAAACCAGTTAAAACAAAAGCAAATAGAACATATAAAACGGTACAAATTATGAGCGACCCTAATATACCAATTGGCATACCTTTCTGTGGATCTTTTGCCTCTTGTGCAGCTGTAGAAACAGCGTCAAATCCTATAAATGCAAAAAACACAACTCCTGCGCCTCTTAGAATACCACTCCAACCGTAATGACCAAAGTAATCGCTACTAAAGAAATTTAAAAATGTCATCTTTCCTGAGCTTAAAAGGGCTTCGCCTTCATTTACAGGGATAAATGGAGTATGATTCGCTCCGTCAATAAAACCCCATCCGATACCTATGAATACAATAACAACAGTTACTTTTAAAATAACCAAAATATTGTTTAATAAAGCTGATTCTTTTGTACCTCTAATCAATAGTAGAGAAAGGGCACATATAATTAATATGGCGGGTAAATTAATGAATCCTGGTTTCTCATCCCATGGTCCATGGAGTATCTCTTGGGGAATATTGAGTCCATAATTGGCGAGGAATTTATCTACGTATTGAGACCAACTCACTGCTACTGTTGCGGCTCCAAGAGCATATTCAAGCACTAAATCCCATCCAATAATCCAAGCAACAAATTCTCCCATTGTGGCATAAGAATAGGTGTAAGCACTTCCTGCTACTGGGATCATAGAGGCAAATTCAGCGTAGCACAATCCAGCAAAGGCACAGCCTATCCCTGCTAAGACGAAGGATAGCGTTACTGCGGGTCCTGCATTATCTGCGGCTGCGATTCCTGTTAAAGAAAATAATCCTGCTCCGATAATTGCTCCAACTCCTAGCGCTACTAATGAACGTGAAGACAAAGTTCTTTTTAATCCTTTTTCAGATTCTGATGCTTCATTTAGCAATACCGAAAGGGGTTTAGTTTTCCAAATTGACATGGGTTATATGGTTTTGTTTGTTATTAAGCTCCAAATGTATTGTTTTTTATAAAAAATAAAAACAATAATTGAATTTTAAGTTGTAAAAAATGATTTGTCGTCTTTTTTAATATTGATTCCCGGTGAAATTATTTTGTCAAATAGGCTTGTAGCGGGTATTAATTTGTTTTTGAAAAAAAATCTACAGAAAGCGAACGGTCTTGATTTAATTTATAAATTTAGAATTATTTTTAATGCTAGCAAATCGATACGTACCCCCATGAGTTTTAAAACGATTCTAACTTATTTTAAGTTCACTAAGGAGCAACGAACCGGTATTTTCTTTTTGTTTGTAATTAGTGTAGTCCTGCAGCTGGTTTATTTTTTTGTTGATTTTAGAGCGGTATCTAAAGTGTATCCTGAAAAACAAAAATGGCTTTCTCTTCAAACTGCAATGGATTCCCTTACTATGGAAGCTGCAAATAAAAAGCCCAATGTGTATCTTTTTAATCCCAATTTTATCACAGATTATAAAGGATATAGATTAGGAATGTCTCTTCAGGAAATTGATCGTTTGCTCGCTTATAGAAAACAAAACAAATATGTAAATTCTCCTGAGGAGTTTCAGAACGTGACTAAAGTTTCAGACTCATTGTTAAATGTGCTAGCGCCTTATTTTAAATTCCCGGATTGGGTGCTTGCTAAAAAACAGAAAACTAAATTTATTACATATAAAAAATATTCAAATCCAGCTTTCGCCAAAAAAGAAAAAATCCTAGTCATTGATATCAATAGGGCAACAAAAGAAGATTTGGTAAAAATTTATGGAATAGGTGAGGCCATTTCTATTCGCATTTTAAAACAAAAAGAAACGTTGGGCGGATTTGTTTCTATGGATCAAATGCAGGATATTTGGGGGTTGTCACCAGAAGTAATTGAGAATTTGAATACTCATTTTGAAGTTTTGGCGCTGCCTCAATTTAAAAAAATCAAGGTCAATACCGCTTCTTTAAAGGAGCTTTCTCAGTTTTATTATTTTAGGTATGCACTGGCCAGAGAAATTATAACTTATAGAAGCATGAAGGGGGATTTTAATAATATTGAGGATTTAATAAAAATTAAGGGATTTCCTGTTGATAAAGCAAAAATAATTGACTTATATTTGGACTTTAATTAGAAGTGTCAGATTTTAAGCCCCGGACAAGAGAATTGTATTGCCTTTTAAAATAGAGGTGTTACTTTTTTATTAGCGGATTATTTTTAATCGTTTAAAAACGAAATTTGAAATAGTACTGCTTTATTATGCTTCAATTAATACTATTTGTTAAGAAAAATATACTATATGAATTCAATTTATTTTACGGAAGAACACCATGCATTTAGAGAAAGTTTAAAAGATTTTCTGCAGAAAGAAGTTGTTCCGCATATCGAAAAGTGGGAAAAAACGGGTACAATAGAACGTTTTATTTGGGAAAAATTTGGCGAGATGGGGTACTTTGGTATTGCCTACCCAGAGGCTTATGGCGGTCTGAATCTCGATTTATTTTATACTGTTATTTTTCTCGAAGAATTGCAAAAAATTAAGTCATCAGGTTTTGCTGCTGCCATGTGGGCTCATGGGTATTTAGCGATGACCCATTTGAATGCTGAGGGTGACGAAAGGATAAAGCAAGATTACTTAGTGCCAAGTATCGCCGGAAAGAAAATAGGAGCTTTATGTATTTCAGAGCCTTTTGGGGGTAGTGATGTTGCGGGGATGCGCACTAATGCCGTAAAAAAAGGAGATAAATATATTATTAATGGTTCCAAAACATTTATTACAAACGGTGTTTATGCAGACTATTATATTGTTGCAGCAAAAACTAATCCTGAACTTGGAAACAAAGGGATTAGCATCTTTTTGATGGATACTGGTTTAAAAGGGATATCGGCTGTCAAACTAGATAAATTAGGTTGGAGAGCATCTGATACTGCTGAAATTGCCTTTGACAACGTAGAGATCCCAGCAGAAAACTTAATGGGTGAAGAGGGGAAAGGATTTCCTTACATCATGCAGCATTTTGCTTTGGAGCGTTTAATCATGGCGATAAATGCACATGCTAGAGCTGAATATGCAATAGATTATACAATAGATTATATGTCGCATAGAGAGGCATTTGGAAAAAAAATAAGTAAGTTTCAAGCACTAAGACATACGCTTGTTGAGTATGCAACAGAGGTAGAACACTGTAAGGTGTTTAACTATGCTGCTGTCGCTCGTTTAGACAAAGGGGAATACGTCGTAAAAGAGTCCACTATGGCTAAGCTGAAATCTACAAAAGTTGCAGATGATACTATTTATAGTTGTTTGCAAATGTTAGGTGGTTATGGGTATATGGAGGAGTATCCATTGGCACGTTTGTTTAGGGACAGTCGTTTAGGTCCAATAGGCGGAGGAACTTCAGAAATTCTTAAAGAGATTTTAGGAAAATTAATTATTGATAATCAAAATTATGTGCCAGCGGTAAAGTAGTTTAGACTTTGATTAGGTAGTTTCTGGAGCGAATAAGTTTTGCTTAACGGGATGCTTTAGATTCAATAAAGTAAGTATTTTATAAAAAGAAGAGTCAATTTGTGTATTGACTCTTTTTTTTATGTCAAGGATAGTACTGCGAATTTTACCCCGATACCTCGCAATGAATAAGATTATAGCGAATAGCTGGCAGCACATGATAGCCTATTCGTGAAACGGAATTGATATTTTGCAAACATGCTCAAATAAATTTACAATTAATGACTTCCAATTCAAAATAATGTTTACTTTTGCACACTTAAAGAAAGGGGGTGTCTATATTATGTTAATTATACCAATTAAAGACGGAGAAAATATCGATAGAGCATTAAAACGCTACAAAAGAAAATTTGATAAAACAGGAACTGTTCGTCAACTAAGAGCACGTACTGCTTTTATTAAGCCTTCAGTTACAAATAGAATCAAAATTCAAAAAGCGGCTTATATCCAAAATATGAGAGATAACTTAGAGAGTTAGTCAATATCTATTAAATAAAATACCGTTAGTCATCAAAATTGTATAACTTTGATGCTAACGGTTTTTTTATGACTACTAATAAAGATGCTTTTCGGGATTATCTACAGTTGGAGAAAAAATATTCTCCTCATACCTTAACGGCATATTGTGCGGATATTGCTTCTTTTGAATCATTCAACAAAATTCACTTTGAGGAGCAAGGCATAGAGCAGGCAGGGTATAGTCAAATCAGGAGTTGGATTATAGTACTTGTGGATGATGGGGTCTCGAATGGTTCTGTTAATAGAAAAATAGCGTCTTTAAAAGCATTTTACAAATTCCTGTTGAAAACAAAGCAAATTCGGGTTAGTCCATTGTCAGGGCATAAAGCATTGAAGGCTTCGAGGGTTTTGCAGGTTCCTTTTTCTGAAAAGGAAGTTTTGAATGTTTTAGATCAAATGCAAAATACAATTGGATTTGAAGAAGTGAGGAATAAACTCATAATCGATTTGTTGTATACTACCGGAATGCGACGCGCAGAGCTGATTCAGCTTCAAATAGCAAATATTGACTTATCCAATAGTACAATTAAAGTATTGGGCAAGCGAAGTAAAGAACGAATCCTTCCTGTTTTGCCGGTACTGGCGGCTCAGTTTTGTTTGTACCTAAAGGAAAGAGCTTTGTTGGTAATAGTCGCTGATAATGCTTATTTTTTTCTCACAAAAAAAGGATTAAAATTAAATGATTCTTTTGTGTATCGGCTAATAAATTCTTACTTTAGTGGTGTGTCTGAGAAAGTAAAAAAAAGTCCACATATCCTGCGGCATACTTTTGCAACACATCTATTAAATAATGGTGCGGATTTAAATTCAGTAAAGGAATTGTTAGGGCATTCTAGTTTGGCTTCAACTCAAATTTATACCCATAGCAGTTTGTCAGAAATTAAAAATATTTATAAAGAGGCGCATCCTCGAGGACGTAAATGATTCGTAAAATGTTTAACTAAAAAAAATGATTATGAAGGTAAGTGTTCATGCAGTTAACTTTACTGTTGACAAAAAGCTAGTAGATTTTGTTCAAGAAAGAATGGACAAGTTAGAAAAATATTATGACAAGGTGGTGTCCGCCGATGTTTTTTTGAAAGTGGAGAAGACTAGTGATAAAGAAAATAAAATTGCTGAGGTAAAAATGAATGTTCCTGGGGATGATTTTTTAGTTAAAAAGCAATGTAAAACTTTTGAAGAAGCCTTAGAACTTTCTGCTGAATCTTTAGAACGATTATTGGTAAAAAGGAAAGAAAAAATAAGTTCGCATATTTAATATGATTTTTTTTTAAAAAAAGTTTTGATTGAGAGATAAAATCTATACATTTGCAGTCCGTTAGAAATAGCGGACTTTTTTTATTGATTCGCCAGCGTAGCTCAGTTGGCTAGAGCAGCTGATTTGTAATCAGCAGGTCGTGGGTTCGAGTCCCTCCGCCGGCTCAAGACTGTAAAGGTCTGGCAATATAAAAAGTAGGGGAGATACTCAAGCGGCCAACGAGGGCAGACTGTAAATCTGCTGTGTAAACTTCGCAGGTTCGAATCCTGCTCTCCCCACGATGAAAGTTTTAAATTAATTTAAAATGCAACATTTAAAATTAATTCTCTGCCGGTGTAGCTCAGGGGTAGAGTGCTTCCTTGGTAAGGAAGAGGTCTCGGGTTCAATTCCCGACATTGGCTCAAGTAAGTAGGAAATAGAAATTAATATATAACAAGATTTAAAATTAAGTAAAATGGCAAAGGAAAATTTTAACCGTAACAAGCCCCATTTAAACATTGGAACAATTGGGCATGTGGATCACGGAAAAACGACATTAACTGCGGCAATTACAAAAGTATTGTCTGATGCAGGGTATTGTCAAGCAAAATCATTTGATCAAATTGATAATGCTCCAGAAGAAAAAGAAAGAGGTATTACAATTAATACATCTCACGTTGAGTATGAAACTGCTAATCGTCACTACGCTCACGTTGACTGTCCAGGTCACGCGGATTACGTAAAGAACATGGTTACAGGTGCTGCTCAAATGGATGGTGCTATTCTTGTTGTAGCTGCTACTGATGGGCCAATGCCACAAACACGTGAGCATATCCTTTTAGGTCGCCAGGTAGGTATTCCTAGAATGGTTGTATTCATGAATAAAGTGGATATGGTTGATGATGAGGAATTACTTGAATTAGTTGAGATGGAAATCAGAGACTTGTTATCTTTCTATGAATATGATGGAGATAATGGTCCTGTTGTTCAGGGTTCAGCTTTAGGTGGATTGAATAATGATCCAGCTTGGGTACCAAAAATTCTTGAATTGATGGCAGCTGTAGATTCTTGGATCGAAGAGCCGGTAAGAGATGTTGCAAAACCTTTCTTGATGCCTGTTGAAGATGTGTTCTCAATCACTGGTCGTGGAACTGTTGCTACAGGTCGTATCGAAACAGGTGTTGCTAATACAGGAGATCCAGTTGAAATCATTGGTATGGGAGCTGAAAAATTGACTTCTACTATTACAGGAGTTGAGATGTTCCGTAAAATCCTTGATAGAGGTGAAGCTGGAGACAACGTAGGTATTCTTTTAAGAGGTATTCAAAAAGAAGACATCAAAAGAGGAATGGTTATCTGTAAGCCAGGTTCAGTTAAACCACATGCTACTTTTAAAGCTGAGGTTTATATCTTGAAAAAAGAAGAAGGTGGTCGTCACACACCATTTCACAATAACTACCGTCCACAGTTTTATGTACGTACAACGGATGTAACAGGGATCATTACTTTGCCTACAGGTGTAGAAATGGTTATGCCTGGGGATAACTTAACTATTGATGTTGTGTTGCTTAGTGCAATTGCATTAAGTGTTGGTTTACGTTTTGCTATCCGTGAAGGTGGTAGAACTGTAGGTGCAGGTCAGGTAACTGAAATTGTAGCATAATCCAAATAGGATAAAAAAGTATAAAGCCAGTAACTCCGTAAAGTTGTTACTGGCTTTTATTAACGAACGGGCGTAGTTCAAGGGTAGAATAGCGGTCTCCAAAACCGTTGATGGGGGTTCGAATCCCTCCGCCCGTGCAAAAAAATAAATCATAATGACAAAAGTTGTTAATTACATATCAGAGGCATTTGAGGAATTAAAGTCAAATGTAACTTGGCCGGTTTGGGCTGAGGTTCAGCGTCTAACGATTGTTGTGGCTGTTTTTTCAGTATTATTCGCTTTGGCAACTTGGGGAGTAGATGAAATTTTCGCAAAAGCTTTGGCTGGTTTTTTTAACTGGATAAAAGCATAATTTTTTTGTTATGGCAGATAATAATATTAAAAAGTGGTATGTCGTTAGGGCGGTAAGTGGTCAAGAAAATAAAGTGAAAGCTTATATCGAAACCGAAATCGCACGACTTGGGATGGGTGATTATGTGTCACAGGTTTTGGTTCCTACTGAAAAAGTAGTTACTGTAAAAGAGGGAAAAAAGATAATTAAAGATAAGGTTTATTTTCCAGGATACGTCATGATAGAGGCTAATCTGATTGGTGAAATACCTCATATTATTAAATCAATAACAAGTGTTATTGGTTTTTTAGGAGAGATTAAAGGAGGGGAACCTGTTCCTTTGAGAATTTCCGAAGTGAATCGAATGTTAGGTAAAGTAGATGAATTAGCGGTTAATACCGATACACGTTCTATTCCTTTCAATATTGGTGAGACGATTAAGGTTGTTGATGGTCCTTTTAATGGTTTTAACGGAACTGTGGAGAAAATTAATGAAGAAAAGCGTAAACTGGAAGTAATGGTGAAAATTTTCGGAAGAAAAACACCATTAGAATTGAGTTTTATGCAAGTTGAAAAAGTATAATTTTGTTACATCTATAATATCCATTGCAATCGCTTCCAAAGATTGTAGTGTTAAATTTTTAAAAAATGGCTAAAGAAATTAGTAAAGTAGTTAAACTACAAGTTAAGGGAGGTGCTGCGAATCCATCGCCACCGGTTGGACCTGCTTTAGGTGCTGCTGGTGTTAATATCATGGAGTTCTGTAAGCAATTTAATGCAAGAACTCAAGATAAAGCCGGCAAAGTTTGCCCTGTGCAAATTACAGTGTATAAAGACAAATCTTTTGATTTTGTTGTAAAAACACCACCTGCTGCTGTCCAATTATTGGAAGCTGCAAAGCTAAAATCTGGTTCAGGTGAACCTAATCGTAAAAAAGTAGCTAACGTTACTTGGGACGTAATTAGAACAATCGCCGAAGATAAAATGGTGGATTTGAATGCATTTACTATCGAATCTGCTATGAGCATGATCGCAGGAACGGCTAGATCTATGGGTATAACTGTAACTGGAGATTCTCCTCTAAAACAAGGGTAAGACATGGCAAAATTGACAAAAAAGCAAAAAGAGGCTGCTTCAAAAATTGAAAAGAACAAATTATATTCTCTTAAAGATGCTGCGGCATTAATAAAAGTTGTTGCTTCTGCAAAATTTGATGAGTCTATTGATATCGCAGTTCGTTTGGGTGTAGATCCAAGAAAAGCGAATCAAATGGTAAGAGGTGTAGTAACATTGCCTCATGGTACTGGTAAAGATGTTAAAGTATTAGCATTGGTTACTCCGGACAAAGAAGCGGAAGCTTTGGCAGCTGGTGCTGACTATGTAGGTCTTGATGACTATTTACAAAAGATAAAAGACGGTTGGACAGATGTTGATGTAATTATCACAATGCCTTCTGTTATGGGTAAATTAGGTCCATTAGGTCGTATTTTAGGACCTAGAGGTTTAATGCCTAATCCTAAAACAGGTACTGTAACTATGGATGTTGCAAAAGCTGTTCAAGAGGTAAAAGCTGGTAAAATTGACTTTAAAGTTGACAAAACTGGTATAGTGCATGCAGGAATTGGTAAAGTCTCTTTTGGAGCTGAACAAATTGTTGACAATGCTCACGAAATTATTCAAACATTAATCAAACTTAAACCAACTGCGGCTAAAGGAACTTACATCAAAAGTATTTACCTAACTAGCACTATGAGTCCTGCAATTGCATTGGATCCTAAGGCAGTATAATTGGTAGTTAAAAATTTTTAGTATGACTAGAGAAGAAAAATCAATCGCGATTGAAGTTTTAACTGCACAGTTAGCTGGTACAAATATTATTTATGTATCTGATATTTCTGGAATGAATGCAGAAGCAACTACGAACTTAAGAAGAGCTTGTTATAAAGCAGGTATAAAATTAGAAGTAGTTAAAAATACATTGCTTGCAAAAGCAATGGAAGCATCAGCTAATGATTATGGAGATTTACCTTCAGTTTTGACTGGTAATAGTGCTATATTCATTTCTGAGATAGCAAACGCTCCGGGTAAGATAATAAAAGATTTCAGAAAAAAATCAGCTAAACCGGTATTAAAGGGAGCTTATATCAACTCTGAAATTTATATTGGAGACGATCAATTAGATGCATTAGCAACTATTAAATCTAAAGAAGAGCTTATCGGCGAACTTATTGGATTATTGCAGTCACCAGCACAAAGAGTTATTTCTGCTCTTCAAAACCAATTTGCCAAAAGCGAAGAGGCAACAGAGGAAGTGGAGGCATAATGAAAGAAGAGTTTTACTCTAATTTTATTACATAAAACGCGCACAATAAATAAATTATATTTTTTACAAATCATTTTAAAACGATAGAAAAAATGGCAGATTTGAAACAATTCGCAGAACAATTGGTTAACCTAACGGTAAAAGAAGTTAACGAATTAGCAACAATATTAAAAGATGAGTACGGAATCGAACCAGCTGCTGCAGCTGTAGTAGTTTCAGGTGGTGGCGAAGCTGCTGCTGAAGATGTTCAAACAGAATTTACAGTGGTTTTGAAAGCAGCAGGTGCTTCTAAATTAGCAGTTGTAAAATTAGTTAAAGAACTTACTGGTTTAGGTTTGAAAGAAGCTAAAGATGTAGTAGACAGCGCACCAAGCAATGTTAAAGAAGGTGTGACTAAAGATGAAGCAGAAGCGCTTAAAAAATCTTTGGAAGAAGCTGGAGCTGAGGTTGAACTTAAATAGTTCACTCTAGTTTTGAAAATAAGGTTTAGGTCTTGGAGTCATCCAAAGACCTAAACCATTTTTCGTATAACAAAAGGCTACGTTGTATTAGTACATACTAGTCTTTTAAAATAGATTCATTTTATCCATTACGAGGAAAAAAAATTAACAGATAATAAGAAAGTAGTTATCTTAAATTGGTTTTTAAAGATGTAATGGTTTAAAAAAAAAGGTATAAATAAATTACTATTTATACAAAAAAATTACTTTTCTAATCAAAATTTTGTCCATTGATGATAACAAATCAAACTGAAAGATTGAATTTTGCCTCTACAAAAAATATTCCTGATTATCCAGATTTTCTAGATGTTCAGGTTAAATCGTTTAAGGATTTTTTTCAATTAGAAACTAAATCTGACGAAAGAGGCGACGAAGGGCTTTACAATACCTTCATGGAAAACTTCCCAATTACTGATACAAGAAATAACTTTGTATTAGAATTCCTTGATTATTTTGTAGATCCGCCACGTTACACAATTCAAGAATGTATAGAAAGAGGTCTTACGCATAGTGTACCCCTAAAAGCTAGGTTAAAACTATATTGTACAGATCCAGAACATGAAGATTTTGAGACTATTGTTCAGGATGTTTATCTTGGGACAATTCCATATATGACGCCAAGCGGTACTTTTGTTATTAATGGTGCTGAGCGTGTAGTTGTTTCTCAATTACACCGTTCTCCTGGTGTTTTCTTCGGGCAGTCATTTCATGCAAATGGAACAAAATTGTACTCTGCCAGAGTAATTCCTTTTAAGGGTTCTTGGATAGAATTTTCTACAGATATAAACAGCGTAATGTATGCTTATATTGACAGAAAGAAAAAATTACCTGTTACGACTTTATTCCGTGCAATTGGATTCGAAAGAGATAAGGATATCCTAGAGATTTTCGATCTTGCTGAGGAAATTAAAGTTTCTAAAACAGGACTTAAAAAATATATCGGCAGAAAATTAGCTGCTCGTGTATTGAATACATGGCATGAAGATTTTGTAGATGAGGATACTGGTGAAGTAGTTTCTATCGAACGTAACGAAATAATTCTTGATAGAGACACTATTATCGACAAAGATAATGTGGAAGAAATCATTGATTCTAACGTTAAATCTATTTTGCTTCACAAAGAAGATGCTAATCAAGGAGATTATGCGATTATTCATAACACGTTGCAAAAAGATCCAACAAACTCTGAAAAAGAGGCTGTTGAGCATATCTATAGACAATTGCGTAATGCTGAACCGCCTGATGAAGAAACGGCTCGTGGTATTATCGATAAATTATTCTTTTCTGATCAACGGTACAACTTAGGTGAAGTAGGTCGTTATAGAATAAATAAAAAATTAGGGTTGGATACTCCAATGGAAAAGCAAGTCTTGACCAAAGAAGATATCATAACGATTGTTAAATATTTGATTGAATTAATTAACTCTAAAGCAGAGATTGATGATATTGATCACTTATCAAACCGTCGTGTACGAACAGTTGGAGAACAAATGTCACAACAGTTTGGTGTTGGTTTGGCGCGTATGGCCAGAACCATTAGAGAGCGAATGAACGTTAGGGATAACGAGGTGTTTACACCGATAGATTTGATTAATGCTAAAACATTATCCTCTGTTATCAACTCTTTCTTTGGTACAAACCAGTTGTCTCAGTTTATGGATCAAACGAATCCATTAGCCGAGATTACGCACAAAAGAAGATTATCTGCACTTGGACCAGGTGGACTTTCGAGAGAAAGAGCCGGATTTGAGGTACGTGATGTTCACTATACGCATTACGGACGTTTATGTCCAATTGAAACTCCTGAGGGACCAAACATTGGTTTGATATCTTCTCTTGGTGTTTATGCTAAAGTAAACGGAATGGGTTTCATTGAGACTCCATACCGTAAAGTAACTAACGGAGTCGTAGATCTAGTGTCTACTCCTGTTTACTTGAGTGCAGAAGAAGAAGAAGGAATGATGATTGCTCAGGCAAACATAGAAATGGATGCAGTAGGTAAGATTATCGCTGAAAATGTAATTGCCCGTCAGGAAGGTGATTTTCCAGTAATTGAGCCTTCAAAAGTGGATTATACGGATGTTGCTCCAAATCAAATTGCTTCTATTTCAGCCTCTTTGATTCCTTTCTTAGAACATGATGATGCGAATAGAGCCTTGATGGGATCTAACATGATGCGTCAGGCCGTACCATTAATTCGTCCTGAAGCTCCTATTGTTGGAACTGGTTTAGAGCGTCAGGTTGCTTCGGATTCCAGAGTTTTAATTAACGCTGAAGGAGATGGAACTGTTGAATATGTGGATGCTAATATTATCACAATCAAATACGATCGTTCTGAAGAAGAAAGAATGGTGAGTTTTGAGTCAGATGAGAAAACATACAATCTAATTAAATTTAGAAAAACCAATCAAGGTACTAGTATCAACTTGAAACCTATCGTAAGAAGGGGCGACAGAGTTGTTCTTGGTCAAGTATTGTCAGAAGGTTATGCCACTCAAAATGGAGAACTTGCTTTAGGTCGTAACCTAAAAGTAGCGTTTATGCCATGGAAAGGGTACAACTTTGAGGATGCGATTGTAATTTCTGAAAAAGTAGTTCGTGACGATATTTTTACCTCTATTCACGTGGATGATTATTCATTAGAAGTTAGAGATACTAAATTAGGTAACGAAGAATTGACGAACGATATACCGAACGTTTCTGAAGAAGCTACTAAAGATTTAGATGAAAATGGTATGATCAGAATTGGAGCCGAGGTTAAACCTGGTGACATTCTTATCGGAAAAATTACTCCAAAAGGAGAATCAGATCCTACTCCGGAAGAGAAATTGCTTCGTGCAATCTTTGGGGATAAAGCAGGGGATGTAAAAGATGCTTCATTAAAAGCCTCTCCTTCTTTACATGGTGTTGTTTTAGACAAAAAACTGTTTGCAAGAGCAGTAAAAGATAAACGTAAACGTACGCAAGATAAAGATGCTTTAGGAGCACTTGAAATGGAGTTTGAAGTTAAATTTGTTGAATTAAAAGACAAATTAGTGGAAAAACTTTTCTTGATCGTAAACGGAAAAACATCTCAAGGGGTAATGAATGATTTGGGTGAAGAAGTTTTACCAAAAGGTAAAAAATACACTCAAAAAATGCTTTATGCTGTTGAAGATTTTGCTCACTTAAGTAAAGGTCAATGGGTTGCTGATGATGCAACTAATAAAATGGTAAATGATTTAATTCATAACTATAAAATTAAATTGAACGATTTACAAGGGGCTTTGCGTAGAGAGAAATTCACTATCACTGTTGGAGATGAATTGCCAGCAGGAATCTTGAAACTAGCAAAAGTATATATTGCCAAAAAACGTAAGTTGAAAGTTGGGGATAAAATGGCGGGACGTCACGGTAACAAAGGTATTGTTGCTCGTATCGTTCGTCATGAAGATATGCCTTTCCTTGAAGACGGAACGCCTGTTGATATCGTGTTGAACCCACTTGGTGTACCTTCACGTATGAACATTGGTCAAATTTATGAAACAGTTCTTGGTTGGGCGGGACAAAACTTGGGTAGAAAATTTGCTACACCAATTTTTGACGGAGCAACCCTTGATCAAATCAATGAATTGACTGATGAAGCTGGAATACCACGTTTTGGACATACATATTTATATGATGGTGGTACAGGAGAACGTTTCCATCAAGCTGCAACAGTAGGAGTTATCTACATGTTGAAACTTGGACACATGGTTGACGATAAAATGCACGCACGTTCTATAGGTCCGTACTCATTGATTACGCAACAACCACTTGGAGGTAAAGCTCAATTTGGAGGACAGCGTTTTGGAGAGATGGAAGTTTGGGCACTTGAGGCTTATGGAGCATCAAGTACACTTAGAGAAATCTTGACTGTGAAGTCTGATGATGTTATCGGTAGAGCAAAAACGTATGAAGCAATCGTAAAAGGTGAATCTATGCCAGAACCAGGATTACCGGAATCATTCAATGTATTGATGCATGAATTGAAAGGTCTTGGACTTGACATTCGTCTAGAAGAATAGAAGTTTAGTATTCAGTGTTCAGTATTTAGTAATCAGTGATAAACTGAACGCTAAATTCTGAATACTGAACACTTTTTTAAAAGAGTTTTTAGGATTTATACCCGTAACCCGTTCCGATTTTTTATTTAAACCCAATTGGTTTTATAAATAGCACTTCAAAATTTTTATTTGAAGTTTAGAGAAGTAATTCGAGGTAATGTTTAAGTCTAAAGTTTGAAAGTCTAAAGTCTAAAGTCATCCGTGGCTTTAAAAACTTTATGACATTTGACTTTAAGACTGAAATAAAATTAATTTTTTAATTGCAAATAAATCAATAGTAAAAACTATGATGAATAATAGAAATAATAACAATAAAGATAAAAACCCTGTAAAAAGGTTTAATAAAATCTCCATAGGACTTGCTTCTCCTGAATCGATCTTGAAAGAATCAAGAGGTGAAGTATTGAAACCTGAAACTATCAATTATAGAACGCACAAACCGGAGCGTGATGGTCTTTTCTGTGAACGTATTTTTGGACCAGTAAAAGATTTTGAATGTGCTTGTGGTAAGTATAAAAGAATTCGCTACAAAGGAATCATCTGTGACCGTTGTGGTGTAGAAGTAACGGAGAAAAAAGTACGTAGAGACAGAGTAGGTCACATCAATCTGGTTGTGCCTATTGCTCATATCTGGTATTTCCGTTCTCTTCCAAACAAAATTGGTTATATCCTTGGACTTCCATCTAAGAAATTAGATATGATTATTTACTACGAAAGATACGTAGTAATCCAAGCAGGTATCGCTAAAAATGCAGAAGGTGAATCAGTACAAAGATTAGACTTTTTGACAGAAGAAGAATATTTAAATATTTTAGATACGCTTCCTGCTGACAACCAATATCTTGATGATTTTGATCCTAATAAATTTGTTGCCAAAATGGGAGCAGAATGTATTATGGACTTATTGGCAAGAATTGATTTAGATCAATTGTCTTACCAATTAAGACACAATGCTAACAATGAAACGTCTAAACAACGTAAAACGGAAGCATTAAAAAGATTACAAGTTGTGGAATCTTTCCGTGAGTCTAACTTGAACCGTGAGAACCGTCCGGAATGGATGATTATGAAAGTGGTACCCGTTATTCCACCAGAATTACGTCCGCTTGTGCCACTTGATGGAGGTCGTTTTGCAACTTCAGATTTGAATGATTTATACCGTCGTGTAATTATACGTAACAACCGTTTGAAAAGATTAATGGAGATTAAAGCTCCAGAAGTTATTTTAAGAAACGAGAAACGTATGTTGCAGGAATCGGTAGATTCACTTTTTGACAATACGCGTAAAGCATCTGCAGTAAAAACAGAATCAAACCGTCCATTGAAATCACTTTCGGATTCCCTAAAAGGAAAACAAGGTCGTTTCCGTCAAAACTTACTAGGTAAACGTGTGGATTATTCTGCTCGTTCGGTAATTGTTGTTGGACCAGAATTGAAATTGTCTGAATGTGGTATCCCTAAAGATATGGCAGCTGAATTATACAAACCTTTCGTTATCCGTAAATTGATAGAAAGAGGAATTGTAAAAACGGTTAAATCAGCTAAGAAAATAATAGATAAGAAAGAGCCTGTAGTTTGGGATATCCTTGAAAATGTGATCAAAGGGCACCCAATATTACTGAATCGTGCTCCTACTTTGCACCGTTTAGGTATCCAAGCATTCCAACCAAAATTAATTGAAGGAAAAGCAATCCAATTGCACCCTTTAGTATGTACTGCATTTAATGCGGATTTTGATGGGGATCAAATGGCAGTTCACTTGCCATTAGGACCTGAAGCTATTTTGGAAGCGCAACTATTAATGTTGGGTTCTCACAATATCTTGAATCCTGCAAATGGTGCTCCAATTACGGTACCTTCTCAGGATATGGTTTTGGGTCTGTATTATATGACCAAAGAACGTTTATCTACTCCTGAGCTTAAAATTTTAGGTGAAGGGATCACTTTTTATTCTGCGGAAGAAGTAAATATTGCTTTGAATGAAGGCAGATTAGAATTGAATGCTTCAGTGAAAATTAGAGCAAAACATTTTAATGAAGCAGGAGAATTAGTTTTCCAAATTATTAAAACTACTGCAGGCCGTGTATTATTTAATGAAGTAGTACCAGAAGCTGCAGGATATATCAATGATGTATTGACTAAGAAAAACCTTAGAGATATTATCGGACACGTTTTAAGCGCTACCGATGTACCTACAACTGCGGTCTTCTTAGATAATATGAAAGACATGGGATACAAATTTGCCTTCAAAGGTGGTTTGTCATTCTCTCTTGGTGATATTAGAATTCCGGATCAAAAACCTAAATTAATTGCAGATGCCAGAGAACAAGTTCAAGGTATTTCTGCTAATTATAATATGGGTTTGATTACTAATAACGAACGGTACAACCAAGTTATTGATGTATGGACTTCTGCGAATGCACAATTGACAGAGCTTGCAATGAAAAACATTAGAGAAGACCAACAAGGTTTCAACTCGGTGTATATGATGCTTGATTCTGGAGCAAGGGGTTCCAAAGAACAAATTCGTCAGTTAACCGGTATGCGTGGTTTGATGGCTAAGCCAAAAAAATCTACTGCTGGTGGTGGTGAAATTATTGAAAACCCTATTCTTTCTAACTTTAAAGAAGGTCTTTCTATCCTTGAGTATTTTATTTCTACTCACGGTGCGCGTAAAGGTCTTGCGGATACGGCTTTGAAAACAGCCGATGCAGGATATTTAACAAGAAGATTGCATGATGTATCCCAAGATGTTATTGTAAACATCGAAGACTGTGGTACATTAAGAGGTGTTGAAGTTTCAGCATTGAAGAAAAATGAAGAAATTGTAGAATCACTTGGAGAAAGAATTTTAGGGCGTGTCGCTTTACAAGACTTAATCAACCCTTTGACCAGTGAGATTTTAGTTCATTCTGGGGAGCAAATCACAGAGGTTATCATGAAAGCAATTGATGCTTCTCCTATCGAGAAAGTAGAAGTGCGTTCTCCGTTAACTTGTGAAGCACTAAAAGGTATTTGTGCCAAATGTTACGGTAGAAATCTTGCTACCGGAAAAATGACACAAAGAGGGGAAGCTGTTGGTGTAATTGCAGCACAATCTATTGGAGAACCTGGAACACAGTTAACATTACGTACTTTCCACGTTGGAGGGGTTGCGGGTGGTATTTCTGAAGAGTCTAGTATCGTTACTAAATTTAACGGTAAACTGGAAATTGAAGATTTAAAAACTGTTAAAGGAGAAGATAGTGAAGGTAATGCAGTGGATATTGTAGTATCTCGTTCTTCTGAATTGAAATTAATCGATGAAAGAACAGGTATTTTATTAAGTACAAATAATATTCCTTACGGTTCAAGTATTTTCGTTAAAGACGGCCAGTCTGTTGTTAAAGGAGATGTGATCTGTAAATGGGATCCTTATAATGGGGTTATCGTATCTGAGTTTACCGGTAAGATTGCTTATGAAGAATTAGAGCAAGGTCAATCATTCATGGTTGAAATTGATGAGCAAACTGGTTTCCAAGAAAAGGTAATTTCTGAATCCAGAGCTAAAAAATTAATTCCTACTTTATTGGTTTACGGTAAAGACAATGAATTGATTCGTTCGTATAACTTACCTGTTGGAGCCCACTTGATGGTTGAAAATGGTGAAAAAATTAAAGCCGGTAAAGTGTTGGTGAAAATTCCGCGTCGTTCTTCTAAATCAGGAGATATTACAGGAGGTTTGCCTAGAATTACTGAGTTGTTAGAAGCTCGTAATCCTTCAAACCCAGCAGTTGTTTCTGAAATTGATGGTGTTGTTTCTTTTGGAAAAATCAAAAGAGGAAACCGTGAGGTAGTTATCGAATCTAAATTTGGTGACATTAGAAAATACTTGGTTAAATTATCAAGCCAAATTCTAGTTCAGGAAAATGACTTTGTAAGAGCAGGTGTACCGTTGTCAGATGGTGCTATTACTCCGGATGATATTTTAAGAATCCAAGGGCCAGCCGCTGTTCAACAGTATTTGGTTAACGAAATTCAAGAAGTATACCGTTTGCAAGGGGTGAAAATTAACGACAAGCACTTTGAAGTAGTAATACGTCAGATGATGCGTAAGGTAAGAGTGCAAGATCCAGGTGACACGTTGTTCTTAGAAGATCAATTAATTCATACAAAAGACTTTATCTTTCAAAATGATAAATTATATGGTATGAAAGTCGTGGAAGATGCTGGCGATTCTGGCGCTTTGAAAGAAGGACAAATTATTACGCCTCGTGAGTTGCGCGATGAAAATTCTCTTTTGAAACGTACCGATAAAAATCTTGTTGTGGCTCGTGATGTCGTTACTGCAACTGCAACACCAGTCTTACAAGGTATTACAAGAGCCTCTCTTCAAACCAAATCATTTATATCAGCGGCTTCTTTCCAAGAAACGACTAAAGTATTGAACGAAGCTGCTGTTGCAGGTAAAATCGATTACTTAGAAGGATTGAAAGAAAATGTAATTGTTGGACATAGAATCCCTGCCGGAACGGGTATGAGAGAATATGACAATACAATTGTAGGTTCAAAAGAAGATTACAACGATATGATGGCTAATAAAGAAGAATATATTTATTAAGTATGAGTAATTCAAATCAACAACAAGAACAAATCAACATTGAGTTGGATGAGAAAATTGCCGAAGGAATTTATTCCAATTTGGCTATAATCAATCATTCGTCTTCTGAATTTGTTTTAGATTTTGTAAGCATCATGCCCGGCATACCTAAGGCTAAGGTAAAAGCAAGAATTGTCTTGACACCACAGCATGCTAAAAGATTGTTGAAAGCAATCGGAGAAAACATTCATCGTTTTGAAGTCGCTCATGGCGAAATAAAAGATACTGAACAAGCCCCGATTCCGCTTAATTTTGGTCCTGCGGGACAAGCATAATATCTTTAAAGGCTCCAGAAATGGAGCCTTTTTTATTTAAGGCTATTTTCTCAGTCTAGAATTATTGATTTCATTTCTGATTCGTGGTGTTAATTAGCTGTTTTTGTATGTAGGTTTTATGAATAAATTAGTATATCCAACCATCAAATCTTTGTTATACAGAACCTATTTGTACTTTGAACGGGTATAATGGCACTTCATCGAAAATATTTCCGACTCATTTATAAATGATATACTTTCGTGTTCGAGATGGAAAAAACACATTCTGTCTATTGTAAAATTGTAAGAGATATGAACTATTTATCTTTAAAAACAACTAAAAATGCAGGAAGTAATCGTTTCCTTTTACTTGTTTTTATTCTAGTAACAAATATTTCTGTTTTTGCACAAACTGAGAAAAATTTAGTTGATGTGAATACAGTAGTAGTTGGTACAACTACAAAACAAGAGAATGTTTCAACAGTTTCTGCTTCAAATTCTAACAGTATGCATTTTATATTGTGGTTTATGGGTTCAAAACAAGATCCTAATAGCACAATTTCTATAGAAGGAATAAACGCTAAAAAACAAATAATCACATCAGGAGTTGCTCCAAATAGGCTGCTAATCAAGGCTTTCTTGAAAAAAGTGGTAAATTTAGAAAACATGATTGCTTGAGTATAATGCGATTTTAAAACATAAAAAAAACGCTAATTTCTAAAATTAGCGTTTTTTTATGCCTTTATTTTTTATGTCTGTGCTATTCAAGACCACCATTTAATTCCAGTAGGCAGGTGTTTACTTTATATTAAGAATTACTCAAATTCAGAAGTAAAGAATAACTTAACATTTGGATATTTATTTTGTGTCATTTGAATTGTGAAATCAGAATCAGCCAGAAATACTAATTGTCCGTATTTATCATGTGCCAAGAATTTTTGTTTGATTCTTCTGAATTCTTTGAACTCTTCGCTTTTTGGATCGTTTGGTTTTACCCAACATGCTTTGTGTACGGGGAAATTTTCATAGGTACATTTTGCTCCATATTCGTGTTCTAAACGGTATTGGATCACCTCGTATTGTAGGGCTCCAACCGTTCCAATGATTTTTCTGTTGTTCATTTCCAAAGTAAATAACTGCGCCACACCTTCATCCATTAACTGATCGATTCCTTTGTCCAGTTGTTTGGCTTTCATAGGATCAGCATTATTAATATATCGGAAATGTTCCGGGGAGAAACTCGGTATTCCTTTGAAACTCATAATTTCTCCTTCGGTCAATGTATCTCCAATTTTGAAATTTCCTGTATCATGTAAGCCAACAATATCACCTGGATAGGAAATGTCTACAATTTCTTTCTTTTCGGCAAAAAAAGCATTTGGACTCGAAAATTTTAAGTTTTTCTTCTGACGCACGTGGTAATACGGTTTGTTTCTTTCGAAAGTTCCGGATACTATTTTTATAAAGGCCAGACGATCTCTGTGTTTTGGATCCATATTGGCATGGATTTTAAACACAAATCCTGTCATTTTTTCCTCTTTGGGATCTACTAATCGGGTTTCCGAATCTTTTGGTCTTGGTGATGGGGCAATTTGAACAAAACAGTCCAATAATTCTCTAACTCCAAAATTATTCAATGCCGAACCAAAAAATACAGGTTGTAGTTTTCCGTCTAAATAATCCTGACGATCAAATTTAGGATAAACTTCATCAATCAACTCTAGTTCTTCCCGCAAGCTGTCAGCTGGTTTTTGACCGATAATTTTCTCTAATTCCGGATTTTTAACATCGGAAAAAGCAATTGTTTCTTCAATATTTTTACGGCTGTCACCGCTAAATAAGTTGATGTTTTGTTCCCAAAGGTTGTAGATTCCTTGAAAATCATAGCCCATTCCTATTGGGAAACTTAATGGCGTAACTGTTAAACCTAGCTTTTGTTCCACTTCATCCATCAAGTCAAAAGCGTCTTTTCCTTCTCGGTCTAATTTATTGATGAATACGATAATTGGAATTTTTCGCATTCTACAAACGGCCACTAATTTCTCTGTTTGTTCTTCAACACCTTTGGCAACATCAATTACAACAATAACGCTGTCAACAGCTGTTAAGGTTCTAAAAGTGTCCTCCGCAAAATCCTTGTGACCTGGCGTATCGAGAATGTTTATCTTTTTGTCTTTATAATTGAAAGCCAAAACCGAAGTAGAAACCGAAATTCCTCTCTGGCGTTCAATTTCCATAAAGTCACTGGTAGCTCCTTTTTTGATTTTATTGTTTTTTACAGCACCAGCCTCTTGAATCGCACCACCAAAAAGGAGGAGTTTTTCTGTAAGTGTTGTTTTTCCGGCATCAGGATGTGAGATAATCCCAAAAGTTCTTCTGCGTTGTATTTCTTCTAAAAAGCCCATATTTATATCAATAGTGTGCAAAAGTACTATTTATAAATGCCAATTAAAAAAATGTATCCTCTTAATTAATGATGTGGGTTTTGAAAATGGATTTCAGTCGATTTTTTTAAATTTTATTAGATAGCTTATGACGCTATTAGGTATAAAAAAGGCTGTCAAAATAGACAGCCTTTAAAATAGTTTGGGTTACATGTTTGTCGACCAGATGGAATATCCATTTGGGGGACACTGTATTTTGACCCATTTGTCTGCTTGAGTAGTCGGCTGCCAAGTTGAATTACCTGTAAAATCTTTGATTTGAGCATTAGTCCAGTTGGTCTGAATCCATCGTTCTTGCCAAGTGGATGAATTATTGATGTAAACCACTAATCCGGGATTGCCGTTATATCCGTTTCTACGGGCGATGTATTCATCAGTATCAGTATATAAAATAGAGGTGTTGCCAGTAGCTTTATTGTTATGAATCCAAATTAAGTTATTCATTTTCGTTTTATTAAGCCATTCTTCGTAATCTCGGTAAAAAATAGTTGGGTATCCTTCATGCGTTAAGATGTAGGCATACGCTAGCTCTTTTTTCCAAATTTCATCAGTGTCATGGTTGGTGACAAAAGTAACCGCTTTGTGCGGGTTTCTTTTCCACATCATGTCGTCATTCAAAATATTTAGGTTGTTTCCGTCGAAAGCATCGTTCATTTTATAATAGCACGCAAAATCAAAAACGGAACTGTTGGCATTATTCGCCCAATCATTCAGTATGTTTACGTTAGAATCCCATAATTCACCAACGGAGAAACCACCAACGTTTGCATTCCAATCTTTTATGACCCACGGAGCAAAACCTTTTACGTAATCAAATCTCCATCCATCAAATTTCATTGTGTTTTTATAGTATTTCCCTACTCCGTCTGCTCTTTTCCAAAGCCAGTCTTGTACATTTGGTACTACATGGGCTAAATCTGGAAATCCCCCAAAGGAACCTTCGTCATTATTACCGTACGCATTTTTATAGAAATCAGCACTGGTTCTTGGAAATTTTCCAGAAGCAACACCGGTAAAGTTTGTGTAGGTTTGTGTTCCTGTAAAAGGGTTGTTTTCTAATTGTCCGCCACTGTTGTGATTCAGTACCATATCCGCATAAACCTGCATGTTTTCAGAATGTACTTTTGTAATCAGGCTTTCTAATTCAGCACGGGAACCAAATCTGGTTTCTACCGTACCATTTTGATTGAAATTCCCAAAATCAAAATAGTCAGTAGGATCGTAGCCCATAGAAAACGGTCCGTTTTGAGCTTTTGATACCGGAGGAAGCCAGATAGAGCCAATGCCGGCATTTGACCAATCTGTTATTTTTGTATTTACAGTATTCCACCAGTTTCCACCGGCAGGTACATCCCAGTAGAAAGCTTGTATCATTACACCACCTCCGGGATTTGCAACATATCTTCCAGTTGGTATATTAGTTGATGCTCCAGTGCTGAATGGCCGTCCGTCGTGATTAGTGACATTAACCACTTTGAATTGTGTTGCCGTTTCAGTTGGATTGTCTGCCAGATCATCATTTGAATTACAGGAGTACAAGCCAGCAAGTAAAGCGGTCAATAAATAAATTTTGAAATTTGGTTTTTTCATAAAACGATAAATTAAGGTAGTTAATAAATTTGGGACATTTTAATTAAAATCGATTAGGATGCGTATTAAGTCTATAAGATTCATTATGAAAGAATAGATTGCGATTTAAATCATAATTTTATTTAAATCAAAACAAAAAGCATTAAATAATAGTGATAATATATTTTTTAAGTTTATTTTTTAAATAAATATCATTTTTAGCTAATTTATAAAAATTATCAAAGGACTCGTAAAGCAGTGCTTTTAATTTGTAGCGATAACGTTGTAGTGTTGAGAACTTTTTAAATAAGGATCCTTATAATGAGGTTTTTAAAGCTGGATTTTTGTTTTTGAAGTAAAAAGGTTAAAGTTTTATCTTTTAGATTGTTTGAACGGAACAGCAGATGCGCGAGTAAAGAGGTTTCATAATTAGTAAGAGCTGGGAAAAAGAAGAAAATAATTGATTGCCGTTTCGATAGCATAAATGTAAGGAATAGGGAGTCCTTTATTTAGGTCTTTAAAAGTCTCTTTTTTAGGATTTAGAAGCGGAAACAAACAGGGAATAATTGGGTGTATAAATTTTTGTTAATAGTAGTACGGAAACTTGTATTATATAATTGAATTGTTATTTTTGTCTCTTTTAAATTTAAAAAAAAGGAAGTAATTTGGAATGCAAATGCAATTCATTTCCTGAAGCTTAAAAGTGTATATTTGGCAAAAATTAATATTGCTTTTACAAGCCATACTTTAAAGTCGGGAATATAAATCCTTCATTATAAAAATAAACTAGAAAAATGCCAATAAAACACATACAAATGAAATTTATTAATAAAATTGTTCTTCCTTTTTTTCTTTTGCTATTTTCCAGTGGCCTTTTACAGGCACAAGAAATCATTAAGGATACTGTAATCGTTCCTATTAAAAAAACGCAATCTACTGGGAAGCAAAAAATTGATGGGGTTATTGGTACCGTAGGAGATTATATTATATTAGATTCGGATATTGACAAGTCATATCTTGAAATTTCTAGTCAGGGAGGTTCTGTAAAAGACATTACAAGATGCCAAATGTTAGGGAAGTTATTAGAAGATAAATTGTATGCGCACCAAGCCATTCAGGATAGTATCGTAGTGACTGATGCCGAAGTAAAAGGTATGATGGAAGAACGATTGAGCTATATGACAGAGCAAATCGGGTCGCTGGAAAAAGTGGTGGAGTATTATAAAAAAGATTCGGAAGAAGAATTCAGAACCTATTTCTCAGATATTCTAAAAGAGAATAAGCTCACGTCAGAAATGCAGAAGAAAATTATTGAAGCAGTAGAAATTACACCGGAAGAAGTTCGTAATTTCTTTAAAAAGATACCTGCCGCTGATCTTCCTTTTTTTGGAGCAGAAATGGAAGTGTCACAAATTATAATTACTCCCAAAGTTTCAGCTGCCGATAAACAAAAGGTAATTGATCGATTGAATTTGTTTAAAAAAGAAATATTAGAAGGATCTAGCTTTTCAACTAAAGCCGTATTGTATTCTCAAGATCCCGGTTCAAGAGCAAATGGAGGCTATTATAAAATGAATAGGAAGACCCCTTTTGTAAAAGAGTTTAAAGAAGTAGCTTTCAGTCTGGCTGAGGGAGAGATATCCGCTCCTTTTGAAACTGATTTTGGGTTTCACATTATTTACATAGAAAAGATAAAAGGACAAGAAGTAGAATTGCGTCACATATTATTGAGTCCAACTGTAACAGAGGAAGCTTTGAATGAAGCTAAAGAAAAAATTACTTTGATCAGAAAAAGAATCGAAGATAAAGAAATTACTTTTGAGGAAGCAGCAAGAACTTTATCTGACGAGAAAGAAACAAGAGCCAATGGAGGCGCATTGATTAATCCAAAAACGCAAGATACCCGTTTTGAATTGACGAAAATGGACCCCGCTTTTTACAGTCAAGTGTCAAATTTGAAAGAAGGCGAGATTTCACTTCCCATTTTAGACCAAGGTGAAGAAGGTAAAAAGAAATTCAAATTGATTACCGTGACCAATAGAATAGAAGAGCATACTGCTGATTACGCAAATGATTACATCAAAATTAAAGATTTAGCTTTGAAAGACAAGCAAATTACAGCTATTGGGAAATGGTTTGGAGATAAAATTAAAGAAACGTATATCAAAATCATTGGAGAATACAGAGATTGTGCTTTTACAAACAACTGGATAAAGAAATAATTTACCACAAGAACACATTAAGTAATAACCATGGTATAATGTCGTATTTTAAAATCAGGATAAAATCATGTAAAAATCTGATTTAAAGCTGTTTTACTTAAAGTTAATTCTTTTGACTTTACGACTTTTAAACTTTCGACTTACTTATGTGAGAGGAATCGCAAATATTTTTTTTCAATAAAATAAATAAAAAGAGTTAGTTTTATGATTTCATAACGCTAACTCTTTTTTAATTTTAAATTTTTATAAATGTCAGACGTAGCAGCAATACACAACCTAGTTCAAAAAAGGAATGAGCTGAAAAAGGAAATCGCAAAAATCATAGTGGGACAGGATGCTGTAGTAGATCAAATTTTGCTTTGTATTTTTTCTGGGGGACATGCTTTGTTAGTAGGAGTGCCTGGATTAGCTAAAACATTAATGGTAAATACGCTGGCACAAGCATTAGGTCTTGATTTTAAAAGAATTCAGTTTACACCGGATTTGATGCCCTCTGATATTTTGGGCAGTGAAATATTAGAGGAGAACCGTCAATTTAAATTTATAAAAGGGCCTATTTTTTCTAATATTGTTCTGGCAGATGAGATAAACCGAACACCACCCAAAACGCAGGCAGCCTTGCTGGAAGCCATGCAGGAGCGCGCTGTTACTATTGCTGGGGAGAATTACAAGTTAGCCTTGCCTTATTTTGTTTTGGCCACGCAAAACCCAATAGAACAAGAAGGAACATATCCTTTGCCTGAAGCTCAATTGGATCGGTTTATGTTTGCTATAAAGCTGGAATATCCTTCTTTTGCAGAGGAAGTTCAAGTAGTAAAACGCACGACATCAGACATGAAAAACACGATCAATCCATTATTTACTGCACAAGAAATTATTGATTTTCAACATTTGATTCGCAGAATTCCCGTGGCTGATAATGTAATTGAATATGCCGTGACATTAGTGAGTAAAACTCGTCCTGAAAATCCATTATCAAATGAGTTTGTAAAAAACTATCTCGATTGGGGAGCGGGGCCCCGAGCATCTCAAAATTTGATTTTGGCAGCCAAAGCCAACGCTGCTTTCAATGGAAAATTTTCGCCGGATATTGAAGATGTGAAAGCGGTAGCCACCGGGATTTTACGCCATCGAATTATTAAAAATTACAAAGCAGATGCCGAAGGAATTACCGAAGAAATGATAATTGCTAAGTTGGTTTGACTTTTTTTTGGTACTCGGTTCTTATTTTTAGACAGGAACTACAACGTTTTCTTAGTTATAATGGTTTTTATGATCTGATACTAGTTAGAATGTAATTAATTCTTTAGGGATTAATCAGTTTATAGTTAAATTTTTTAAAATTATTTAATTATAAAGGGTAAAAATCAGTATTTAGTAATAATATCATTTGAAAAAACCACATCTATTAATTTTTTTTAAATATCATCTTAAAGAGCTAAATTTGCGACGTGAATAAAAACTACGCATCATGGCTTTTAATTTTGAGTACATTAAAATAAATAGCTTTTAACATTGAAAACAATTTACTATGAACATTTATAACGATTATCTGAAAGAAATCGAAGACAGAAAAACTCAGGGACTTAATCCAAAGCCAATTGATAGCGCTGATTTAGTAAGCGAAATCATTTTGCAAATTAAAGATTCAAATAACGCAAATCGCAAGGATTCAATTTCGTTTTTTATTTATAATACTGTTCCTGGGACAACACCTGCAGCTGGCGTAAAAGCGTCTTTTTTGAAGGAGATTGTTCTTGGTGAATCAGTAGTGAATGAAATAACACCAGCTTTTGCATTAGAGTTATTATCACAGATGAAAGGTGGTCCTTCAATCAAAGTTTTGCTTGACTTAGCTTTAGGAAATGAAATCACAATTGCAAAAGTGGCGGCAGAAGTTCTAAAGACACAAGTATTTCTTTATGAGGCTGATACCGATCGCTTAGAGGCGGCATTTAAAAACGGTAGTGCGTTTGCAAAGGAAATTTTAGTGAGTTACGCTAAGGCGGAATTCTTTACGAAGCTGCCAGAGGTAGTTGAGGAAATTCAGGTTGTTACCTATGTTGCTGGTGAAGGAGATATTTCGACAGATTTACTTTCTCCGGGTAACCAAGCGCATTCACGCTCTGATCGTGAGCTACACGGAAAATGTTTGATTTCGCCTGAAGCTCAAGATGAAATTAAAGCGCTTCAAGCGCAACACCCAGACAAAAGTGTTATGTTGATTGCCGAAAAAGGAACTATGGGTGTAGGCTCTTCAAGGATGTCAGGAGTGAATAATGTGGCTCTTTGGACAGGTAAAAAAGCAAGTCCTTATGTCCCATTCATAAACATAGCTCCAATTGTTGCTGGAACTAACGGTATTTCCCCAATTTTCCTTACTACTGTTGATGTGACGGGTGGTATTGGTCTGGATCTTCAAAACTGGGTTAAGAAAACAGATGCAAATGGAACGGTAGTCCGCAATGAAAATGGTGAGCCTATTCTGGAAGAAGTTTATTCTATTGCAACAGGAACAGTGCTGACCATAAATACAAAAACTAAGAAGCTCTATAACGGCGATAAAGAATTAATTGATATTTCTAAGGCATTTACGCCTCAGAAAATGGAATTTATTAAAGCGGGTGGATCTTACGCTATTGTATTTGGAAAAAAACTACAAACTTTTGCATCAAAGACTTTAGGAATTGATATCGTATCGGTATTTGCTCCGTCAAAAGAAATTTCTATTGAAGGACAAGGTCTTACCGCAGTAGAAAAAATATTTAATAAAAATGCAGTTGGTTCAACACCAGGTAAAGTTTTACATGCAGGTTCTGATGTGCGCGTTACAGTAAACATAGTAGGTTCGCAAGATACTACAGGCTTAATGACTTCTCAGGAATTAGAGTCTATGGCTGCTACTGTGATTTCTCCAATTGTTGATGGTGCATACCAATCAGGTTGTCATACAGCATCAGTTTGGGATAATAAATCCAAAGCAAACATTCCAAGATTGATGAAGTTTATGAATGACTTTGGTTTGATTACAGCTCGTGACCCTAAAGGGAACTATCACGCAATGACTGATGTGATTCACAAAGTTCTTAATGATATTACTGTTGATGAGTGGGCGATTATTATTGGCGGTGACTCTCATACCAGAATGTCTAAAGGGGTTGCCTTTGGGGCTGATTCGGGGACAGTTGCACTTGCACTAGCTACGGGTGAAGCTTCAATGCCAATTCCGGAATCAGTAAAAGTTACCTTCAAAGGGGATATGAAAGAATATATGGATTTCCGTGATGTTGTTCATGCTACCCAATCTCAAATGCTGAAGCAATTTGGTGGAGAGAATGTATTTCAAGGACGAATTATTGAGGTTCATTTAGGAACACTCACTGCTGATCAGGCCTTTACTTTTACAGATTGGACTGCAGAAATGAAGGCGAAAGCTTCTATTTGTATTTCTGAGGATGATACTTTGATCGAATCATTAGAGATTGCCAAAGGCAGAATCCAGATCATGATTGACAAAGGAATGGATAACGAGAACCAAGTTCTTAAAGGATTAATTGCTATCGCTAATAATAGAATCGCAGCCATCAGATCAGGTGATAAACCAGCTTTGATACCGGATGCTAATGCAAAATATTTTGCTGAAGTTGTAATCGATTTAGATATCGTTGCTGAGCCTATGATTGCAGATCCAGACGTAAATAACGCGGATGTTTCTAAGCGTTATACGCACGATACCATTAGACCACTTTCTTTTTACGGTGGTGTAAAAAAAGTAGATCTTGGTTTTGTAGGATCTTGTATGGTACACAAAGGTGATTTGAAGATTCTTTCTCAAATGCTAAAAAATATAGATGAGCAACACGGTAAAGTAGAGTTTAAAGCACCGCTTGTTGTTGCGCCTCCTACTTATAATATTGTAGATGAACTTAAAGCTGAAGGAGACTGGGAAGTTTTACAAAAGTATTCTGGTTTTGAATTTGATGATAATGCTCCTAAAGGCGAGGCACGTACAGGATATGAAAATATTCTATACCTAGAGCGTCCAGGCTGTAATTTATGTATGGGTAACCAAGAAAAAGCAGCAAAAGGAGATACTGTAATGGCAACATCTACTCGCCTTTTCCAAGGAAGAGTTGTTGAAGATACGGAAGGTAAAAAAGGAGAATCGTTACTTTCATCAACACCGGTTGTTGTGTTGTCTACAATTTTAGGCAGAACCCCAACTCTTGAGGAATACAAAGCTGCAGTAAAAGGTATAAATCTAACGCAGTTTGCACCATCTCATAAGTTATTGGTTAGGTAATAATTAATTTTTGTTAATACTATTAAAAAGCTTGGGTCTTTCGACAGACTCAGGCTTTTTTTATTTTAATAGGTCTTCATTTTTTTTGTACCTTGTGGTTCTAAAATATAATAACAGAAAATAATTAGATATGGCTTTTGATATTGAAATGATTAAAAAAGTGTATGACAACATGACTACTCGTGTTGATAAAGCACGCGAAATAGTTGGCCATCCGCTTACATTAACGGAGAAAATATTGTACAATCACCTTTGGGATGGAATGCCTTCACAAGCTTTTACCCGAGGAGCTGATTATGTTGATTTTGCTCCAGACAGAGTGGCTTGTCAGGATGCAACCGCTCAAATGGCATTATTGCAGTTCATGCATGCCGGTAAAACTAAAGTAGCGGTTCCTACAACAGTGCATTGTGATCACTTGATCCAGGCAAAAGTGGATGCAGTAACTGATTTGGCCAGAGCAAAAACACAAAGTAATGAAGTGTTTGAATTCCTTTCTTCAGTATCTAATAAATACGGAATTGGTTTCTGGAAACCAGGAGCCGGAATTATTCACCAGGTAGTGCTTGAAAATTATGCATTTCCAGGCGGAATGATGATCGGTACTGATTCTCATACTGTTAATGCAGGAGGTTTAGGAATGGTAGCAATTGGTGTTGGTGGTGCTGATGCGGTTGATGTGATGTCAGGAATGGCTTGGGAATTAAAATTTCCTAAATTAATTGGAGTAAAATTAACTGGAAAACTTTCCGGTTGGACAGCGCCAAAAGACGTAATCCTTAAAGTAGCCGGTATTCTTACTGTAAAAGGTGGGACAGGTGCTATCGTGGAGTATTTTGGCGAAGGAGCAACTTCCATGTCTTGTACTGGAAAAGGAACGATCTGTAATATGGGTGCCGAAATTGGTGCTACTACTTCTACATTTGGTTATGACGCTTCCATGGGGCGTTATTTGCGTTCTACTAATAGAGCTGATGTAGCAGATGCAGCGGATAAAATTGCACCGTACTTAACAGGTGATGCTGAAGTTTATGCAAATCCAGAATTGTATTTTGACCAAGTAATCGAAATCAACTTAGACGAATTAGAACCCCATTTAAACGGTCCTTATACCCCTGATTTAGCTACTCCAATTTCTAAAATGAAAGAAGAAGCAATCAAAAATAACTGGCCTTTGAAAATTGAAGTAGGTTTGATAGGTTCTTGTACCAACTCTTCCTACGAAGATATCGCTCGTGCTGCTTCATTGGCAAAACAAGTTACAGATAAAAATTTAAAAATAAAATCTGAATTTACCATTACTCCAGGATCTGAAGTAGTTCGTTATACCATAGAACGTGACGGATTTATCGATATTTTCGATAAAATGGGAGCAACAGTTTTTGCGAACGCTTGCGGACCGTGTATCGGAATGTGGGATAGAGAAGGGGCTGAAAAAGAAGAGCGCAACACTATCGTTCACTCTTTCAATCGTAACTTCTCCAAACGTGCCGATGGAAATCCAAACACTTTGGCATTTGTAGGCTCTCCTGAATTGGTAACCGCATTGGCTATTGCCGGAGATCTGGGTTTCAACCCATTGACGGATACCTTAATTAATGAAAATGGGGAAGAAGTAATGCTGGATGCGCCAACAGGAAATGAATTACCTCCAAAAGGGTTTGATGCCGAAGATCCAGGTTTTCAAGCGCCAGCTGTTGATGGTTCAGGAGTTCAGGTTTCTGTTAGTGAAACTTCAGAGCGCTTGCAATTGTTAGCTCCGTTTTTGCCTTGGGATGGAAAAAATATTACAGGGGCTAAATTATTGATCAAAGCTTTTGGAAAATGTACTACAGATCACATTTCTATGGCTGGGCCATGGTTGCGTTTCCGTGGGCATTTAGATAACATCTCTAATAATATGTTGATTGGTGCCATCAATGCATTCAACCAAAAACCCAATACCGTTAAAAATCAGTTGACTGGTACTTACGATGCAGTTCCGGCTGTAGCGCGTGCTTACAAAGCGGCAGGTGTTCCTTCGATTGTTGTGGGCGATCACAACTATGGGGAAGGATCTTCTCGTGAACATGCAGCAATGGAGCCGCGTTTCTTAGGTGTGAAAGCTGTATTGGTAAAATCATTTGCTCGTATTCATGAAACAAACCTTAAAAAACAAGGCCTTTTAGGATTGACATTTGCTACTGAAGCGGATTACGATAAAATCCAGGAAGATGACACCATCAACTTCACAGACTTAATTGATTTTGCTCCGGGAAAACCATTAACATTAGAATTTGTTCACGCTGATGGAACTAAAGATATTATCTTGGCAAACCACACGTACAACGCAGGACAAATTGGTTGGTTCATTGCAGGTTCAGCCTTAAACTTGATTGCTGCTGCCGGAAAAGCATAAGCATTCAAATAATTTATTTCAAAACTCTCAAGGAAACTTGGGAGTTTTTTTTTGGAGCTATTTCCTGCTCTCCGTTTCAAGCTTTTTCGTGAAATTTCTTTTTTTTAACGATAAAAAGGAGCTTCCTTTGGTCGCTCTTTTTATCTAAAAAAAATGTAATTTCACTTCAAAAGGCTTTCCACTTCCATCAGGGCTATGACAAACTAACAGTGTTATTATTTTGAATAAAGAATAGATTTTACTCAAAAAAATATTAAAAAATTACAAAAAAGGTATGAAATGTTCTTTTTGGACGTTAAAAGTTAAAAAAAAGAGAAGTCCTTAAGTTATAAGACTTATATTAGCTTTTTTGTAAAATAAAATTCATCGATTTTTTTCGGCTAGTAATACTGATTCGCACTCCATTAAGTGGCTTGTTTTTTAGATCAGTAGTACCATAGTATTGTAAGATTCCTTTTTGAGTTCTTGCGATGAATTAGAATAAGATCATTCAAAATTTTACAAACACAGAATCAGGTTTTTTTTATAAAAAAGGTGTTTTTCCACCCTTTTTTTATAAATAGAAAAAATATAAGCAAATAAACCAAAGCGAAATTTAATAATTATATCCCGAAATCGCTTTTGAGGAATACATAGGATAAGTAATTTGAAAGAGAAGAGTATGAGTGTAAGAGTAATTGTAGCGTTTTTTTTATTTAATAGTATAGTTCTTTTTTCACAGGAAAAAATTATAAAACATACCATCGTAAAAGGGGAAACAATATCGAGTATTGCTGAGCGCTATGAAGTGAAACAAAACGCCATTTACAAACTAAATCCTAAAGCCAAAAATCTTTTAAAGCTTAATTCAGTATTGTTAATTCCAATTATAGATCTGAAAAAAACCACTACAAAAACGAATACTCCCTTAAAATATGCTACTAAAGAGCACGAAGTACTCGCTAAACAGACTCCGTACGGAATTGCAAAGGAATACGGAATATCTCTGGCAGAATTAAACCAATCCAATCCTGAACTAGAAGCTAAAGGACTCCAAATAGGACAAAAAATCACCATTCCGGGAACCGCAGTTACAACCTCAAAAGTGGTTGTTTCTCCATCTAAAAAAGCAACTTTTACACCAGAAATAGTCCTAGACACTGAAGCAACTAATAAACAAATTTCTGAAATTTTGATACGGGAAGTTTTATCAAAAGAAACCAAATATTCCATTGCAAAACAGTACGGAATCACCATTGGTGAATTAGACAAAGCCAATCCTGCAATAGGCGTTAAACCACTTCGGGTAGGACAAAAAATCAATATTCCCGGGACTCAGTTACCCGTTACTCAAACAGCTGTAGTATTGCAGGAAGAGATTAAGGTACAAACAGCAGCACCTAAAGCCAGTTTATCTGTTGATCCTGTTGGGCCGGAAATCACAACAACCGTAGTTTTACAGTCAAAAAATGATGTACCCGTACTATCAACGGAGGGCGAAGAGAAGGAAGATTTTCAACGTATTGTGCGGGAAGTAATGCCTAAAGAGACTAAGTATTCCATTGCAAAACAGTATGGGATTACGGTTAAGGAATTAGAGAAACAAAATCCAGATGTGAAAAGAAAACTTCCCATAGGGTACAAGTTAATGATTCAGTCTCCTCGTGTACTATTTGAGAATAATAATGCTGAGGGTAATGGTATTATTGCGCAAACTAAACCGGAATTACACCCGTTTACCAAGCCTGTTTTTAATCATGATTTTCTAGATCAATTGATTGAGCATGCCTCCGAAAATATAGGAACCAGATACCGGATGGGCGGAACCACAAAATCTGGGTTTGACTGTTCTGGCTTGATGTGTACTACTTTTGAGGCATTTGATATTAAGTTGCCAAGAACATCAATAGCTCAATCCAGTTTTGGAACAAAGATTAATACGGAAGAAGCTAAAAAAGGGGATTTGATTTTCTTTAAGACAAATGGAAGGCGCCAAATTAATCATGTAGGGATGGTTGTAGAAGTTTGTGAAGGAGAGATAAAATTCATTCACGCCTCAGTGAGCAGTGGTGTTATCATTTCCTCTACAAAAGAAAAATATTATGAAAAAAACTTTACTCAAATAAATCGAGTGTTGCAGTAAAGCGCTTTTTAAAAAAATTATAAAATACCAAAGCTTTTTCAGGTAACTGAAAAGGCTTTGGTGTTTTTAGGGCTTAATTATTTAGGAAGTGCTTCACTATTTATTTCAATCCAATATCCATCAGGATCCTGAATGTAGATTTGTCTGATACCATCAGCTCGAACAGTAATTTTATCAAGTGTGCCCGGCCAATCTGAATAGGTAATGTTTAGGGTTTTTAATGCCGAAATCAATGCGTCAAAGTTGGCAGATTTAAAGGCTAAGTGGACTGCTTTATTGATTTTTACAGGTTCTTTAATCGTAGATACGAGATGTAATTCTTTTCCGTCACCTAAAGAAACCCAACGAATGCCTTCTTTTTTTGTAAGGTTTGTGATTTCTGAAAGATGTAAAATATTCTTGTAGAAATCAACCGATCGGTCTAGGTCTTTTACGGAAAGGGCAATATGATCTAATTTCAGGGAAAAGGAATTAGTGTTTTGCGCATAAATACTTGATGTACAGGCAAAAGTGAATAATAGTGTGGCTAAAAATGTGGTTTTCATAGTGTTAAATAGAATTAAGCGGTTTTAGTTTTAGGTGACTGTCCACAAAGTAGACTAAGTTTACTGCCTGCAATGGCTTCAAAAAAGGGAATCAGGCCGTTTTATATTCAATTGATGTATCTTGAAGCAATTGTTTTATAATTTTGATTTTGTGGAATAATTTGGTTTAAGCAAGATACTATTTATCACGTTGATTAATTCCTGCGTGCTGCTGGTATTCGTATTTACTGCACTACTGTTAGTGCCATAAGGCGCATATATGTTTTGATTTTCTCGTGAAAAAAGTCCAATTGTTGGTGTTAGGGCTGAACTGGCTAAATGCATGATCCCACTATCAGCTCCAATAAAAAGTTTAGTATTTGCAATTACGGAGGCAATTTCTCGAATGTGTTTACTGTAAAATGTAGTTGCTTTAAAACCTATTTGGGAAATATTCTCAACGGGTAAAACCTCAATGATGTTATACTCTTGGTATTCTGTTTTTAACCTTTTATAGCATTCTTCCCACCAGGTTTCTGAATAGCATTTGTCATCTGTTGCATAGGTAAAGATGCAAATCGTCTCTTTGTCATTTTTGACTAGTTCTTGGACTATTTTTTGACCTTCAGCATGCTCAGCAAGACTCAATTTAAGATCTAGCGGTGGTACTGGATTTTTGTTTTCCGGGAATCCCAGAGTGGTCAAAAAGTTTCTGAATTCATATACCGGGTATTTTGCAATATGCTTGTAATCGGGATGATTTAACGATATGTCTTTATCAAGCGCTCCAAAAAATTTATATTTGGCATCTGCAAATTGAGCGGATAATCGTCCAGAAGAGGAGTTTTTATCCACATTGATGACAATGTCATATTTTTGTTTTTTAATTCGTATCCAAACCTTAAAATATTCAACAAGATTTTTGAATGGTTTTTTGGGAAGTTCAATTACGGTATCGATATTGGTATATTTTTCAAATACAATTGGTGCTAAACCACCTTTTACAAACAAATCAATCTTGCAGTCCGGAAAAGTAGCTATTACATCTTCAACAAGTGGGGTAATGAGCAACAGATTTCCCAATCTGTGGTTGGGTCTGGAAATTAAAACTCTTTTGATCTCTACTTTTTGAGTCCAATCAATTTTTTGATTCTTTTGTGAATTACCAATATTTTTAGTTAGGCCTTGTGTTGCAATTCTTCGGAATACATTTATTTTTTTTAAGATACTCATGCGTTTAAAATAGAATTTAGAATTGAACTTTACTATTATTTATCAAAGGAATCAAGTGGTGCATAGTACGGTTCCGGAATGTAAACAATCGGAACACCTCAAAAGGTACTCGGTACGCAACAAATGTACAATTTAGATCGAAACAATGCTGTTTCTAGTCTTTATTATAATAGATTGGTTCAGTGAATTTATGAGCTATGAGCCAAGTGTATGTGTGAAGCGGTACTCAAATGAGTTTTGAATTCAAAAGTATTTTTATATATGGGTTCCAGCAGAAATACAGATTGGCCAAAGTCTGCCAGCTAAACTATATTACACACGATTTTTGTCGGGGTTCTGTTGTAATGAAGATTGTTGTAAAAATAGAACAATAAGTATCACCTCGGTATTTTATAAATTGGCACAGCACATCAATTCGTACAAAGAGGGGCAAGTGGATTTTAATTTTGTGAAATGGTAGGGATATATGTAGGATATAGAAAGGCCTTATTTCTCTTTTGAATAAAAATAATTGAGCTATTCTTAAAAAAGCGTAATAAGAGCCGTTATAATTGCATTTTTCGTAAAAAAAGCTGAATAAGTATATAAAGAGGTTTGTTTTAGTTAAAAAAATCTAAATTATTGGTGCGTTACCTTGGATACCAAGTTTGATGTCATATATTTAAAAGATCTAAACTATTTAAACTATGATTACCTTTATTATTGCAATTTTTTTATTGATTTTTGGTTACATCATCTACGGTAAATTTGTAGAGAGAAATTTCAAGATCGACGAGAACAAAACGACGCCGGCAAATGCACTTACTGATGGGGTCGATTTTGTTCCCATGAGTAGTAACAAAAACTCATTCATACAAATATTAAATATTGCGGGAGTGGGGCCTATTTTTGGGCCTATTTTAGGAGCTCTATATGGACCATCAGCTTTTATCTGGATCGTTTTAGGATCCATTTTTGCAGGGGGTGTGCATGATTACTTGACGGGAATGATTTCTATGCGGTACGGTGGTGCACATTTACCGGAATTAGCGTCTCGGTTTTTGGGCAAGTATTTTAGTCACGTTGTTAACTTTTTTGCACTTCTTTTACTGGTTTTAGTCGGTACCGTATTTGTTTCGGCACCTGCCAAAATGATTAATGAATTAGTGGGAAATGATGCAGACATTTATCTAATTATTGTGTTCTTAATCTTCCTGTACTATATTATTGCGACCGTTTTGCCTATTGATAAAGTGATCGGTAAGATATATCCGGTTTTAGGTTTTTTGTTATTGATAAGCGCCTTGGGTATTTGTATCGGGATGTTTATGTTTGGGAATCCAATCCCTGAACTAACCTTAGAAAATCTGCATCCAAAAGGAATTCCCTACTATCCGGTAATATTTTTGACTATATCCTGTGGTGCTTTATCCGGATTTCATGCCACGCAGTCCCCTATAATTTCTAGAACGATAAACAACGAAAAAGACGGTAGAAAAATTTTCTACGGAATGATGATTGTTGAGGCGGTTATTGCAATGATTTGGGCAGCAGCTGCAATGAGTTTGTTTCATGGAAACGATCTTAGTTTGTTGCTTGAAAACGGTGGTCCAGCTGCTGTTGTAAATAAAATTTCGGTAACGTTCTTAGGGACTATTGCTGGGACAATCGCAGTTTTAGGGGTGATTGTTTTACCAATTACTTCCGGTGATACATCGTTTAGAGCCGCAAGAATGATTATTGCTGATTATTTCAAAATTGATCAAAAGCTGTTGAAAAACCGTTTTATGGTTGCTACTCCACTTTTTGTGATCTCCTTTATTTTAACCAAAATTGATTTTGAATTGTTGTGGAGGTATTTTTCTTGGGCCAATCAAGTAACTGCAGGGATTGCTCTATGGATTGGTGCGGTGTATTTGTACCAAAGAAAAACTAACTATATGGTAGCTCTAGTGCCTGCTTTTTTCATCAGCTCTGTCATTGGTTCTTACCTTTGTTATGATCCTACTATAGGTTTTGGATTAGATATCAGTATTTCTAACACAGTAGGAATTTTATTCTCAATTGCTTTGACGGTATTGTTTTTTAGTGTGTTAACAAAAAGGAAATCAACACTATAGTTGCCTTAAAGTCTGTTGTATGATGTATGAAAGCAGTGTAAATCCCGGCATGATGCTAATTATAACAGGATAGGTATAATTCAATATTGAATTGGTATGGACAGAGAGCGGGTTATATTAAGCAAATGCTGTTTGTGTAGCAGTAAAACGATTTTCATACCTTTCACTTGGCACGTATTGGACCTTAGATTTTTATAATATAGAACTAATGTAAATTAGTCTTTTGGTTGAGAAAAGAGAGATAATTTGTACTCCGTTAGCATATATTTTGCAATCTTTGGCCTCAAAAAAAATCAAACTGCATTATGAGCAAGACAAAATTAACAATCAATCGCAATGGTTCTATAAAAATAGAAGGCGATTTTGAAATAACAGACTGCGAAGGAAAAACATACGGATTAGAAGGAAGAACGGCGTTGGGTCTTTGCCGTTGCGGACTATCGGTAAACAAGCCTTTTTGTGATGGTTCTCACCGCAATGGTTTTGAACATGAATCAGCTGCATTCGACTTGCCTCCGGTGAAGATTAAGTAATATCATTTTTACAATTAAATAATAAAAGCTACATCTTATGGGTGTAGCTTTTTTTGGTTTTATTTAAACGAATTATACACAATGATTTATTCGCTGAGTTTACTACTGTTTTAAAATGATTTACTTTTTAAACTACTGATAATTGCCATCACATCTAAATCACCTAATCCTTCTTGCTCTGCGGCGGCATAACTGTCGTACAAAGGATGAATCAACGGAGAATCGAGTCCGGCTTCTTTGGCAAGTCTTAAATCTTTGACCAGATGTTTCAACGCAAATGCAGCAGGATAGGAATCGTTCAGAATGGAAGGTGTTTTAATATTCGTAATTCCGTTGCCGCAAGCACCTTGATTGATGATGTTGAGCATGTCTTCTTTGCTTACGCCGTTTTTCTCGGCAAATAAAACCGTTTCGGCTACTCCTTGAAGATTTAATCCTAATAGGTAATTGATGGCTAATTTAGCAGAACTTGCTACGCCAGGTTCCCCTACGTGAATCGCAATTTTACCCAAAACCTCAAATATGGGTTTGGCTATTTCGAAATCTTCAGCCGAAGCCCCAACAAGAATGACTAACGTTCCGTCTTGTGCTGGTTTCACACTGCCAGAAACGGGAGCATCTATAAAATGTACCTGATGTTGGTTGCAAATGGTGTTCAAATAACGCGAGGTTTCTGGGGCAACCGTACTCATATTGATGATGGTTTTGCCAGGATGTGCTTTAGATAATAAACCTGTTGGTCCTTCAAAAACTTCTTTTACCGCCGCGTCGTTGGACAGCATTGTCAAAACTACGTCGCATGTTTGCAGTAGTTCGTGCAAACTGCTTGCTGATTTTGCTCCTGAGGCCAGTAACGGTGCTTCTTTCTCTTTGGTACGATTGAAAACGGATACTTCAAAACCGGCTTTGAGTAGGTTCATAACCATTGGATTTCCCATGTTGCCAAGGCCTATCCATCCTAATTGTATTTTATTCATGTTTATTAGTGCTAAATGATATCTTTCTTTATAGATGTGACTTTATTGTTGGGTGTATACGCTTAGAAAAGTGACCCTAAAGTACCGTTTATTTTTGGAAAGAAACATAAAATAACAGTTGGAACGGTAATAATTATAAACATTCAAGTGAACGGGTTTTATAAATTCAGGTACTCCAATGTAAAAATCAGTAGTTTATAGCGTGTAATTCCGGATGTTGCTTTGGTTAGCGTCCAAAAAAGTTTTTGTTTTTTATTTGTTTTTAAAGAAGGGGAACTAGGCGAAAAAGTGGTATGTCGGAATTTCCGACTAACCATTTTACATGGTGCTATTGAAGGAAAACACAAGAAAACAGCGTCAAACATTACAACCTTGATATTATCATATCAGTTGGTTACCGTGTGAAATTGTTGCAAGGAATCCAATTTCGTATTTGGATAACCCAACGTTTAAAAGATTATCTTGTTAAAGGATGCATCTTAAACGAAAACGATTAAACGAACTCAATTATAAATATTCAGAAATACAAAATGCAATTAAACTAGCTTCAACTGCTGGAAATATTAAAAATTTATCATCGCATTCATTTAAATGGTACACTTTATACCGGAATAGGTGGTACAGTTTCACTGGAATACTTACTAACTTCTGCTTCCAAAAACAGGAAAAATCTTTGTGCTTTCCATAAGCGAATACATTAATACAAGGAAAACATCCTTACTTTTTTATTCCATGAAGGAGTGCCTCCAGACAAGAATGCTTACGAAAGAGTTATCCGAAATGTGAAAGTAAAACAAAAGTATCCGGACAATTCAAAAATGAAAATTTGGCGCAATACTTTGTAGTCATTCGTTCGGTAATGGATACTTTTATTAAAAACTGATAAAATGTTTCACTTGTTTTTTTAACTATTGCTATGTATCAACCTGAATAGTTGTGAAATTAGTAACCCTAAGGTAACAATAAAACCCACAATATTCCAAATTGTTCTGCCCAAAGCTATTTTGAAAAAGAACTGAAATAAAATAAAAAGACTAATACGATATAGGTTAATACTTCGTTCTTGTTGCTTTTTCATTGGTAGAAAAAGCTAAATAGGCAAAACCAACTATTGCAGCAAAAACGCACGAACTGTAATATCCGTATGGCATATTAATAACGCATAATAACAATGAATAATAATATTGCGAAACCTTTCATCTGTGATCGCAAAAGGGACTTTGGAAATTAAGATATTTGACTAAACAGAAAAGGTACACATGAAAACTACATTGCATGTTTGCCGTGTCTGTATCATACTTAAAGAATTATCAGCTCAATTCATAAAATTCGTCACTTCGGTGCTCACTGGAGTAATCAGAGGGCGATGTTTTTTGAATTATTTCCAATAAAAAACCCTAACATATTGATGTTAGGGTTTTTGCTTTGGTAGCGAGACCGAGATTTGAACTCGGGACCTCAGGGTTATGAATCCTGCGCTCTAACCGACTGAGCTATCTCGCCATAATTAGGGAAAAACCTTCCCTGAATGCGGGTGCAAATATAAAAATAAAAATATTGGATGCAACTATATTTTTAATAAAAAAATATATTTTTAAAAACACTTTTTTTATGTAGTTATATTCTATATATTTCCGAAAAATTAAATGTAGGTCATGGATCAAAAAGTACGTTACGAAATCGAGTTTCCCATAAATTCTTCTCCACAATTATTGTATCAGTATATCTCTACTCCATCAGGTTTGTCTGAATGGTTTGCAGATAATGTAAACTCTCGTGGTGAATTTTTTACTTTTATTTGGAAGGATTCCGAAGAAAAAGCAAGGCTTGCCTCTAAGAAAGCAGGTGAAAAAGTAAAATTCAAGTGGGTCGACGAGAATAGTAAAGACACGGAGTACTTTTTTGAATTGCATATTTTAGTAGATGAACTCACTAAAGATGTTTCTTTAATGGTAGTAGATTTTGCTGAAAAAGACGAGGTAGACGAGGCCACATTACTGTGGGAAAATCAAATATCGGATCTTAAACATCTAATTGGATCTGTATAGTAAAATCATATTTTATGACTTATATTTGCCCTGAATAAAATTTAGGGCTTTTTTATGATTAATTTTAATGGAACTATTGTGTCACAGGACACCAATGTATTGTTTCAAAACCGTGCTTTTCTATATGGTGACGGTGTTTTTGAAACAGTTAAAATAGTAAATAATACAATTCTTTTTCTAGAAGATCATTATTTCAGGTTAATGTCTTCTATGCGGGTGGTGCGTATGGAAATCCCAATGAATTTCACCATGGAATACCTGGAGGAACAAATTCTCTCTTTAGTAAAAAAAACGGGTCTCTCTCTTTCCTCCCGAGCCAGAATTACAGTATATAGAAACGATGGCGGGTATTATTTGCCGCAAAATAATACGGTTTCTTTTTTGATTCATTCAATAGCGCTTGAGAACACTTTGTATTCAATTGAAAAGAAAGAATATGAAGTAGATTTATACAAAGACTTCTATATCACAAAACAATTGCTATCGTCGATCAAAACGACTAATAAAATTATCAATATAACAGGAAGTATTTTCGCTAATGAAAATGGCTTGGACAATTGCTTAGTACTTAATGATAGCAAGAATGTAGTAGAAGCATTGCAGGGGAATATCTTTATGCTAATGGGTGATAAATTGATTACGCCGCCGGTTTCTGAGGGGTGTTTAAACGGCGTTATGAGAAAACAGATTTTAAGTTTGGCTAAAAAAATAGAAACTTTAGAGGTTGTCGAGGAAGTGATCTCTCCGTTTGACCTGCAAAAAGCGGATGAATTATTTATAACAAACGTAATAAAAGGGATTCAACCCGTAACGCGATACCGCAAAAAAATATTTACAACTCACGTATCGACTCAATTATTAGAAAAACTCAACGAAATAGTCCGAAATGCTTAATTTAGGTATGGATTTTCCGGAGCATTAGACCAGATGAGGTATTCGCCGCCTAATTCCATAATCTGTTCTTTCCAGAAATGAGTGGCTGATGTTCCAATTATTTTGTTTTCATAGCTGTTTGCCGTTATAATCCACGAGCGACTTTCCATTTCGCTCTCTAGTTGGTTTTCATGCCAGCCGGTATATCCTAAAAAGAATCGGATATTGTCTTTGCTTATCTCTCCTTTATTGATTAGCTCTTTAGTTGCTTCAAAGTCACCACCCCAATATATTCCATTAGATATTTCAATGCTATTTGGAATTAATTCAGGGATATTATGAATGAAATACAAGTTGTCTTGTTCTACTGGACCACCATTATAAATCTTAAATCGTGCCGCTATCTCCGGAATTAAATCGTGGATAGTGTACTTTAAAGGTTTATTAATTATGAACCCTACGGATCCTTCTTCATTATAATCAGCTAATAAAATTACCGATCTATTGAATGATAAATCCCCAATTATCTTAGGCTCTGCTATAAGCAAATATCCTTTTTTTATCTTATCTGTTATCATCGGATTAGATTTTTCATTAAATTTAGGTTTTTTATTTTAAGGGCGCCATATAAAATCGGTGAAACGTATAAAAAAACCTTCCAGATGGAAGGTTTTATTATATTTAGGAAGGATAAAAATTAGTTTACTGCACCTTCTAATTCTGCTCCAGCTTTAAATTTCACTACATTCTTAGCAGCGATTTGAATAGTTTTTCCTGTTTGAGGATTTCTACCGTCTCTTGCAGCTCTGGCAGATACTGACCATGATCCGAAACCTACTAAAGATACTCTTCCACCTTTTTTCAAAGTTCCGCCTACGTTACCTAAAAATGACTCTAAAGCTAATTTTGCTGCAGCTTTTGTAATTCCTGCATCAGCAGCGATAGCATCGATTAATTCTGATTTGTTCATAATAATTAGTTATTAATTGTTGGTTAAAAAAAATTGTTAATACACAAATTTAGTAGGAAATACGTTCCTTGCAAGCGTTTTGTGTTAATTTAGAGTATTTTGTTGATAACTTATTTTTTTTGTTGATAAAGTAAAGATTGTTTCTTGTTAAAGTGTATGAAGTGCCCTTTTTGTTGGTGTTAATAGACTTTTACGTCAACAGAAAATACAATCCCGTTCAGAAATTCAGAAGTATTCATTTTCTTTTTGCCTGGAAACTGTAGAGTAAGTATTTGGATAAATCCTTTTTTTACCGCTACCTTCATTTCTTTTTTGGTACAAATTAAACTCCCGACAGCATAATTATGTTCCTCAGTGATTATTTTGGCTTCGTATAGCTTTACATTCCACTCTTCATTATTGTCGCCAAAGTAACTCCAAGCCGCTGGGTACGGACTCAAACCTCGGATCAGATTGTTTATTTCCTGCGCTGATTTTGTCCAGTCTATTTTGCAATTCTCTTTGTTGAGTTTGTAGGCTGTTTTGATATCGTTGGTGTCTTTTTGAATCACTGTCGATACACTTCCTTTTTCGATCAGTGCCAAAGTGTCAATAACGGCCTTGCTTCCTAATTCCATTAATCGGTCATGCAAATGTCCCGCATTTTCGGTTTCATCAATTGGAATTTCCGAACTTAAAATCATTGCGCCCGTATCAATTTTATCATCGATAAAAAAAGTGGTCACACCAGTTTTAGTTTCTCCATTAATGATTGCCCAGTTTATGGGTGCCGCACCGCGATAATTCGGTAGGAGCGAAGCATGAAGATTAAAAGTGCCTGAAGAGGGCATTTCCCAAACTACTTTTGGCAGCATTCTAAACGCAACTACAGTTTGCAAATTAGCATTCAACGCTTTTAATTCAGCTAAAAAAGTTTCGTCTTTTAAGTTTAAAGGCTGCAATAAAGTTAGATTATTGGCTAGTGCGTATTCCTTTACTGCTGAGTATTTTAATTTTTGTCCGCGACCTGCAGGTTTGTCTGCAGCAGTAATGACACCTACGACTTCGTAGTTGTTTTTAAGTATCGTGTCTAATATTCCCACGGCAAATTCGGGCGTACCCATAAAAACTATTCGTAATTTTTTCATTATGATCGTAAAGTATATTTATTATTTGGTTTAACCAAAATTGTGTTGTTTTCTAGTAAATCCTGAAGTACAAAGATAACTTCGTCTGGACTATTTTTAGTTTTATTTTGAATGTCTCTTGAGTTTAAATCTTCTGCTTGTAATAACGCAATTATTTCTTTGGAAAGTACCGATACCTCTTTTTTCTTTATTTTTTTAGTAATGCAAAAGGAGCAAACACCGCAATCAACGGTTGTTTTTTCGCCAAAATAATTTAGAATCAACTTATTTTTGCATACTTTTTTCTCACTTATATACTGAATTACGGATTGAAGCTGTTCTTTTTTTAACTGATTTTGATTTTCTAAATGCTTCGAAACTCGATTGATGGTTCTGTCATCTTCCCGAACTTCATTGAAAATTAATGTGGCGTCATTATTTTTCGAATGGTACTCTATAATTTTCTTTTCTTTTAATTTATGTAAAACAGCCTGAATTTCAGTTTCCTTATGGTTTAATTTTTTAGCAATCAGTTGCAGGTTGAATGCCGTTTGCATTTCGTAAATTCCCGGATACGTGCGCAAAATGGCTAAAATAATTTCCTCGTCATTTGGATTTAAACTCATATACCGAATCACTTCTTTGGAGGGAATAAGAAACTGCAGGGTGATTTTTTCTGAAAATTCTTGAGACAGGCTAATAATTCCTTGTCGGTCCAGGAATTGCATTGCATGGTACGTTTTTAAGGTTGGGAATTCATATTTTAAACAAAAATGATGCAAATTGAAGGTAAACTGTTCATTGATTCCTTCTCCGTAAGCGATTTGAAAATAGTTGCAAAGCTTGACATACATGAGATTTAAAAACTTTTTATCAGGAAGAATAGTGATAAATTGGCTTTGAGCCTGAATGATGTCAGAGGGACTGGTTAATAAAACCGCAAAAGCTCTTTCTCCGTTTCTACCCGCACGTCCGGCTTCCTGATAATAATTTTCCATATTTTCCGGAAGCTGAATGTGAATGACCGTTTTTACATTGGCTTTGTCAATTCCCATTCCAAAAGCATTGGTTGCCACAATAACCTGTACATCCTCATTCATCCAGGACTCCATGTTTTTATCTTTTTCTTTGGACGAAAGTCCGCCGTGATAATACGTAGCTTTAAATCCTAATGAATTCAATTGAGAGGAAATATCCAGACACGATTTCCTGTTTCGTACATATATTATGGAAGGTTGTGGATTTTTCTTCAGGATTTGTTCGATTCGGAACAGTTTATCCTCGACCTCAAAAATCATATAAGCAATATTTTCTCTGGCAAATGATTTTTCAAAAATCTGTGGTTTATGTAGTCCCAGTTCTGCGATGATATCTTCTTTGACTCTTGGCGTTGCAGTAGCGGTCAAGGCTAAAAATGGTACTGTTGGAAAATGCTTTTTTAGTTCTGAAATTTTTAAATAAGCTGGTCGAAAATCATGTCCCCATTGGGAAACGCAATGCGCTTCATCGATTGTGATTAAATGGATGGGAAGATTTTTTATTCGTTCTAAAATCCAATCGGATTGAAGACGCTCTGGCGATAAATAAAGGAATTTGTAATTTCCGAATTGGCAATTGTCCAATAAATCAATCATTTCTTCGGATCGAATTCCGCCTGTCAGCGCTATGGCTTTGATGTTTCGCTGTTGCAAATTGGCGACTTGATCTTTCATGAGCGCTACCAATGGCGAGATAACCAGGCAAATGCCTTCTTTCATCATTGCCGGAATCTGGAAACAAATTGATTTTCCACCGCCGGTTGGCATCAATGCAAAAGTATCTTGACCACTTAAAACGGAATCGATGATTTCCTTTTGCAGTGACCTGAATTTGTTGTGCTTCCAATATTTTTGAAGAATAGCTTCTGCTTCTTGCATAGAGTATAGATTTCATTTCATTGAAAAACAGTCCAAAGCATAGATCCTAAACCTGCAGACTATCTGGAAATTTCATCTAAGATAAAAAGAATTCGGTTATCCATCGTATCTTTTGGAACTTCTATGAGTTTGTACCCATAATTTTCATAGGTTTCAGTGAGATGATTGTAGATGAGTTTCGCTTGTTCGAAGTTTTCATAACGTTCGTGGTCGCTGATATAAATTTCTTCCCAAGGTGGGAGTATGAATATTTTTGAGTAGGTGTGTTCGCGGCAAGCCGTATCAAAAGTAGCAGGATAACTATCGCCTATGTAATGCATATAGGCCAAAACATCCGGAATTCCTCTGTCTATAAATACAATATCGTGGATTTCTTTAGAAGCATTTTGAAATTGTTTTTTTCTTCCTTCAAGAAGCAATTCGCTGAATAACAGTGGTTTTTCTAGGAATAATTGCTCGATTCCTTGTTTTTTTGCTTCCAATGTTACTTCCCGGGAAATTTCGGGATAACAACAATGTCCCTGAGCTATCAATCCATCGATGATAGTAGTTTTACCGGTTCCTGGACCGCCAATGATAACTATAATTTCTTTCTGCACTTTTAAAAAATAAGGGGCAAATTTACTTAAACTTATTGGGATTTGAAAAAATCATTGCGGTTAAAGTGCGATTAGACAAAAAATCATATTTCAAAATTCATAATTCACGTTTGAAACCGTATATTTGCCTTTATTTTTAAATAAAAAATGGATAAGAAGACGGAAGAATTTTACGATAGATTAAAAGTAGAGTTGGATATGAGCAATACATGGCCAGCAGAATATTTATTTAAATTTATTGTGCCAACAGAAAGTGATAATGTAGAACGCGTTGAGTTGGCTTTTGATTGTATGGGAGCGGTTATCAAAACCACAAAATCCAAAACAGGCAAATTTACCAGTATATCTGTTGATGTGACTGTGAAAGATGCACAAGAAATAGTAGATAAATACCTAGAAGTCTCTACAATAAAAGGCATTGTTTCTCTTTAGATATAAAAAAATTGGGATGGGTGTTCGAATGATTCCACTATTCGAAAAAGAAAACACGTAAATCAAAAAAATATACATTCAAATATGAATTCAAAATATAGTAAAGAAAATGCGAACGATGTAGTGCATCATTTGGAATACAATGCAGAACGATCGCATTTGATTATTCCGGAGTACGGGCGTCATTTGCAAAAATTAATTGATCAGGCAACTAAAATTGAAGATGATGTAGAACGCAATAAAGCGGCAAAATACATTATTCAGGTCATGGGCAGCTTGAATCCGCATTTGCGTGATGTTCCTGATTTTCAGCACAAATTATGGGATCAAATTTTCATAATGTCTGATTTTAAACTAGTGGCGGATTCGCCCTACCCAACTCCATCTCGCGAAGTCTTGCAGCTGAAACCGGATGTGTTGAGTTATCCTCAGAATTTTCCTAAATACAGGTATTACGGCAACAACATAAAATACATGATTGACGTGGCCAATAAATGGGAAGATGGCGATATGAAAAGTGCCTTGGTGAAAGTAATTGCCAATCACATGAAAAAATCATATTTGAGTTGGAACAAAGACACAGTAAAAGATGATGTCATTTTTGAACATTTATTTGAACTCTCCGATGGCAAGTTGAATTTGATTCAAAGTTCAGAGGAATTATTAAATACCACTGATTTATTACGAACCAATAAGCGGGTTTCGAATAAAATATTGCCGGTAGGACAACCCAAAATTCTTAGCAATAAGAATACAAAAACAGGAAAACCAAATCCGATTCACAAGAACCAAAATAGGAAACCTTTGTAAGTCAGTTATAAATTGGAGTTATAAGTTTTGAATTTTGTTCTATTACTTTTAGCTCGTAACTTTTTAACTCATAACTAATAATTTATAACTCATAACTGTAAAAAATGGGAATTTTCAAAATAGAAGGTGGCATCAGTCTAAAAGGAGAAATCACGCCACAAGGGGCAAAAAATGAAGCGTTGCAAATTTTATGTGCCGTTCTTTTAACACCTGAAAAAGTAATTATCAATAATATTCCTGATATTATTGACATCAATAAACTAATTACGCTTCTAGGAAATTTAGGAGTAAAAATTCAAAAAAATGGATCAGGCTCGTATACTTTTCAAGCTGATGAAGTGAATATAGAGTATCTGGAAACCGAAGCATTCAAGAAAGAAGGCGGTTCTTTAAGAGGTTCTATCATGATTGTTGGACCACTTTTGGCACGATTTGGAAAAGGATATATCCCAAAACCAGGTGGTGATAAAATAGGCCGTCGAAGATTGGATACGCATTTTGAAGGATTCATCAATCTGGGCGCTAAATTTCGTTACAACAGAGAAGATCATTTTTATGGCGTTGAAGCACCAAAAGGATTAAAAGGGGCCGATATGTTATTAGACGAAGCCTCCGTAACCGGAACCGCAAATATTGTTATGGCTGCCGTTTTGGCCAAAGGAAAAACAACAGTGTATAATGCAGCTTGTGAACCTTACTTGCAACAATTGTGTAAGATGTTGAACTCTATGGGAGCTAAAATAACTGGAGTTGGGTCTAACTTATTGACTATTGAAGGAGTTGAAAGTTTAGGTGGTTGCGAGCATAGAATTCTTCCAGATATGATTGAAATTGGGAGCTGGATTGGCCTGGCTGCAATGACAAAATCAGAGATTACAATAAAAAATGTCAGCTGGGACAACCTTGGTGTTATTCCTACGACCTTTAGAAAACTTGGAATTACGCTGGAACGTCGTGGCGATGATATATACATTCCTGCTCACGTAGATGGATATGAAGTAAAAACAGATATTGACGGTTCTATTTTGACAATTGCTGATGCACCTTGGCCTGGATTTACTCCGGATTTATTGAGTATTGTGCTTGTAGTTGCCACTCAGGCAAGAGGTGATGTTTTGATTCACCAAAAAATGTTTGAAAGCAGATTGTTCTTTGTGGATAAACTGATTGATATGGGAGCAAAAATTATGTTGTGCGATCCGCATAGAGCAGTTGTGATGGGGCATGATTTCAAATCGCAGCTCAAAGCCACCACAATGTCATCACCGGATATTCGTGCGGGAATTTCATTATTGATTGCTGCGCTTTCCGCAAAAGGAACGAGTACAATTCAAAACATTGAACAAATCGACAGAGGATACGAACGTATTGACGAACGATTGAGAGCTATTGGTGCAAATATTGTACGTGCATAAATAACATAAATCATAAAAATTTTCGTTTAAGTAAGCCAGAAAGAATTTAAATCTAAAATTCAATTCGGTTTACTTAAACGATTTTACTTTTATTTCATCTTTAAACAAAGCGCATGTCAAGCGAACAAACAGCGATCAAGGCGACTTATTTTAGCATTATAGGGAATACTTGCCTGGCTATTATTAAAGGGTTGGCCGGTTTTTTCGGAAATTCGTATGCACTAATTGCAGACGCAATTGAATCAACGACTGATATTTTTGCTTCTTTTTTGGTTTTGTTCGGAATTAAATATTCCAACAGGCCAGCGGATAAAAATCATCCGTACGGACATGGTAGAGCAGAACCTTTGATTACTTTTCTGGTGGTAGGTTTTTTGATTACTTCGGCCACAATTATTGCCTATGAAAGTATTGTAAATATTGGAACGCCACATCAATTACCAAAACCATGGACATTACTCGTTCTGGCTGCAATTATTATTTGGAAAGAATATTCGTTTCGACTGGTGATGAAAAGAAGCATTCAAACCAATAGTTCCTCACTACGAGCTGATGCTTGGCACCATCGCAGTGATGCCATAACTTCTGTGGCGGCATTTGTTGGAATTTCGATTGCCTTGATTTTAGGGGATGGTTACGAATCTGCGGATGATTGGGCTGCACTTTTTGCTTCGGGATTCATACTTTATAACAGTTACCTTATTTTTAGACCCGCTTTGGGCGAAATAATGGACGAACATTTATACGACGATTTAATAGCTCAAATCCGAATGGTTTCCATTCAGGTTGACGGAATTATCGATACCGAGAAATGTTTTATTCGAAAAGCCGGCATGCAATATCATGTAGATTTACATGCTACGGTCGATTCAAATATTACCGTGAAAGAAGGACACGATCTGGCTCATAAACTAAAGGATACTTTGCTAGAGGAAATTCCGGAATTGGGACAGGTGTTGATTCATGTGGAACCAAATGATTAATATTGTGGGGTATGATAAAACTAAAAAAGGCACCAAAACTATTTTCGAGTGCCTTTTTTTAATTCGTTATGTTTTTGTCACATCGAGCGCAGTCGAGATGCCGTTATATTTTCCGACTGTACTGCAACTGACAAATAGATTCTTTTTTACTCCAATATATTCATAAATTTGAGCCCAAATACTACGCCGTCTCCTTGAAATCCATTTTGGTACGAACGAACATAATCGATACGGAGCATTTTAAATTTACCAAAACCTAAATTGTCTAACCCAACTGTAATTTCAGTATAAGGTTTGTTGTTTGGCGTAGACAGCGCGTGAGCACCCAGTGTCAAAGTTGATTTTAGTTTGTTCAATAAAGGTATTTTATTCATGATATAGCCTTTGTCGTTGTATTCCGAATGGGCTTCAAAATAGCTGTCATTCGTACTGTTAGAATAATATGGAAGTAAATTAAACACATTCAAATAGCGCGCTGACTGCCCAATGTGGGTTTGATTGCCATTAAAATGCTTGTAATCTATAAAAGCAACGTTATCTGCATTCAGAAACTTCCCCGCTTTTAGATTCAACCCTAAAACACCTTTATTTTTCAATGTCAAATCATACGTTAATCGGCTATTGAAAAGGTCAAACTCATACTTCTTTTCATTAGCTGCAATTGCTTTTTCATAGCCTAAATAAAGAGTTGGATATTTTTCATTTCGAATGTTAAATTTTCCATCGGGACGGGAGGAATATTTGTTTCCAAAATTGATTTTTGCTAGCACATTAATTTTCGTCAAATGGTGTTTTTCAAAACCGGGAGTGGTGAAATCATTTGGTGCCAACGGATTATTTGAAGTGTATAATTCGTCTTTGTTAAAAAAAGAAAAATCCGTATTGTTGAATACTGGTTTGCGTTGCTGGTATTCTATCTTTCCATTGAGATTCACGCCATTTGCAACATCTTGGCTGTAGCCAATTGCCGCTGATTCCAGATTATACAACTTCATAAAATTGTTCTTGAATGCTAGGGAACTGATCGTGTTTATTACTTTACTGATGGGTTCATTCGGATTAAATTGCTTTACAGAACTGCCTCCTGTCATATATAAAGTGGCATAATTCTGATTGTTGAACCGGTGGATAAATTGTCCAGTGACACGCAAACGATCTTCGGCAAAACCGTAATTGAGTTTTGTACTTATGGAAGTGTAGATTCCTTTACTTTCCTGATTTTTCCAGTTGGTGTATTTAAATCCCGAGTCAAAATTATATCCTTGCACCGTATTGAAACTCAATGAACCAAGATTTAATAATCCTTCATAACTAAAACTGTGTTTTTTGCTACTGTTTTTATAGGTGTAGCCGCTCAGTAGCTTCAAGATTTTGAACTTGTTCTCTTTTGTGTCTACTGAATCCAGGTATTTTTCGGAATTTCGGACCTTGTAAATGCTGTCTTTTCTAATATAATCTGTGCTTTCTTCATTTGTTAACGGAATGGGTCTGTTGGTAGTCCAGAATAAGCTGTCTTTTTTATTGGCATTTATTTCGATTCTCGTAATTTCATTTGTAAATGTTTTGGGTGCAAAAGCATTTATGAATTCATAATTGCTATACACGTAATTGTATTTTCCGGTAAATTTTATCCCAAAAGCACCTGCTGTGATTTCGAGACTTTGGGTATTTTTGGCCCAGATTTTATTGCTGTTGTTGTAACTGAAATTTTGTTTTAAGGTCATCACATCCAGAAATTCTTCTTTTATTCGGTAGCCTTTTATATCCAGATCAACGGCGTAAATCGCCCAGGAGTCTTCCACTATATAAATGTACCCTTCAAAAACGGGTTCACTGTCGCGCTTTGCAATCACTTTTATTTTGTTGATCATGTTTGTATTCTCGTCAAAAAAAGTGCTTTCTAAGGTGTAATTATAGTAGTTGAACGCGTTGTTCGCTATTGGAGAAATCATTTGGACACTAAAATCGATGGTGTTGTCATAAAAATCGTAGAATGAAGATGTAGCCGTATTGTAGCTGTAGCCATTGTCTCTGCCACTTACTTTTGAGGCAGTAACTACTTCTTTTAAGTTATTGGGTTTCTCAAATGCTATTTTTGAAAACGTTTCAGATAAGGAAATAATTCCGGTTCCGGTAGAATCCAGTGCGCCATCAAGATCACCAATTTTTTGGCCTAATATTTTTTTTGGGGCATTTTTTAGTTTAAAAATACCGCGGGAATAAAAGTTAGCGTTGAATCGATTTGTTTTTTTGGTGTTTTGTTTTCTGCTGGCAATGGCACTTTTTATTATCGCTAAAGCCGGATTGTTTTTTTTGTTGATGATTACTTCGTTCAGCGAGAAACTTTCTTCGATCATTTTGATGTGCAACGAATAAGGGAGTTTGTCTGTTTGTATAACTACTTTCTGGGTTTTAAAACCTAAAAATTGAAAGACAACTGTTTGTTTTTCCTTTTTCTTTAAGTTGAATTCATAGTTTCCTTGCTCGTTTGAAGTGGTTCCATTATAGGTGTCCTCCTGAAAAATAGTCACAAAAGGCAAGGGATTTCCTTTTTCGTCCGAAACGGTTCCTTTAATTTGAGCAGTACTGACAAATGAAACTAATAAAAGCAGTAGAAAGTAGTATTTTTTCATGAAGGTTTTTTCTTTCACAAAAATAGAAGAAGTTACAAAAGAGCGTATTAATTATTTGTTAAAGATTTATCTAATGGCTTATTTTATTTTGATACTACAAAAATGACTGAATTGCCAGCTCATAACTCTTTAAACCAAAACCCAGAATAACACCTTTGGCATTTCCAGAAATATAGGATTGATGTCTAAAACTTTCACGGGAAAACGTATTCGAAATATGAACTTCAACCACTGGAGTGGTAACGGCTTTTACAGCGTCGCCAATTCCTATAGAAGTATGTGTATACGCTCCGGCATTTAGGATTATGCCATCAAATGAAAAACCAAATTCCTGAATTTTATCAATTAATTCCCCTTCAATGTTACTTTGGAAATAAGTAAATGCTATTGCTGGGTATTTAATTTGTAAAGTAGTGAAATATTCTTCAAAAGTTTGATTTCCGTAAACTGAAGGCTCGCGTTGACCCAGAAGATTGAGGTTCGGTCCATTGATGATACTAATTTTCATAAGTAGTTGCTATTTGTTTTTTATTTGAATATCGAATTCCCATGTGGCTTATCTGGTTTTCATTACATTTCCGATACGCTCATTTTATAATTCCTGCTTCTGTAAAAATAAAAAAACCGTTCCACTTTATAGAACGGTTTTAATAAATTTAATTTTTTATTTTTTTAGAATGTAAATCCTGCTGAAATTTGAAGAACAGAGTTCTTAACTTCTGCTTGTTTTGAAGCTTCAGTTAATCCTAACACATAACGACCTTGAAGGAAAATGTGTTTAGTTACATTTAGAGTTAAACCACCGGCTACTCCAAATTCAAAAGTTTCTGCATTTTTTACATCAAATTCTCTTCTTTCACTCAATAGGAATGAGGCCTGAGGGCCAAGATCTAAACTGACTGTTTTGTTGAAATGAAATTTAGCCATCACTGGAATAGATAAATATCCTAACTCTTTTTTGAATTCTGTAGCCGCATATTTATATGATGCTCCCTGAGTGGAATACAATAATTCGGGTTGTATCGAAAAACCATCTGTCAATTTCAGTTCAGCTACTAGACCCGCATGATAACTCGTTATAGCTTCTTTATCATAATTACCGCTGTTGATGGTGATATCAGTTCCTGATTGATTGGCGTAATTTAAACCCCCTTTAAACCCAAACTTTATCAATTGTGCTTGCATGTCTACTGACGCGGCAAGAAGAACTACTGTAACAAGAATTATTTTTTTCATAATTTTTTTTTTAAATTAATTTAATGAGTACATTTATTACAAACTGTTTTGTTTGATTATTATTGTTGTCTTCTCTCTAATCAAAAACTAGTCCACATTTTGTTAACAGGAATAATAGTTGTTTTTTTAAATTATTATTCTTAGTTGGTTTGGCTTAAAACATTACAATTGAGTGTGTTGTGTGTTTATAAATTTATAATTGTATTTTTTATATGAAGAAAAATACTGTGAATTTTAAAAGTTATTTTTTTTCATAAAAATCGTACAAAATATTTAGCATTATCTACTTTCGTTCCAATAAAAACAAATCAATATGAAAAAAATTATGCTGTCCGGTATTGCCTTTTTTGCTTTTTTAGTTGCTCAAGCTCAAGAAAATGAATTGCAAATGCAAGGAAATCAAGGTTCTAACGGAAAATGATTGATTGAAGCAAATACAGGTTTTGGGCAAAATGTAGGCAATACTTCTTTGTACTTTAAAACATCTGATGGTGTTACCGCCTATAATATAGGGCTTGAAGGGGGTTATTTTATTAAAGATAACTTAGCAATTAAAGTGGGATTAGGCTATGGCGACGATGGTGTCAGTACTCTCACGGACCCAATTGCGTATAAATTAGGATTGAAGTATTATTTTAAAAGTAAAATTCCGGTCGAGATTTCCTATAATGGTGTAGGCTTTGGCGATACAGATGCAAATCCTGCCTACATTGGTTTTCAAGCAGGATACGCTTTTTTTCTTGGCAAAAATGTAAGTATGGAACCAGGTATTCGCTACAATAATGCGGTTAACAAATCGTTTTATGATTCAAATTTTCAATTTAATATGGGTTTTGCATTGCATTTCTAAAGTTTGCATAGTTACATTCAAAAGCCTCTCAATTTGGAAGGTTTTTTAATGAATAAAAGTGTTACTTTGTGTTTATGAATTGGACTGCTTACATAAAAAGGTATCAATCGTACTTAAAAATTGAGCGCGGTTTGTCTCACAACACAATAGAAAATTATTCGTTTGATGTACAACGATTGTGTCTTTTTTTGACTGAAAATAAAATGGAAGTTTCACCCATTCAAATTGATGAAGAAATACTTCAACAGTTTATTTACAGTGTTTCAAAAGAAGTGAATCCCCGATCACAAGCCCGAATTATCTCGGGTCTTAAAAGTTTTTTTGGTTATTTAATGTTTGAGGACTATCGAACAGATAATCCATTAGAACTTATAGAAACACCCAAAACGGGCAGGAAACTTCCAGATATTTTATCTGTTGATGAGATCGATACTCTTATTGCAGCCATTGATTTGACCTCTAATGAAGGGGAACGCAATCGCGCTATGATGGAAACCCTTTATGGTTGCGGGCTTCGGGTTTCGGAATTAGTGGCATTAAAAATGTCCGACTTGTTTTTTGAAGAGGGTTTTATAAAAGTTACCGGAAAAGGAAACAAACAGCGCTTTGTACCTGTAGGGGATTATACTCAAAAATTCATCATTATCTACAGGGATACAAAACGAAATCAACTGAATATAAAAAAAGGTTTTGAAGACACCTTGTTTTTAAATAGAAGGGGAAGCCAATTGACAAGAGCCATGATTTTTACGATAATCAAAAATTTGGCGTCAGTCATAGCGTTGCACAAAACAATTAGTCCACATACCCTGCGGCATTCTTTTGCCACTCACCTTTTAGAAAACGGGGCTGATTTGCGTGCAATACAATTGATGCTTGGTCATGAATCAATCACCACAACGGAAATATACGTACACCTTGACAGAACATTTCTTACTCAGGTTCTTAATACTTTTCACCCAAGAAAGTAATATTTTTATTAGTTTAACCTGTTGAGTGTAATTAGTTTTTGATGGAAATTTTCGTCAGTTCGAGTGATCCCGCTTTTAGGCGGGATTATATCGAGAACTAAAAAATTAGTATTAATAACGATTCTCGATACACGTCACTTCGAGTGCGAAGCGTATCGAGAAGTTTTGTTCCGTTTTACTCTACAAAAACACTCGAACTGACGTTTTGAACAATTGTACCCAATGGGTTAGTTTAGTTGAAATTTTATAAAATTGATACTTTTTCTATGTTTGAATAAAAATAAAATCTAAATTATAATCGCATTTAAATGATATAAAAAAGTAATTATGATTTTGATGTTCCCTAAAACGAAAATTACCAAGAGATAAATAATTTTTAAAAACCGTATTTTCAGTGCAAAAAAAAACTTCTCAGTATGGAGAAGTTTTTTTGTTTCTTATAATTGAATAAATTATTTAGCAATATTCACAGCTCTTGTTTCCCGTATTACGGTTACTTTAACTTGGCCCGGATATGTCATTTCTGTTTGAATTTTTTGTGAAATATCAAAAGATAAGGTAGCCGCATTTTCATCCGAAACCTTTTCGCTCTCTACGATAACCCGAAGTTCTCTACCAGCTTGAATGGCATAAGCATTTTTCACACCGCTGAAGCCGTACGCTACTTCCTCAAGATCTTTTAGACGTTGTATATAAGAATCCAAGACTTGTCTTCTTGCTCCTGGTCTTGCGCCTGAAATAGCATCACAAACCTGAATGATCGGGGATAGTAATGATTTCATCTCTATCTCGTCGTGGTGAGCACCAATCGCATTACAAACCTCTTCTTTTTCACCGTATTTTTCAGCCCATTGCATTCCTAACAACGCGTGTGGTAAATCACTTTCAGCATCTGGAACTTTACCAATATCGTGCAATAAACCAGCTCTTTTAGCCAGTTTTACGTTTAAGCCAAGTTCAGCTGCCATGATTCCACATAGTTTAGAAACTTCCCGGGAGTGTTGCAATAAATTTTGTCCGTAAGAAGAACGGTATTTCATGCGTCCTACTACTTTAATCAATTCAGGGTGTAATCCGTGAATTCCTAAGTCTATAACGGTACGTTTACCCACTTCTATAATTTCATCGTCAATTTGTTTGGCAGTTTTTGCTACTACTTCTTCAATACGAGCCGGGTGAATTCTTCCGTCAGTCACTAATTTATGTAATGCCAAACGTGCAATTTCTCTTCGAACCGGATCAAAACAGGAAAGGATAATCGCCTCCGGGGTGTCATCTACAATGATTTCTACTCCTGTAGCTGCTTCCAGTGCACGGATATTTCTACCTTCACGGCCTATGATTCGTCCTTTTACATCATCAGATTCAATGTTGAATACTGAAACGCAATTTTCTACTGCTTCTTCGGTTCCAACTCTTTGAATGGTGTTGATGATTATTTTCTTAGCCTCTTGTTGTGCTGTAAGTTTCGCCTCTTCAATCGTGTCTTGTATGTGAGACATTGCTTTGCTTTTAGCCTCGGCTTTAAGTCCTTCAATCAATTGATTTTTTGCTTCCTCTGCGGATAAGCCGGAGATTACTTCCAATTGTTGCAATTGACTCTTATGAAGTTTGTCCACTTCAGCCTGTCTTTTGTCTAAAATATCTATTTTAGAGTTGTATTCTACCGTTTTTGCTTCAAAATCATCATTTACTTTTTTAGCTTTTGATAATTCATTTGAAATTTGAGATTCTTTGTCCCGAACTCTTTTTTCTATTTCAGCGACTTTTTTATCACGAGAAAGGATCACTTGCTCATGTTCTGATTTTAATTCAATAAATTTTTCTTTCGCTTGAAGAATTTTATCCTTCTTTATATTTTCAGCTTCAAGATTGGCATCTTTAAGAATCGATGCGGCTTCTTTTTTTGAATTCTTAATCAAGTTAGAGATATTGCTTTTTTCTATCATTTTTGCGATGGCAAAACCGCCTGCAATACCTATAATTCCCGTAATAATAATCGTTAATATGTTGTCCATGTTTGTTAAAATTTATAAATAAAAAAGCCTACATTAGTTGTGTTGAATAAACTCGGAAAGACAAGTTTTGAGCTAACTCACTGTTCAAGTTTCCTCGCCGGGGCGTGGCATGCTTTAGTAGTGATGATTTGCTCATTCTAAATTGTTAGTGTTGAGTTTACCAAATGTGAACTAATGTAGGCAGTATCTTAGTTTTTGTAAAGAACGTTTATTTGTCGAGATATTGATCTAAAACCGCATTGATTTTTTTAATTCTTTCAATGGTTTCTTCTCCATCAATTGCATTATCAATTTGTTTTTGTTCCGTTTGTGAGGCAAATTGCAGGGCACACATTGCTAAAACATCCTGCTTATCACGAACGGCATAGTTTTCTTCAAATTGCTTTATCATTTTATCAATTTTTTTTGAAGCACTTCTCAGTCCTTCTTCCTGCGAAAGATCAACCGTTAACGGGTAGACTCTGTCTGCAATTGATATTTTAATTTTAAGCTTTTCGTCCATATCTTTTATTAGTCTGATAGCTGGGCTATACAATAATCAATTTCGCGAATTAATGAATTTATTTTAAACTTGGTATCTCTTTTATTATCGTCACTGCCTAGTAATGCATTCGCTACTTTGAGTGTTTCATACTGCGTTTTTAAGGCCTCAATCTGTTGTGATTGAGTTAGTATTATAGATGCAGTTTTTGTTAATTCGTTTCTTAAATCTTGATTGTTTTGTTCCAAACTTTTCATTTTTATGAAAAGTTTTTCAACTTTATTTTCAAGAGTATCAATAATTTCTGCAATTGCACTCATTATATATTCTAATTCATTACATAATCATACAAAGTTAGTATTCCTTTTTAATTTTGCAATATTTTATTATTTTTTTTGCATTTATTTAGTTAAATAACAGTTAAACAATTGATTAGGAACTGTTTTTTTTTAGAACTGTTTTTGCATACTTTTTTTTTACCTTAGCAAAAATGTAAACAATGAAATTTTCTCTTTATTTAGTATTTTTTTGCAACTTTGTTTTTGCGCAAGCGGAGTATCCCAAAGATTATTTTAGGTCTCCATTAGACATTCCGATGCAATTGTCAGGGAATTTTGGAGAATTACGACCCAACCATTTTCATGCAGGATTTGATTTAAGAACCCAGCAAAAGGAGGGTTTTAAGGTGTATGCAGTAGCCGATGGGTATGTGTCCAGAATAAAAATTTCTACTTTTGGTAATGGAAAAACAATTTATATTAATCATCCTAATGGTTTTACATCCGTTTATGGGCATTTAAAAATGGCCAATGGTGCCATTGAAAGCTACATCAAAAACAACCATTATAAAGAGGAATCATTTGAAATTGAAATGTTTTTTAAACCCGATGAAATGCAGGTTAAAAACGGGGATGTTATCGCTTTTTCTGGTAATACAGGATCTTCTCAAGGTCCTCATCTGCATTTTGAATTTCGAGATTCCAAAACGGAGTTCATAATCAACCCCATGCTTTTTGGCTACGATACATATTTAAAAGACACTAAAAAACCAATTGTTTCAGCCGTTTACGTGTACCCTTTAGATTCAAAAACAACAGTTAACCATTCCAAACGACCAATAGCTCTCAATGTTTCGTTACAAAAAGATGGGACTTACCTGTCTGATAAAGTAACCGCAAATGGCGTGATTGGTTTTGGTATTTCCGCTTCTGATAGTGATGATGTCTCGTTTAATGTTAACGGAGTGTACAAGGTGCACTCCTTTTATAATGGGAAACCAAATTTTGGGTATGAATTCAACACCTATTCCTTTGATGAGATGCGTTACATTAATGCTTTGATTGATTATCCCAGATATAAAAAAACGCAACAACGGGTTCAGAAACTTTTTATGAAAACTCCGTATAATTTGAGCATTATTCAAGCCGATGAAAATAAAGGTGTGTTGCAAATAACGCCAAATTTAGCTTCGTTGTATCGCATTGAAGTGTCGGATTTCTTTGGAAACAAAAAAATAATAGCGATTCCTATTCAATATGATTTATTGCCAACGGTTATAAGCCCGGAACCTGCGGTGTCAAATTATTTTGTGAACGCTAACGTAGATAGCAATTTTGCTTTAGAGAACATGTCAGTTTTCTTTCCTGCGGGAACATTTTACGATGATTTTAATATGAATTTTGATGTAAAAAACGACATTTTATGGTTGCATGATGACACCGTTCCTGCCCATAGTAATTTTACTGTTTCTATTGAAGACACAAAAGCTACGGAACTGCAAAGAGAGAAAATGTTTATTGGCAGAATCGACGGAAAAGCTACAAATTACAATCCGACATATAGAAAAGACAACGTATTTAGCACCAAAGTCAAAATTTTGGGCAAATATGCTTTGGTTTCTGATACCGTTGCTCCTAAAATCACCATGAATGCACCTGTAGAAGGAAAATGGATCAGTGCACAAAAAACGATTCAGCTTTCTATATCCGATGATTTGTCAGGCATCAAATCATACAATGGGTATTTGAACGGAAAATGGGTATTGTTTGAATATGATAATAAAACCAGAAAAATTACTCATTATTTTAGTGATGGGATTGTTGCTGAAGGCGCCAATGATTTAAAAGTGATAGTGACGGATAATGTAGGAAATTCAACTACCTTTGAAACGCATTTTTTTAGAAGTCAAAAATAATAAAAGCCAAACCATTTGAGCACGAATCGATTATTACCTGTATTCTTTTTTTTTCTTCTGAGCCTTACTGCAGCAGCCCAAACGGCTAGGATCAAAGGGGTGATTTTGGATGAAAACAACCAGCCTGTGGCAAGCGTAAATGTTTCGTATTCCGGTAGTGGAACAAGCTCCAATCAAAATGGATTTTATGTGCTAAAAGTTCCTGCGAATAAACAAGTTACGCTTATTTTTACACATGTTTCTTTAAAAAAAATAACGGTAACCTTCGTATTGGAACCAAAGGAGGAAAGGGAGTTCAACCCTGTAATGACGAATCGGAAGGAGCAAATGGGAGAAGTTATTATAACGGCAAATAACAGAAAACAGATCCAGGGAATTACTACAATTGAACCAGAAATGATCCGAAAAATTCCTGGGGCTAACGCCGGTGTCGAGAATATTTTGAAAACATTGCCGGGAGTAAACTCAAATAACGAATTGAGTACGCAATACGCCGTACGCGGTGGTAATTACGATGAGAATTTAGTTTATGTGAATGAAATTGAAGTCTATCGTCCGTTTCTAATTCGGTCGGGGCAACAAGAAGGGTTGAGTTTTACTAATACGGATTTAGTGCAAAATGTTGATTTTTCAGCGGGTGGTTTTCAAGCGAAGTTTGGAGATAAATTATCCTCGGTTTTAGATATTACGTATCGAAAACCGATTAGATTTGGCGCAAGCCTTGAAGCGAGTCTTCTTGGCGGAAGCCTTTCTGTAGATGTGGTTTCCAAGGATAAAAAATGGTCTGCGGTTACGGGAGTCCGCTATCGCAACAACAGTCTTCTGGTGAATAGCCAGGAAACACAAACAAATTTCACGCCTTCCTTTGCAGATATTCAAACCAATATAAATTATAATGCTTCGGCGAAATGGCAATGGAGTTTTTTAGGTAATATTTCCCAAAACAAATACCAGTATCAACCATTAACCAGACAAACTAATTTTGGAACCATCGATAATCCGATGCGTCTTTCTGTTTTCTATGAAGGACAGGAAAAGGATCAGTACGACACGTATTTCGGTGCGGTGAAAACAACCTTTAACGTTTCGGATAATTTTACGTTGAAATTTATTGGTTCTGTTTTTCATACTTTAGAACAAGAATATTTTGATATTTTTGCCCAATATCGCTTAGGCGAAGTGGATTCCAGTATTGGTTCTGAAACCTATGGCGAAGTCGCTTTTACAAGAGGAATTGGCTCCCAGCTCAATCATGCCAGAAATGACTTAGATGCACTGATTGTTAATACGGAAATAAAAGGATTTCAGGATTGGAAAGAAAGCCAATTTGAATGGGGAATAAAGTATACACGAGAATCCATCCGGGATCGAATTATAGAGTGGGAGGTAATCGATTCAGCCGGTTTCTCGTTGAATCCACCTGTTATTGATTTGCCTAAAAACGACCAGCCCTACTCGCCTTACAAAGGACCGTTAGTGCCCTACCAAGACATTCGTGCGACTAATTTTAATTCGATCAATAGATTTTCAGGCTATGGCCAATGGAATTTGAAAAGTACTATTGGCAGGAGTGAAGTTTGGTATAATGCCGGAGTCCGGATGCATCAATGGGAAGTATCAGGTGCTACTATAATTGGTAAATCCCAAATAACGATTAGTCCCAGAGCACAATTTGCCATAAAGCCGGATTGGCAGCTCGATATGATCTTTAGACTTTCCGGAGGTTTATACCATCAACCTCCGTTTTACAGGGAACTGAGAAATGCAGATGCACTGGTGCAGCCCAATACCAAGGCGCAACAATCCATTCATTTTGTGATTGGGAATGATTTTAGTTTCACGATGTGGAATCGCCCTTTCAAACTAATATCTGAGTTGTATTACAAATCACTGTCGGATGTAAATACCTATACGATTGACAATGTGCGCATTAGGTATGCCACTAATAATAATGCTACAGCGTACGCGCAAGGAGTAGACATTCGGTTAAACGGGGAATTTGTTCCCGGAACCGAATCATGGTTTAGTTTTGGGTATTTGAAAACAGAGGAAAATAGCAATAACCAGGGTTTTATCGCAAGACCAACAGACCAGAGATTAAAATTTGGTCTGTTGTTTCAGGATTATATGCCCAATATTCCAAGTATTAAATTGTATTTGAATTTAGTGTATAATACGGGACTGCCGGGAGGTTCGCCGTCTTATGCAGATCCTTATGCATACCAAAACCGATTGAATGATTACCGCCGTGTGGATGTAGGTTTTTCTAAAGTTTTTATAGATAACACAACAGTAAAAAAGAATACGGGTTGGTTTAAAGATTTTAAAGAGTTGGCGGTAGGATTGGAAATTTTTAATCTTTTTGACAATCAAAATGCCATTACGAATACTTGGGTTCGCGATGTATATTCTAAAAATCAGTATGCAATTCCTAATTACATGACTGCCAGAGTTTTTAACGTGAAATTGAGTGCTAAATTATAGTAGTATGCGATATGTCGTATTTTAGATAAAAGTCGGACTCTATTTTAATTAGATAAATCGACAACGGAATACGATTGTCATTTTTTAAAAATGATTATATTTGAATTTTAAAGCACAGCATCATGAAAAAAATACAGATCACTCTTATAGGAATAGCCGTTCTGCTTTTGACCAGTTGTAAAGAAGAGGTTGAAAAACCTAAAGTAACTTACGATGGAACGAGCAAAGCAAAGGTAATTGCCCGAGTGGATTCTACTCAAATACAAATTGCTGACTTACCATTGCAAATGGAAGGGACGGATTATTTGATTCATCCTGTGGCCGATTTAAGTATCCGTGAAAGAGGAACTAAAGCGCGATATGGATCTTCGAGTGTAAATGATTTAAGTTTTACGATTTCTAATTATGGTGAATTTGAAATCACCGGTTTTTTGCAAAATTTAAAATTTCAAAAAGTAGATTCGGATTCCATCAGGAAATTGACAGACAAACCTGTTTTGATTCAAACAGCGACGTATTTGAAGTCCGTTGCTGACAAAACCAATAACCAGATTATGGTCTATACGATGGTCGATGTGGATACTAATAAAGATGGAAAACTAGACACAAGCGATATTAAGGCCTTGTATTTAAGTGAGATTAGCGGCAAGAAGTTCACAAAGATGTCACCTGATTTTCAGGAATTGATCGATTGGAAATTGATCGGTTCCAAAAATCGTTTGTATTTTAGGACCGTTGAAGACACTAATAAAAATGGTGAATTTGATAAAAAAGATGTCGTGAATTATTACTATATCGATTTGTCCAATAAAGAGTGGAAAATAATTGGGTATGAGCCCGTTTAGAAGCACTGATTTTAGATCAAAATATCACTTTCCAAGTCTGATTTTTCAATGGTAAAATTAAATCCCAGTTGTTTCACTAACTGAATGACCAGGTTTTTATACCAGTTTTCGGATTTGGGATGGATGTATATTTTTTCAATTAACTGATTGATGTCTACATTGATTTTTAAACCATCATTAATTTTTATATCGCTTTCTCCAATGTCCGTGATGATGCGCACTTCACCTTCATATTGAAAACTTTTTCGCTTGAACAAAAAAGGAAAAAATAGATCATCAAACGGGATGTGTTCTTTTTTGTAATCAATATAATTTACTTCCCCAATGTATTGATTAAAATTTGTTTCCGGACCAAGTGCTTGCTGTAAACGCCCAATCGTAGATTGAATGGCTAAACCTTCACTGTTTTGCGTGAAAATTTGCCACATAGCAAATGATTCATATTCGTTGATGTGCCAGCTGCTAATCGCTACTTTTTCCCGATGTGTTTTATAGTAGTTTAAAAAGTCAGGATTGTCAATAGAAAGTTTTTTTATTTCCTCAAAAGTAGGCTCGCTAAAAGTGCCTTCGTATTGATCTTCAAATTTATCGGATCGGGACATAAATAGCTTTTGTGACAACAACAAGTCCAGAAACTTAGACAAATCGAGGTATTTCCAAACAACAGTATTGGGGTCCTCGGGAAGATTTATGTTTGGATTATTAATGTACATTTTTAATTTAAAGATTTAAAAATCTGTCAAAATCATGTTTTTACTGTCGCAAATTCATTTCATCAGCGTATCATAAGACGCAAGTGTTATTCGAATGACTGCATCGTCACTAATTTATGATAGGTTCCATCAAGAGTAATTAATTCGTCATGTGTTCCTTGTTCTACTATTTTTCCTTTTTGCATCACCACAATTTTATCCGCTTTTTGAATGGTTGATAGTCGGTGCGCAATCACAATCGAAGTTCGGTTTTGCATCATGTTCTCTAAAGCGACTTGAACGAATTTTTCGCTTTCGGTGTCCAATGCTGATGTGGCCTCATCCAGAATCATAATTGGTGGATTTTTCAAAACGGCTCTGGCAATCGATAAACGTTGTTTTTGACCTCCGGAAAGTTTGTTTCCGCTGTCGCCAATGTTCGTGTGAATCCCTAACGGTAAATCTTTTACAAATTCATAGGCATTGGCAATTTTCAACGCTTCGATAATTTCCTCATCGGTTGCGTCTAATTTTCCCAGGGCAACATTGGCTTTGATCGTATCATTAAACAAGATGCTGTCCTGCGTAACCAAGCCCATCAAGTCCCGAAGCGATTTTAAACTAAAATCTTTTATGTTAACTCCATCAATGGTGATTTCGCCTTCACTGGTGTCATAAAAACGGGTGAGCAAATTGGCAATGGTGCTTTTTCCGCTTCCAGATTGCCCAACAAGAGCCACCGTTTGTCCCTTTTTTACTTCAAGAGTAAAGTCTTTCAACACATTCTCTTTTTCGTATTTAAAGTTAATGTTTTTGATTGTGATATTGGAATCGAAAGTGTTTTTTTCGATTGCATTTTCTTTTGAAGTGATTTCGTTTTCGACTTCTAAAACTTCAAAAACTCGTTCTGCAGCGGCTAAACCATTTTTCACGGCATACGATGCTTTCGAAATAGCTTTGGCAGGAGTAAGAATGTTGAAGGCCAGCGTAAGAAAAACAATAAAAGCGGCACCTTCAAGGGTTTTGTCAATTAAGACTAAGTTTCCACCATACCATAGCAAGGCAGCAATAGTCGTAATTCCTAAAAATTCGCTCAATGGCGTTGCCAAATTATTTTTGTCGCCTATACTATTGGATAAATTCAATAATCGGGTTACCGAATCGTTGAATCGGTTTTTAAAATTAGGTTCGGCATTATAGCTTTTAATCACTTTTAAACCACCTAGGCTTTCATCAACTATTGAAATCAGAAAACCACTTTCTTTTTGTGCCTGTAAAGATTGTGCTCTCAAGTTTTTAGCGATTTTTGAAATGATAAATCCCGAAATCGGAATAAAGATCAAAACGAAAAACGTTAGTTCAACGCTTATGAAAAACATGGTGACTATTGCAAAAACAATCGTTAATGGTTCTTTTACGATAAGTTCCAGTATTGAGAAAAAAGAGTTTTGAACCTCATTGACATCGCCCAGCATTCGCGCCATAATGTCTCCTTTTCTTTTTTCGGAATAATAGGATATGGGCAATTCAACTATTTTATCATACATTGATTTTCGTAAATCGCGTAATACACCATTTTTAAGGTGCATGATGTGATGCGAAGCGAGGTAATTGAATAAATTTTTGAATAAAAAAGTGACAATGACTAATGAAACGACTAATAAAAGCGCAAACTGAGCACTATTGTCTTTTGTTAATTCGGTTATTTTAAAATACAAAAGATCAGTCCCGTAGTCTTTTATATTCCCTATTCCGGTATATATTGGCTCTTTTTCTACTGTTTTGACTTTGCCAAAAAGCACCTGAAGTACTGGAAGCAGCGTCAACATTGAAATGGTACTAAATAAAGCATACAAAATATTGTACACCACATTCCAGATAATATGTGTTTTGTATGGTTTTGTAAAGGGAATTAATTTGATTAAATTTTTGTCCATTAGTTCAATTGCATTGCAATAATAATATTTTTAATTTTCTCGTTCAATACGGTTTCTACTTCCTGAAAATCTTCTACTGAATATAGTTCAGCATTTACACTGATGTAGAATTTTATTTTTGGTTCCGTACCGCTTGGTCTGACACAAATTTTAGACCCGTCTTCCGTGTAATAAATCAACACGTTCGATTTTGGAATGGTCATTGTAGACTCGGATCCGTCCAAAAGGTTTTTAGCGATTGATGATTGGTAATCTTCCAGCATAATCACGCGTTGTCCGTTGATCTCTTTCAGTGGGTTCTCCCTCATGTCAACCATCATCTGATTGATTTCCTGTAAACCATCCATTCCTTTTTTAGTCAACGAAACCAAGTGTTCTTTATAAAATCCGTTATCAACATAGAGTGTTAATAATTCTTTGTACACCGTACTTCCTTTGGCTTTAGCCTGAGCTGCAAGTTCGCAAATCAATAAAGTAGCTGCAACAGCATCTTTATCCCGTACCGCATCGCCCACCATATAGCCAAAACTTTCTTCACCACCACCTATGAATTCCAATTCAGGAAAGTCTTTAATCATTTTGGCAATCCATTTAAAACCAGTCAAACCCACTTTGCATTCTACATCGTAGTTTGTCGCTAATTCCATCATCATAGGTGTGGAAACGATCGTAGAGCCCACAAATTGTTTGCCGTTAATTTTACCTGCTTTTTTCCATTGTTCCAATAAAAATGCAGTCATCAAAATCATGGTTTGATTCCCGTTTAGCAACGTCATTTTACCTTCATTGTCTCTAACAGCAACTCCCAAACGATCACAATCAGGATCCGTCCCAATAACAATATCCGCATTTACTTTATCGGCAAGTGCTAACGCCATGGTCAAGGCTTCCGGTTCCTCCGGATTTGGCGATTTCACAGTAGGGAAATCACCATTGGGTACTCGTTGTTCTTCCACGATATTCACATTTGGATACCCCGCTTGCGCCAAAGTATCAGGAACTAGTTTTATAGAGGTTCCGTGCAAGGAAGTAAATACAATATTCAGCTTTTCTTTGGCTACAGCCGAAGTTCCAAAACTAGCATTTTCGATCGTCGATTGGATAAAAGCCGTATCAATTTCCGTATCTATATAATGAATCAAATCTTCATTGGCAGTAAACTTGATCTGATTGTAATTTAAATTTTCAATGACAGTAATAATTCCTTCATCTTCCGGTGGCACAATTTGTCCACCATCTTGCCAGTACACTTTGTATCCGTTATATTCCGGCGGATTGTGTGATGCCGTAAGCACAATGCCACACTGGCACCCCAAATGTTTCACCGCAAAGGACAATTCTGGTGTAGGTCTCATCTCCGAGAACAAGTACACTTCAATCCCATTGGCACTAAAAACATTCGCAACTAACTTAGCCAACGTATCGCTATTGTGACGGCAATCATAAGCAATAACCGCTTTCAAAGGCTGGTTTGGAAAGACAGTGTGCATATAATCCGAAAGACCTTGCGTGCTTTTCCCAAGCGTATATTTATTGATCCGATTGTTTCCTACGCCCATGACACCGCGCATTCCGCCGGTTCCAAATTCCAGGTTTTTATAAAAACTTTCCTCCAGCTCTTTTGGTGATGTAGTCATCAATTCAGTAATTGCTTCCTGAGTCGCAGCATCAAATGTTGGCGTAAGCCATTCATTTACGGCGTCTAAAATGTGTCGTTTAATTTCCATTTTTATAAATTTTTCGGAGCTTTTTCCTGCTATTCATTTCAATCTTTTTTTCGGTAAAAACCTCAAAAAAGGATTTCCATTGCTATCAGGGCTAGTACTCGTTTTTTCAAAAATTATTTTTTGTACCCAATTCTATTTCGTTCAGAATCCTTTTGAGTCGTATTATCTTTATTTACCAAATAATTTAATGCGTTGTAAATATCCAGACTCGAGTCTGAAAGACGAACAGGCGAAAGCAAATTGATTTTCTATTGCTTTTTTTAGACAATCAAGAGCATTGCGATCCCTTGTTCTGTAAACGCAAAAGGCAAAGCAACACTAATATTGCTTTTTTAGGGTGTCACAGCTTGTGATACCAGTTAGTTTGTCTCAGTTGCGGTCAGCATAAACATAAAATTTCTGGGGAATCGAGAGCTGTTTCTTCGTACGACTTGCTATAAAATGCGTGTTTCAACATTGTATAACAAGGCTAAACCAAAATCAAGCATCACGTTGAATTCTCTATATCTCCACTATTTTTTTGTGTATAATTTTTAATTCTATAACTTCTAAATGTTTGAGGTCACAATTTGGGACCTTAAAAAAAATAATTATACAAAAAGATTGATCTCGTTAATTCAGTTCTTTCGAAATTTTATAGCGTTCCTCATTATTTTTTGTTCGCAAAATAATTTCGCCCAGAAAGCCAGCTAAAAACAATTGTGTTCCCAAAACCATTGTCGTTAGCGCAATATAAAACCAAGGATTATTCGTTACCAGGCTATAGCGCATGTCATTGTACATGTGGTATAATTTGGAAACACCAATATATCCGGCAAGCATAAACCCAATGATAAACATCAACGATCCCATGGCGCCAAATAAATGCATCGGTCTTTTTCCAAAACGAGAAAGAAACCAAATGGTAATTAAATCCAGGAAACCATTGATGAAACGTTCCATTCCAAATTTTGTTTGACCGTATTTTCTAGCTTGATGTTGCACTACTTTTTCACCAATTTTTCCAAAACCGGCATTTTTTGCCAAAACCGGAATGTAGCGGTGCATTTCACCCGAAACTTCGATATTTTTTACCACAACATTTTTATAAGCTTTCAATCCGCAATTGAAATCATTCAATGCTACACCAGAGGTTTTTCTGGCAGCCCAATTGAATAATTTAGACGGAAGGTTTTTTGCCACTACGGAGTCGTAGCGTTTCTTTTTCCATCCGGAAACCAAATCATATTTGCCATTGGTGATCATATCGTACAAACCTGGAATTTCCTCCGGGCTATCTTGTAAATCGGCGTCCATAGTAATTATAACATCACCCTGCGCTTTTGCAAAACCAGCATGCAACGCTTGTGATTTTCCAAAATTTTTCATGAAACGAACTCCCTTTACATGAGGGTTCTCTTGGGCAAATCCTTCGATAAGTGTCCAGGAATTATCCGTGCTTCCATCATCCAGAAAAAGGATTTCATAAGAATAATTATGAGATTGCATCACTTTGATAATCCAGCGGTAGAGTTCATTAAGGGATTCCTCTTCATTAAGAAGCGGTATGAGTATAGATAAATTCATTACTTTTATTCTTGTGTAGTGTTACTTTTAAAGAATGCTGCCATGATTAATCCTAATATGGCACAAAAAAAGAGTACGAAAACAGATCCTTTTAATTGTTCAACGATCGAATACGGATCCGTTTCTCTTAATTTTGAAACGGTTTCATTCAATGAGGATGCCGGAACCCCAAACTGTTCAGACGTACTAATTAAATATTTTATGGTTAAGTCTAAAAGAGTCTCCTTTACGGAAGGATCAATAAAATTAAATAAAATGATTTTAAAAACAACAGAAATAAGAACGGCAACCACTGCTGATATAAAATAGGTAGTAAAGGCCTCTTTAAAAGAAAGAATGCCATTTAATTCCTTTTTTGTTTTTGACAGCATTATGATAGGAACGATTATAAAAACAGAGAAGCTTAAAAGGGTAGTCCACCATGCGATAAATAATTTGATATCTATAGCGTACATAACAGCAGTAATCAATGATAATAGTACTCCTGCAATTACACCGTAGGTTACACCGTTTTTTTTAATTATTTCGTTGATCATTATGTGTTGTTTTAGAATTAATCTACAAATATAACAATTCCCAATATATTCGGGACTAAAAATCACTTTTTACGATTATATAAAAAAAGTGAGACAAAGATTTGTTTATTGGAAAAAAATTGTAAATTTGCAGACTCAAAATAATAGTGTAAAAACAAAAAGTTATAATACATTTATACCTTTTCTGTCAGAAGAAAAGCTTCAAAATGACTTATAGCCAAACAAATAAAAAAGAATAACAAGATGAAAAAAGGTGTACACCCAGAAAATTACAGATTAGTTGCTTTTAAAGACATGTCAAATGAAGATGTTTTTATCACTAAATCTACTGCAGATACAAGAGAAACGTTAACAGTTGACGGAGTTGAATATCCAGTTGTAAAAATGGAGATCTCCAGAACTTCTCACCCTTTTTACACCGGTAAATCTAAACTTATCGATACTGCAGGACGTATTGATAAATTTAAAACGAAATATGCTAAACACGCTAAATAATAAAAGCTTGTTTTTAATTATAGTAAAGCCTTCCTCCCGATACTTCGAGATGGAAGGCTTTTTTTATTTTTATCTATTTGAAAACTTTGTAACTTTGGCACTGCTTAAAAGTACAGACAAGTCACGACTTGTCCGTACGGATACATTTTAAAAAAAAATATATGAATTACATACTTTTTGACGGTCCCGCTCGAAACGCCTTACTGCCTTTTACGTTTACACGTCCTGTTGCGGATATTCTTATTGGGATTATGACCATTCGTCAAAAATGGGAAATGCATTTAGGCTCTACCACAACTACTTTGACGGAGGACTATTTGTCTGAAAAATTCCCTATGGTGGAACTAGAAGAAAATGTGATGATCAATGCTTCTTTTCTGCCCAATGCTATTTTGGTAGAAATGATTAGTAATCTGGAACCCAATCAGGCCATTTTTAGAGCAGATGAAGTGATTGCTTTTTATACCACTGAAGAACAAGAAGAAGTAGATTTTGATTCCTATGAAATTATAGAATTTCAGGACGATTGTTTGACGGTTCAAAATACATGGGATATTTTTTCTAAAAATGATGCCGCCATTCGGGAAGATTTCGAAATCTTAACCGAAGACCGCAGGTCACAGCCCATCCCAAAAAGTGTCAACGTCATCGCTCCCGAAAATATATTTATCGAGGAAGGCGCAAAGTTAGAGTTTGTTACTTTAAATGCTTCAACAGGTCCAATATATATAGGTAAGGATTCTGAAATTATGGAAGGTTCTGTCATCAGAGGTCCTTTTGCCTTGTGCGAAAACGCAACCGTAAAAATGGCTGCCAAAGTCTACGGAGCAACAACCGTAGGTCCGCATTCTAGAATTGGAGGCGAAGTTAATAATTCGGTATTGTTTGGGTATTCGAATAAAGGACATGATGGTTTTTTAGGGAATTCTGTTCTTGGCGAATGGTGTAATATTGGCGCGGATAGTAACAATTCAAACTTAAAAAATAATTATGAAGAAGTAAAATTATGGAGTTACGAAACCGAAGGTTTTGCTAAAACCGGACTTCAGTTTTGTGGATTGATGATGGGAGATCATAGTAAATGCGGAATTAATACGATGTTTAATACCGGAACGGTAGTAGGCGTAAGTGCTAATATTTTTGGCAGCGGCTTTCCACGCAATTTTGTACCGAGTTTTTCTTGGGGCGGGGCTTCCGGTTTTACGACCTATATTACCAAGAAAGCATTTGAAACAGCTCGACTGGTAATGAGTCGCCGAAACGTAGCTTTTGATGAAAGAGAAGCGGCTATTCTTGAACATGTTTTTGAAGAAACTAAAAAGTGGAGGAAGGAATAATTACTTTCGCTAAGCTGTCAGAATTATTTAAAACAAAAAAATGCTCCATTCAATTGAATGGAGCATTTTTTTTAATGGAATAAAAATGGATTCTTTATAAAAACAAGAAAAAGAGAATGGATACATCTTTTTTTGAATACAAATAAGACGCTGTTTCAGCCGTTGGTTTTAAGTGGATTAAGAGTTTATTTGGGTTTTAGAGGGCTCTTAGTTAGTTTTCTTTGGCTTTATGTTATAGTTTTATAAAAATTAATTGGTCGGATTATTAATATAAATGGAATATATGGAAGAGATTGTTGGAATGATAAATGAAATAGTTTGGAGTACGCCTTTAATAATTTTATGTTTAGGAACGGGGCTTTATTTCTCTATTCGGACTCGTTTTCTTCAACTGCGGCACATTAAGGAAATGTTTCGTTTGCTGTTTGATGGCAAAAGTTCAGAATCTGGTGTTTCGTCTTTTCAAGCGTTATCCATGTCTTTGGCTGGCAGGGTTGGTACGGGAAATATTGCCGGAGTGGCTACAGCAATAACCTTTGGTGGTCCGGGTGCTTTATTTTGGATGTGGATGGTTGCTTTTTTGGGTGCGAGTACCGCATTTGTAGAGGCGACTCTTGCGCAAATTTACAAAGAAAAACATTTGGGACAGTTTCGAGGAGGTCCTGCTTTTTATATCGAAAGAGGCTTGGGTGTTAAGTGGTTTGCCATCTTGTTTGCTATAGTTTCTATTATTTCTGCAGGAATCTTGCTGCCCGGTATTCAGTCCAATTCGGTTGCTGAAGGTTTAGAGAATGCCTTCAATCTTGATACTAGAATTACCGCCGTTGTTGTTGCTCTTGTGTTTGGAGCGATTATTTTTGGTGGGGTAAAAAGAATTGCAAAAGTGACTGAGATCGTGGTTCCTATCATGGCCATTGGTTATATTTTGCTTGTAGTTGTGATAATAGGGATGAACTTTAGCGAGCTACCGGGCGTTATTTCTTTGGTTTTTACAAGTGCTTTTAATCAGGAAGCCGGATTTGGAGCCGTTATTGGATTGGCAATTCAGTGGGGTGTAAAGAGAGGACTTTATTCTAATGAAGCGGGACAGGGTACTGCACCGCATATTGCCGCTGCTGCAAATGTGTCGCATCCGGTAAAACAAGGCTTAGTGCAATCTTTTTCAGTTTATATAGATACATTATTGATTTGTAGTGCAACCGGTTTTATGTTGCTGATTACCGGTAGATATAATGTAGAAAATCCGGTCTTAGGTACAAATGGGGCCACTGAATTTTTGTACGAGGGAGCGCAAAATGTTACTGCTGGGACAGGCTATACACAGAGCGCTATGGATAGTGTTTTTCCTGGCTTTGGCTCTTTCTTTGTGGCTATTGCGTTATTTTTCTTTGCTTTCACCACTATTTTGGCATATTACTATATTGCTGAAACTAATATTTCGTACTTGACCAGAAAGATAAATTCGCACATGTTCAATCGCGTGTTAAAAGTGGTGATGATACTAGTGGTTATGTATGGCTGTGTCAATGAAGCTAAGTTGATTTGGAATATTGGTGATATTGGTGTGGGGATTATGGCTTGGTGTAATATTATTGCAATCCTGCTGTTGCAAAAACCAGCTCTCGCAGCATTAAAAGATTACGAAAAACAAAGAAAAGAAGGTAAGAATCCAGTGTTTAATCCACAAAATATTGGTGTTATGAATGCGCCATTATGGGACGAGATCAATACAAATAAAGAAGCGTAAGTAAGTCGAAAGTTTAAAAGTCGTAAAGTCAAAAGAATTAACTTTAAGCAAAATAGCTTTAAATCAGATTGTTATATAATTTTATCCTGATTTTAAAATACGACATTATACCATGGTTATTACTTAGTTTGAGTATTTCTTTTTAAAAGCTTGCAGGAACAGAATTTTTATTCTCTTTCTGCAAGCTTTTATTTTATAGTAAACAAAGTACTTAATTAATCTATCTTTGCACTTTTAAAAAATCGTTTAATTGATTTAACCGATTAACCGAATTACCAAATCAACAAATAAATAATGATTACAGTTAACGATATTTCCGTACAATTTGGTGGAACGACACTTTTTAGTGATGTTTCTTTTGCCATAAATGAAAATGATAAAATTGCCCTAATGGGTAAAAATGGAGCAGGAAAATCGACACTGCTTAAAATTATTGCGGGTCAAAGTAAGCCTTCAACTGGGAATATTTCAGCGCCAAAAGACGCCGTAGTAGCGTATTTGCCTCAGCATTTATTGACTACAGATGGCGCAACGGTTATGGAAGAAACCTCTAAAGCCTTTGGTGAAATCTTTGGTATGAAAGCCGAAATCGATGAAATCAATGAACAATTGACGATTCGCACCGATTATGAAAGTGATGCTTATATGAAATTGATCGAAAGAGTTTCTGACTTAAGCGAGAAATTTTATGCTATTGAAGAAGTAAATTATGAAGCCGAAGTGGAGAAAATTCTACTTGGTCTGGGATTTGTTCGCGAAGATTTTAACCGTCAAACTACGGAATTTTCTGGTGGTTGGAGAATGCGAATTGAACTTGCCAAAATTCTTTTGCAAAAACCAGATTTAATTTTGCTGGATGAGCCTACCAATCACATGGATATTGAAAGTATTCAATGGTTAGAGGATTTCTTGATTAATTCCGCCAAAGCGGTTGTGGTTATTTCGCACGATAAAGCTTTTGTCGATAATATTACGAATCGCACCATCGAAGTTACAATGGGACGTATTTATGATTATAAAGCCAAATATTCTCATTACTTAGAGTTAAGAAAAGACCGACGCGTGCACCAACAAAAAGCATACGATGAACAGCAACGTATGATTGCGGATAACAGGACTTTTATTGATCGTTTTAAAGGAACTTTTTCTAAAACGGATGCTGTACAGTCCCGTGTAAAAATGTTAGAGAAACTCGTTATCGTTCAGGTAGATGAGGTAGACACTTCTGCTTTGAAACTAAAATTTCCACCAGCTGCTCGCTCCGGTCAATATCCCGTAATTGTAAAAGATTTATCAAAATCGTATGGAGAGCATGTGGTTTTTTCGAATGCAAATATGGTGATCGAAAGAGGCGAAAAAGTGGCTTTTGTAGGGAAAAATGGAGAAGGAAAATCGACGATGATCAAAGCCATTATGAAACAAATCGAAATCAATGGTGGTAGTTTAGAAATTGGCCATAACGCCCAAATTGGTTATTTTGCTCAAAATCAAGCCTCTTTATTAAATGAAAATGCGACTATTTTTGAAACCATCGATGACATTGCCGTGGGGGATGTTCGAACTAAAATAAAAGATATTTTGGGGGCTTTTATGTTTCAGGGCGATGATGTAACCAAAAAAGTGAAAGTGCTTTCCGGAGGAGAGAAAACCCGTTTGGCAATGATTAAATTATTATTGGAACCGGTGAATTTATTGATTCTGGATGAGCCATCGAATCATTTGGACATGAAAACCAAAGACATCATCAAAGAGGCTTTGCGCGATTTTGATGGTACATTGATTATCGTTTCTCACGATAGGGATTTCTTAGACGGATTAGCCACTAAGGTTTTTGAGTTTGGAAACAAAAGAGTAGTGGAACATTTTGAGGATATTGCGGGTTTCCTAGCGCACAAAAAAATGGACAGTATGCGAGAGATAGAGAAGTAATCGCTTGAAAATCTACATAAAAAAAGAGGCTGTATTCAAGAATATAGCCTCTTTTTTTTAGAGTCTGATTCCCGGAGGAAGCAACTCTTTGTAAATAGGGTTCTTTTTAAAAAAAACAACTATTTTTGGAAGGATAGGAACAACTTTAAATTTTCGTTCTATCGCAATTTCCATAATGTTTTTTAGAAATTTAGAAATGAATTCCTCATCTTCAAAGGATTCCGGTACATTTATTTTTGTCAAAAATATTTTTTTCTCCTGAAACGAATATTCAACAGAAACTAATCCTTCGTCGACCATAGTTTCAAATTGTCTTGCAAAAGTGTTGTCTTTGATTTCCATAGTGATTGCTGCCTCCATAATAATTAACGCTAATTCATTGGTACCTCTACCAAAAGTATTTTTGATTTGGTAATAATCTTGATTTCAAATGCCTCAAAATCGGTTATTCCCATGGCATCTCTTGCCTTCAAAACATGGTTGTTAACTTCTATTTCGCCTTCGATTAAAAATAAGTACACACCGTTATTAGGAATTCGAACCTGATAGGTCGAACGAGTGTTGCTGTCAAAAATTCCTAAATGAAAAAAGGTTTTCTGGTAAACCCAAAGTGCATTGCCATCATTCATATCATTTGGCGAAACGATATTTACAAAGGTATTGATTTGATTCTCAATATCAAATGATTTTTGGTCGTATCTTGGTGTAACTTCTTCTTTGTCAGGAAAGACCCAAAGCTGTAGCGTTTTGGCTTCGTCTATGTGGCTTGCGTTCATTTCAGAATGTTCTACTCCAGTCCCGGCACTCATTACCTGAACTTCTCCAAAACCAATGACACCTATGTTTCCCATGCTGTCACGATGTTTCAAGCCGCCTTCAAGAGGAATGGTGATAATTTCCATGTTGGCATGACCGTGAGTCCCAAAACCCATTCCGCCCTTGATGATATCATCATTTAAAACACGTAACATTCCAAATTGCAAACGTTCCGGATTGAAATAATTTCCAAAAGAAAAAGAAAAATTGGCTTTTAGCCAGCCAAAATCAGCTTTGCCCCTAGTGTTTGATTCAAATAGTTGTGTAGTCATAAATTATTAATAATATAAGATGATAAGTAATAACCATGGTATAATGTCGTATTTTAAAATCAGGATAAAATTATGTAACAATCTGATTTAAAGCTATTTTGCTTAAAGTTAATTCTTTTGACTTTACAACTTTTAAACTTTCGACTTACTTAGTTACAGCAGGTTCCAATAAAAAAATTAATTTTATACAAAATTCGCTATAAAAAAGGGGAATGTTGTTATAAAATCGTTAAAACAATTATGAGTAAAATTCCAGTTTATTTAATGCCAGGATTAGCGGCAAGTACCGCTATTTTTGAACGAATTGCACTTCCGGAAGATCGTTTTGAGATCCATTTATTAGAGTGGGAGATTCCGTTGGACAATGAAGCGCTGATGGATTATGCCAATAGGATAGCTAAGAAAATCAAGCATAAAAATCCCGTTTTGATAGGTGTTTCATTTGGAGGTATTTTGGTTCAGGAAATCGCCAGATGTATAGCTGTCTCAAAAGTGATTATCATTTCGAGTGTCAAAAGTAATTTAGAATTTCCACGCCGATTAAAAATTGCTAAAACAACGAAGGCTTATAAGCTGATTCCTATGAGTTTGATTTTGAATCTGGAAAACCTGGCTAAATTTTCGTTTGGAGAAAAAGTGAATCAAAGATTAAAATTGTATAAAAAATTCCTTTCGGTTCGGGATATTCGCTATTTGAATTGGGCAGTAGAGCAGGTTGTTCTTTGGGACAGAATAGTTGCAGACCCAGACGTGATTCATATTCATGGAGATATGGATGATGTGTTTCCTATAAAATATATTAAGAATTGTATCGTTGTAAAAGGAGGAACACATATTATGATTTTGAATAAATACAAATGGTTGAATGAAAATTTGCCTTCCATTATATTGGAAACCAAAAAAGAAACAAACGCACTTTCGCAACTACTCTAAAGGTATAAAAAAAGAAAAGATGAAAGTAATGAATAAAGTGATTCTAGTGCTTACCGTAGTTTTTGCGAGTGGGATATTAGTTTTTGCCACTACAAATCCGGACGTTGAAAAAGTGTTAAAAAGAGAATCGGCATCTTTTTTTCCTGAAAAACTGAATTTTTCAGGGGAAGCAACTCCGTTGAAAATAGCAGATGTCAAGGAACGATTTGACCGGGAATTACAGGTGAATGTCAATTTACATGCTTCTACAATTTTGGCAATAAAAAGAGCCAGTCGTGCTTTTTTAGTAATTGAGCCTATTCTAAAAAAGAACGGTATTCCGGATGATTTCAAATATTTGGCCGTTATTGAAAGTGGATTAGTGAATGTAGTTTCTCCGGCAGGGGCAAGGGGAATCTGGCAATTTATGCCGGAAACGGCCAAAGAACGCGGCATGGAAGTCAATGAAAATGTGGATGAGCGTTATGATCTTGAGAAATCAACCCAGGCAGCGTGCAGTTATTTTTTGAGTGCCAAAGGTAAATTTGGCAGTTGGACTTTGGCAGCAGCCTCGTATAATGGCGGAATGACAGGAGTAAACAAACAAATTGAGATTCAAAAAGTATCGAATTATTATGATTTGTTGCTTACCGAAGAAACGTCCCGCTATGTTTTCAGAATTTTAGCCTTGAAAGAAATTATGGAAAATCCAGAAAAATACAATTTTAGGATTGCTCCCGAAGAATTATACGCAACGCTGCCCACTCGGAAAATAGAAATTGACAGTTCGATTGCAGATTTAGCTGATTTTGCAAAAGGCCAAGGGATTAACTATAAGATTTTGAAAATTCATAATCCTTGGCTTAGAGAAACAAAATTAATAAATGATACCGGTAAGAAATACCAAATCGAAATTCCGTTAAAAGGATATTAACTGATTTTTTTGAACTATATAAGGCATTTAAGAAAATAGGAATGTCCGCAAAGTGTGCCAAGCATTTTTTTGACACGGATTTCAAAGATTCGCACAGATTTTATTTTGTATTTAAGAAATCAGTTGAATCTTTTTAATCTGTGGCTAATTTTATCAATTTAGTATTAATAACGGATATTGATATAAGAAAACATGAAGCAGTTTTATTCCAAAAATTAGGATATATACCAAAGAAAAAGGGTCAAATGTGTATCATTTGACCCTTTTTTCGATAATTATAAAAACTATATTTTCTTCATTTGTTGTTTCATCATAGTAATCTGCTCTTTCAGCATATTCTGTTTGTCTAATTTTTTGGCTTCGTTCAATAGGGAAGTGGCTTCAAGTTTACGACGACGTGTCATGGCAACTCCGGCCAGATTCAATTTGGCTACAGCCAAGTCCATGTCCATTGATAATCCGAGTTCAATGGCTTTCTTAAAATATTTCTCTGCTTGATTGATATTCGTTTGCGAAAGCATGATCCCGTGCAGGTAATTAAAATAGCCTTGCTGTTTTTGTATCAAAGCCGTTTCCGGATTTTTGATGTACGCCAACCATTTTTTGGCACCTTCAAAATCTTGTTTTCGTAGTTTTAAGAAGGCTAATAGGATGAATTCGTTTTTGAAGTAAAGGAAAATAGGGATTACAGTTAATAATATAAGGAATATTCCATTCCCAATATTACTTTCTTTAAATTGCCAAATGCCAGTAGCTATAATAAGTCCGGCGATAATAAGTTTAATATTTCTGTGAAACATAGTGTGATTATTTTAAGATGACAAATATAGTAAAATGAATTGAAAATATTTTTACAAAACTACTTGTGAGAAAAAAAAGTCTTTGTATATTTGCACTCGGTTTTAGAATAACAGTTATTCAAAAATAGGAAGACATATAAATAAGATTTTAAAGATACAAAGCAATGAGCAAAAGAACGTTTCAACCATCGAAAAGAAAAAGAAGAAATAAGCACGGATTTATGGACAGAATGGCTTCTGCTAATGGAAGAAAAGTTCTTGCGCGTAGAAGAGCTAAAGGAAGACATAAATTGACTGTTTCTTGCGAACCAAGACACAAAAAATAATGTTTGTATAAACATAAATAAGGCGTTACTTTTTTTAGTATCGCCTTTTTTTATACCTAATCGTTAAAAAATGTTTAAGATTTACAGTTAAAAGATTTGAGTTCAGTAATTTTAATCTTTTCAAAACAACAACTACACAACACTATAATTACACACAATGCCAAAAGATACATCCATAAAATCAGTTTTAATAATAGGTTCAGGTCCTATTGTTATTGGTCAAGCATGCGAATTTGATTATGCGGGATCGCAATCTGCACGTTCTATTCGTGAAGAAGGAATCGAAGTTATTTTGATCAACTCGAATCCGGCAACAATCATGACCGATCCTTCAATGGCGGATCACATTTATTTATTGCCTTTAACGACAAAATCGATTATTCAAATTTTAAAAGAACATCCTCAGATTGATGCAGTCCTACCTACAATGGGAGGGCAAACGGCTTTAAATCTCTGTTTAGAAGCCGATGAAAAAGGGATTTGGCAGGATTTTGGCGTGAAATTAATTGGGGTGGATGTTAACGCCATTAACATTACTGAAGACAGAGAACAGTTCAAACAGCTTTTGAAAAAAATCGGAGTGCCATCTGCTCCAGCAGAAATATGTACGTCTTATCTGAGAGGAAAAGAAATTGCTCAGGAATTTGGTTTCCCATTAGTAATTCGTCCTTCGTTTACTTTAGGTGGAACAGGAGCGGCTATTGTTTATAAAAAAGAAGATTTTAACGAACTTCTAACCCGAGGTTTAGAAGCATCTCCTATTCATGAAGTCTTAATTGACAAGGCTTTAATGGGTTGGAAAGAATACGAATTGGAGCTTTTGAGAGACAAAAACGATAATGTTGTGATTATCTGTTCGATCGAAAATATGGATCCAATGGGAATCCATACCGGTGATTCCATCACTGTGGCGCCAGCAATGACATTATCTGACACGACTTTTCAAAGAATGCGTGATTATGCAATCTTGATGATGAGAAGTATCGGAAACTTTGCCGGAGGTTGTAACGTGCAGTTTGCCGTTTCTCCTGACGATAAGGAAGACATCGTAGCGATTGAAATCAATCCTCGTGTATCTCGTTCCTCTGCTTTGGCATCAAAAGCAACGGGATATCCTATTGCAAAAATCGCTTCCAAACTAGCTTTGGGGTACAACTTAGATGAACTGCAAAATCAAATTACCAAATCGACTTCGGCATTATTCGAACCAACTTTGGATTATGTGATTGTAAAAATTCCACGTTGGAACTTTGATAAATTCGAAGGTGCTGACAGAACGTTAGGACTTCAAATGAAATCTGTTGGGGAAGTAATGGGAATTGGACGTTCGTTCCAAGAAGCATTGCACAAAGCGACTCAATCATTAGAAATCAAAAGAAATGGTCTGGGTGCTGACGGAAAAGGATATACAAACTACGAACAAATTATCGAGAAACTGACTTTTGCGAGTTGGGATCGTGTTTTTGTGATTTATGATGCTATCGCGATGGGAATTCCATTGAGCCGCATTCATGAAATCACTAAAATCGATATGTGGTTCTTGAAACAATACGAAGAGCTTTATACGTTAGAGAAAGAAGTCTCTACTTATAAAGTGGATTCTTTACCCAGAGAATTGCTATTAGAAGCCAAACAAAAAGGTTTCGCCGACAGACAAATTGCTCACATGGTAGGTTGCTTGGAAAGCCAGGTACATACGCTGCGAACTACAATGAACATCAATCGTGTATTCAAATTGGTGGATACGTGTGCGGCGGAATTCAAAGCAAAAACGCCTTATTATTACTCGACTTTTGAAGCCGAAATAGAAAAAGCGGACGGAACCCGTTACGTTGACAATGAAAGTATTGTTACCGATAAAAAGAAAATAATCGTTCTTGGATCTGGCCCAAATAGAATTGGGCAAGGAATCGAATTTGATTATTCTTGTGTTCACGGGGTGCTTGCCGCCAAAGAATGTGGTTATGAAACGATTATGATCAACTGTAATCCGGAAACAGTTTCGACTGATTTTGATACAGCAGATAAATTGTATTTCGAACCGGTTTTCTGGGAGCATATTTACGATATTATTCAACATGAGAAACCAGAAGGGGTAATTGTGCAGTTAGGAGGTCAAACGGCCCTGAAACTAGCCGAAAAACTGTCTAAATACGGTATTAAAATTATAGGAACGAGTTTTGATGCATTGGATTTAGCCGAAGACAGAGGTCGTTTCTCAGAATTGTTGACCGATTTAAAAATTCCTTTTCCACAATTTGGAATCGCTGAAACAGCGGATGAAGCTTCAGCTTTGGCGGATACTTTAGATTTTCCATTATTGATTCGTCCTTCGTATGTGTTGGGTGGTCAAGGAATGAAAATTGTAATCAACAAACAAGAACTGGAAGAGCACGTAATCAATTTATTGAAAACGATTCCAGGAAATAAATTGCTTTTAGACCATTATTTGGATGGTGCAATTGAAGCGGAAGCTGATGCGATTTGCGATGGCGAAAATGTGTACATCATAGGAATTATGGAGCACATCGAACCTTGCGGAGTGCACTCTGGAGATAGTAACGCGACTTTGCCACCGTTTAACTTAGGTGAATTTGTAATGCAACAAATAAAAGACCACACTAAAAATATTGCGTTGGCTTTGAGAACCGTTGGTTTAATCAACATTCAGTTTGCAATCAAAGATGATATCGTTTACATCATTGAAGCAAATCCTAGAGCGTCTCGTACGGTGCCGTTTATTGCAAAAGCTTACGGAGAACCGTATGTGAACTATGCGACCAAAGTAATGTTAGGGCATAATAAAGTAACCGATTTTAAATTTAATCCGCAATTGAAAGGATATGCCATCAAGCAACCGGTTTTCTCTTTCAGCAAGTTCCATAATGTGAACAAAGCATTAGGACCAGAAATGAAATCAACAGGAGAAAGCATCTTGTTTATTGATGATTTGAAAGACGATCAATTCTACGAATTATACTCCAGAAGAAAAATGTATTTGAGTAAATAAGAACTTGAATTTGTTATATGTAAAAAGCCCCGATTGGGGCTTTTTTTGTGGAATTTGCTGAAAGGTAAAATAGCGCAGATGCTTTTATTGTGCCACGCAACCAAGTCTAGCTTTGGACAGCTTTTTCTTTAAAAGCTTTTTCGTAAATTTTGCGCACTTGTTTCATAGATTAAAATTAAGATTATTTCTTAACTTTCTATGATGGCTAAAGCATGTTACTTTAAAATTTTCCTTATTTCGATACTATATATTTTCTTAAATCAGAGGTTAGAATATCATTTAATTCCTTTTTATTACTGGCAGCACTTTCAATAAAAGCAAATCCAAATACAGGATATTTATTTATATCTAATTCTCTAATTACTATCGGTTTTTCAAAATCTTTAGCAAGACCTGAATAGTTAAATCCTAAAATATCCGAAGGAATTATTCCTGAATTATTATCCAAAATAATGACACTAAATGTTTTATTCTCTTTTCCTTTAAATATAGTATTCCAGTCTGGTTTTTTGTTTTCACAAAAGCATTTGTATTCATTAAAACCTAAAGTTACTCCTAGAAGGTCGGCCGTGGTGCAAAATCCACCAAAGCGTAAAGGGTTTACCTCGATAGGGATTATTTTCCCATTTTCATCTATGCGGACTTCTGCATGAGCCGGGAAATTTTTTAAATGTAACTCTTTACCAATTTTACTTAAAAAATATTCAAGATCAATTTTATACTTTTCAATGATTGCTTTGGATGTTGAATAAACCCGATCACTTGTATCTGTTCCGGATGAAAAGAGGTGGTGTAAAACGTTTAACAAAACAGCATCTCCATTATTGTCGTAATAATAATCGATTGCATATTCTTCTCCACGAATAAATTCTTCAATAATAAAATTACTTGTGTTTAATACATTTTCAGGAAATATACTTTTAAGTTTATCAGGTTGTAACTCACTTTTAGCTTTTACCCAGTCTTTCTCATTTTCTACTATATGAACTCCTATGCTAAAGAAACCAACAGCAGGTTTAATTACAAATGGGAACCGAATCTCATCATCGGACAATCGTTGGATTTCTTCAATACTTATTTGCTTGAAATAAAAGTCGGGAAACAACTCTTTTATAAGTTCTCTAAACTTTACTTTATTTTTTAAAACGTGTAATTGACTTGATAATTCACTTTCTCCATAGTATTGATCGATCCAAGCTAATGCGTTCTCTGAATTGCTATAAAGAGAAATTTCTGGATTATTTTTTAGTAAAGTGATTGCTTCCTCTTCGGCTATCCATGACAAAGAATCATCTTTTACCAATTCTTTTGCTACTTTGGTTGCAATTATTTTATAATTATTATCTTTTATTGTTTTGATAAGAAAATCGGAAACAAATGGCTTGTCTATTAAGAACATAATAAGTAGTTATTTTTTATTTTTTTATTTCAATAGTTAAAGCAGGACGTTTGGCACTTTCAGCAACTCTCCATCCGGTTTCATAGATCCACTTTGCCATCTTAGTAAGTTTTACGTAGTCAATTTTATCTGGGCTATCGAAGGGGGTATGGTAGTCAGGGTGTAATAAGGTGGTAAAAAATATTGCTGGAACATTAGCTTGAGCATAGGGAAGATGATCGCTTCGGAAGTACCAATTCTCTGGGTGATCTGCAGCATCCCAAGAAGTATCTACTTTGAAGTTGGCAATACTTTTATTAGCTGCTAAAGTGATAGCTACAAGGTCAGAAGAATTAAGATGAGGTTCTGTTGCGCCCAATAGTGCAGCAGAATCAGGTGCATTGCGTCCTATCATATCGCCATTTAAAACAGCAACTATGGAGGGTAGTTTAACGGTGGGATGGCTAACAAAATAGCGAGAACCCAATAAACCCCTTTCCTCAGATCCGTGCCACACAAATAAAGCCGATCGCTTAGCGGGTTGTGTACTCCACGCACTCCCTATTGCAAGCATCGCTACCGTTACTGATGCATTATCATCAGCACCGTTCCAGATAGGATCCCCGTTAACTGCAGGTCCTACTCCGTCATGGTCCTGGTGACCGCTGAATAAAACATATTCCTCTTTGAGTTTAGGATCAGTTCCATCAACCTTAGCAACAACATTAATAGAAGGATAGTCAAAATTTTCTACCTTCAAAGTAGTTTTTAAATAAGCGCCTTGTTTAGAAAACATATTCTTTAACTGTTTACTTGCCAATATAATTGGTACCGTAGCTGCAGTAGAGGATTGGGCACCTTCTATTCCATAACTTCCTTCTTGATAATGAAATCCCGTAAATGAGATAAGTGATTCTACAGTGTCATCAGCAACAAAAATTATAGCAGTAACACCGCGGCTGAGGAGTTCTTTTCCCTGCTGGTTCATGGCAGAAGCGGTATAACGATATTGCCAGAGGCTCACCCAGTCTTGAATAATGGGGGTTGGAGGCATAATATTCATAGCTACAATTTTGCCTTTCAGATCGACAGTATTATCCGGTATTTTGTCCAGCCAAACTACGGAGCCTTCTAGGGTAGTGTCAACCAAATTAGTTGGCCAAATCTCTTTCCAAAGATCAAGTGCTTTACCATTTACACTAACAGTACTACTATTGGCCACACGGCTGCGTTTCAGATTAAAGAATTGGAAGTAGGTTCCATCTTCGCCTGCAGGTTTAAGGCCAGCTTCACGGGCCTTTTGAGCCACCCAAACAGAAGCTCGCATTTCGCCAAGTTCTCCTCCTCTTCGTCCCCGAAAGGCGTCACCCGCCAGTTCATATAAATCATCTTTTAGATCTTGCTGCTTAATTTTATCTAATTGTGGTGCTGTGCTTTGCGCAAAAAGCGAAGTGGAAATAAATAATATCAAAAGAAGAATTTGTTTGGATTTCATAAGATTTATTTTTAAAAATTGAAAAGTTTAAAATCGTAAAGGATCAATAAGTATTGGCAGCCCGTCTGTAATCGCTACTGAACAGTCTAGCCTTTCCAAATGTATAGATAATCTTTTATTACAAATCATCAAAATGACTTTTTTTTTGCTGAATGCTTTTGGTACTTCATTGGTTGTGAGTTTTTCTACTATTGCGCTCTAATAATTCCCGAATATAGCGTAAATCCGTTTCGTTTACTAAGAAATGTGTCGCATAGGGATTCTATTTGGGACTTTATTTGGTATCCTGGTTTCTTAACTTTTTATGCTGGTAAAGTTAGCATGTCCACGCTACAAAAAAAGAGGCTCGCTTGCCTCTTGTAATTCTCTCTAAAAACTTTACGACAACTCCATAGTGTTAACGGACGTACAATCGGTTCTCCCGTAAAAACGGGACAGGCTGTTCAACCCGGGTTTACCTCATTGAATTTATTTTTGTTGGATTCGGTGATTATAATTCATTGTTGGTGCTGCGCACGCAACGAAACCCTAGCTGTTGGCAGTCGTACTTTTAATAAGTTTGAATTAAAACGTCAGTTGGTATATGAAGCCTTTCGTGTAATTGTCTTATCATTTCCAAAGAAAGCTTTCTTTTTCGGTTTAAAATTTCGCTTGCACGACTTTTCAGACCTATAATATTTGCTAAATCATTTTGGTTGTAACCCATTTGCTCCATTCTAAATTTAATTGCTTCAATGGGGTCTGGTAAGCTGATAGGAAATTTTTCATTTTCATATTTGTCAATTAAAATACCGAGCACCTCAAGTTCGTCTCCTTCAGGAGAGCCATTTTTTGCATCAAAGATTATTTCAAGTCTTTGTAAAGCTTGATTGTAATCGTTTTCTGTTTTTATAGGTTTAATTTCCATAATATTTAAATTTCATTTGCATTAATCTTGTCATATTCTGCATGCGTTCCAATAAATCGAATCCAAATCATTTGATATTCATAAGTTAGTTTAACTATCAATCTGTAATTATTTCCTTTAATATTGAAAACTATTCTATTGTCATTTAAAATACTAGCACTAGGATAATCTAACTTTATTTCGTTTGGGTTTTTCCATTCAGCTGTACTTGCTTCTTGAAACCATGATTTTAATTGTTGTTCACAATCACCATGTATCTCCCAAAAGTCTTTTAATATTTTTTGAGGTGTTCATTTATTTACTTATTATAATATCTTGATATAAAACCTTTTGAGTTTTCATCATTCTATTTATCAGTAGGTCAAATATGTTTTCCTTGTAAATCGACCTATTAATTCGATAACTAAACTCGTCTAAATACTTCTGAATATGTTCTTTATGAACCCAAGAAAAAGTACTTCTTAACCAAGATTTTACTTGATGAATTATAGTATGCAATTCTTTTGAAGACTTGCCTTTATCGCTTTTAATTTGTTTCAAATCAAACTCTTTTTTTAATGGATTATAACCCGTCCATTTGTCAGTTTTTATAGATGCAGATTTAGAAATATGTTTATCAAATATTTTGCGTATTTCTTTACACGAATAATCTTCAAGTTGGTCAAAATATACTCTTTTGATTCCGCCAGTGTCATTTGTTTCAACAGCGATTATCAACTTCTTTTTTTTTGAATTATTGCTCCTTCCTTGCTTGAGATCTTCTTTACCGCCAAAAACAAATTCATCGACAAAAACCTGACCAATCATTGGCTGTGAAGTACTACTTGCCATACTAATTCTAACTTTTTTAATGAAATTAGTGGCAGTAGTTCTACTGATTTTTAATCGTTTTGCAAGTTGTTTTGTAGAGAAACCTTTTGTAGTTGCGCTCATCTCAAAAACAATTGTAAATGCTTTTCTCAAACCAAATCGAACTCTGTGAAAAATTGTATCTACAATCGGGCTTTCAATATGATGGCAAGCGTTACAATCTCTTGCAAAATTCTTTTTGCGAATAGTGAATTTCGTGTGATTACATTTAACACATTTAAAACCTTCTTTCCACTTTATTTCCGCCAAATATTCTAAACAATCTAAATCCGTTTTGAACTTATCGGTGAATTCTAAAATACTTTCTCCTGTAAATTTTTCCATACTTTAAATATACATAAAAATCATAAGTATTTATCGGAACACCTCAAAATATTTTTTTAGCTACTACTCTCAAATGTATTAATTTTTTTCAAAGATAATAAAAAAAAGTTCCCGAAATGGGATTTCTATTTTTTCCGTCGCAAGTGTGTATGACTGCCAACGTCAGTTCGTCTAAAAATCTCTAAACGAACTGTATTTTGTTACTCATTGAGTAAATACCTGTGATTTAAACTACAATTAAAATTCGTTCTGGCAAAATTCGCTTATGAATATTAAAATATAACAGTCCGTAAAAAGGGTTAAAAATTGTTTTTAGAGTCCCAAAATATAAAGCCATCTTTTTTAGGAGATTGCACTGAATACGAACAAATCCGGAGCAAAGTGAACACCTCATTCCGGTTCAAACTGGACAGTTTTGATGATAATTTTTAGCTTCGATAGCGCGGATTTGCAATCCGTGCCCGTAAACAATATCGAAATAATTCTAATAAAACCACTTCTATTTCACACTCTAAACGGGCACAATTTCTTGCTGAATCATTCTCTTTGTGGGCACGGATTGCAAATCCGCGCTATCGTTGTCCGAAAAATCAGATATCCGCGCGATCGGGGTTGTATTTGCTAAGAAACCGTTTGGAAGTCCAAAGTCAGTGGTGGAATATTTGGGAAGATACATTTCACCCCCATTAGAAACCCCGATGCATTTTTGATTACTATTTTTTTTGGATTTGTGTTTCTAACGGGGCACGTAAAATTGCCAATAGCAACCATCGAATTAAGAGCATTGACCAGCAAAACGTGACTTTTGAGTACAAAGAGTATCGTATGGTGGGTGTTAAAAAACAAATGACACTCACGCACAAAGAGTTTATTCGCCGATTTTCATTGCATATTTTGCCCAAACGGTTTGTAAAAATAAGGCATTACGGTTTTTTGAGCAGCACTTGGAAGCGTCAAAAGCTCAAGCTTTTGCAGGAAAAGCTGCAAGTGAAGGTGTTAGAAAAAGTAGAAAAGAAGCCTTTTTTACCCAAGTGTCCGTGTTGTAAAACAGGAAATTTACACCGGATAGCAGTCTTTGACCAGCGTGGTCCACCTGCTTGGTATCTTGGCGGTAGCCAAAGTTCAAATTCCTGTCCCGCTAATTAGCGGGATGGGTAAGGGAACTTCTGCTCAAAAGTGATGGAAAACACGAAAAAAAACAAGCTGAAACCACGCTACAAAAAAAGAGGCTCGCTTGCCTCTTATAATTCTCTCTAATTTTTTTTCGATAAGAGCATAGCGTTGACGGACGTACAATCGGTTCTCCCGTAAAAACGGGACAGGCTGTTCAACCCGGATTTACCTCATTGAATTTATTTTTGTTGGTATTCGGTGATTATAATTGATTTTTCGTGCTGCGCACGCAACGAAACCCTCGCTGCTGGCAGAAGTGCAAATATTTACGGTTTTAGTCTTACGATTTGGTTATCTTTCAATATTATCAATTCGCTATTCATTTTCTTTTTGAATTCGATTAGTTTTTCATAAACTTTATCCATTCCTTCTAAAATCTTGGTTTGATTTAATGTTCTTTTATGCTTTTTCATTGTAATATTTTTTAAGTTTATCGAATTTCATTTCATTTAAAATGTTTATTTCTGTTTCTAAAGTTTTTTCAGCAATCAATTCAGGTTTCCCTCCTGAATTATCAAAAATCATAACTTCATCAACTATTGAAAGATAAATTTCAAATAAGTTTTTAATCCCGTTTTTATATCTACGTCGAATAACTTCTGTCTCTATATTATGTCCACCTTCCAATACTCGTGTTTTTACTCTTTCAATTGCCAAATCTACGTTTTGCAACCAAAAAAAAAGTAAAGTAACAGTATAATTTTTACTCTGAGCTTTTATTACTTTTGACTTATAACTTTTGGTAGCTAAAGTAGTTTCAAAAGCAAAATTTTCATTAATTTCAAGAAGTTCATTAACTCTCTTTATCATTATTCTTCCAGCTTCAAATGAAACTTTTTCGGGCTGAAATGGCGATAATCCTTTCGCTATTTCGTCAGCATTTACAAATTCTTTACAGTCTAAAATATCAGGTAAAATAGTAAAAGAAGCGGTTGTTTTCCCTGCTCCGTTGCAACCTGCAATTATGTAAAGGTTTTTATTCATAATTGCAAATATAATCAAATTCAAAATTGGAAACTATTCTTTTTCGATTTCTGGATTTTTTTGAGATTACTGCCAACGTCAGTTCGTCTAAAAATCTCTAAACGAACTGTATTTTGTTACTCATTGAGTAAATACCTGTGATTTAAACTACAATTAAAATTCGTTCTGGCAAAAGTTGCTTTATAGATATTCCGGGTCAAACTGGACCGGTGATTCCGGAGCAAAGTGAACACCTCATTCCGGTTCAAATTGGACAGTTTTGATGATAATTTTTAGCTTCGATAGCGCGGATTTGCAATCCGTGCCCGTAAACAATATCGAAATAATTCTAATAAAACCACTTCTATTTCACACTCTAAACGGGCACAATTTCTTGCTGAATCATTCTCTTTGTGGGCACGGATTGCAAATCCGCGCTATAGTTGTCCGAAAAATCAGATATCCGCGCGATCGGGTCTCGCTTGCCTTTTATAATTCTCTCTAAAATCTTTACGACAACTCCATAGTGTTGACGGACGTACAATCGGTTCCGTTCAACCCGGGTTTCATTGTTCGTGCTGCGCACGCAACGAATCCCTAGCTGTTGGCAGAAGTATTTTCTACTTGATGTTTTTCCATTTATATTCTTTTGACCAATTGTAAAATTTGTCTAATTCTGTTTTATCATTTTTAATCCAATTTTTAATGTACTCTTCTTCCGATGATGCAAAAACAATATAAGCAAATGGCTCCAATAAATTATTTTTTTTCAACTCAACAAAATATGGTGCAAAATATTCCCAATAGAATCCAAAATTTGTCTTTTTAGTTTCAGATAAAGAAGCACAAATAGTTTCCATTTTTCTGATAAAGTTTTCTATTTCTGTTTTATCTTTATTTTTATCGTCAAAATCTAAAGCAGAAGTCATTGACAAAATCATATTAGTTGAATTAAAATTATTCTCTTTTGTTTTTTCTCTTTTGTCATCAGAATCTAAGTCTTTTGGATCGATACTTAAACTTATTGCATTTTCACCTGTTTTTTTGACACCTTGCATTAACAATTCTTTTAAACTTGCGAGATTTTCTTTAGACCGATTTGTTTGAGGTTCAATAATTAAAAATCTGCAAAAAGATAAAATTGCTGGAATTCTGTTTCCTTTAGCTTTTTCAAGTCTACCAAGTCCATTATTTGAACTTGAATGTTTAGGATTTTGTAAAAGTGCGTTCTGAAAACATATAATTGCTTCGTCATTCTTTTTAACGCTTGCGTAAGTAACTCCTTTATTATAGTATAACTGATAATAATCGGGAAATTTACTAATACCTTCAGTATAGATTTCAATAGACTTGTCAGTTTTATTTTGACCGTCAAGCGCGTTTCCATAGGTAACATAGACTGTTTTAAGTTTTGTATCGTTTGGATTTGATTCAATAAGTGATTTACATATTGTTATTGTTTTATCATATTCTTTTAACGACAAAAGTGAAAAAGCTTTTTCTGTTAATGCTAAAACATTATTTTTATCTAATTCTAATGCTTTGTCATATTTATTTATTGCACCTTCAAAATCTCCTTTGTCGTGATAAGGAATTCCTTCCTCAACTAATTTTTCTGCTTCAACTTTATTTTGAGAGAAACAAAATGGAACGCTCAATAATAGCGATAATAATATAACTTTTTTCATTCGTTTTAATTTTTCTTAATTCTACGATTTTTGGTAAAATTTCTGCCAACGTCAGTTCGTCTAAAAACCTCTAAACGAACTGTATTTTGTTACTCATGGAGTAAATATATGTTATTTAAACT
>NZ_RYDO01000030.1:0-2015 GCF_003984855.1 Flavobacterium sp. GSP6
TATAGAAATCGAATTCGACCTTTAGTGCTTAAAAATCAAAAAGATGCAATATAAAATTCCTTAACTTAATGACATTGGGCGTGACCCTGCACCAGCTTAGTCGTTCCTCCTCGCCACTTTGGGTCGGGCGGTACGCTGTATCTTTATTTTCTTAAAGAAAGAAAATAAAGGATGCCGCTTCCCTCCCTCACGCAAACCGCACTAACTATAACGTTTGTTTTTTTGTATAAAAACTGTAAGAAAATTTTAATATATTTGAAAGAATATAAAAAAAGACAAGCAATAGCGACAATCTACCTGATTTTGGGTGTATAGACGCTATTTTATAGCGAGTGTATACAAGTTATAGCGCATTTTCAAATCCTGCAAAACACAACCAAAGAATAATGGAAGGGCAAATTTTTATAGATAATTCCGAAATTGGAATTGTGGAATTCAAAATTATCGACGAAAGTATGGGCGCAATTGGTGGGGATTTTGTTGCGACCGAAAATTATGGAAAATTTAAAAGTGAAGTTCAAAAGTTAACCAAAAAAAATGGCAACGCAGACTCACAGAATTTTAACTTTAGAATCGTTATAGAAAATACTGAATTGAATCCAATTGGTGGAATTTGCCTAATCGACTCAAAAGAGTTTGCCGAAATGTATTTAGATGCGGCTGGAATAAGTCAAAGTGAATTGGAAAAAGTTAACGGCTAAAAAATAATAAAACATGGCAGCAGGAGGACCAGGCGATCATCCTTTGACGGACGTTGTTAATTTTAATCTTAAAGTTTACAATAAAGAATGCGATGAACTGATCAGAGAAATATCAAAACTAATTTCAATGAATCAACTTTATGAAATGTTTGATTGGTTTGACAATTTTTCCGCAACAAGAAGTCGACTTAAAAATTTTGAAGTTGAACTGAACGAGAAATTGGAAAAGTTAAAAGTGGACGCAAAACGCAACGGCTGGGAAGTATAAAAAAAACGCGCTATAACAGCTATTACAACGGATTTGGGCAATTGGCTTAATGGAAAGTTGGTTTTGTATTTGGGATGATTTGGCAAATCCGAAAATAGGGCTTAATTTAGTCCCAAACCCGCTGTAGTAGCGGGACGTTATGCCTAATTTTAGGACAAAAGAAATGAACGATAATACAACATATACACCTGACGAACTTTTTGAAATATTTAAAGAACAGCATAGACTTTGCAGTCCACTTGACATAATGGCCAATGAAACTTTTGTATTAACAAAGGAGACCTTAATTTATGAATGGCGTGATGCTCAAGATTTATTGCCTTGGGATGAACTTGCTGAATTTTTAAATCAAGAATTCAGAATTAATGTGCCATTAAAAACTTGGGACAGAATCTTAAATCCTGATGACAAAAAAACTCTGGGAGAACTTTGTATCTTTTTATCAACTATTGCTGAAAAAGAAATAATCAAACCTATTAAAATTTTAGGTGCGGAATGTTTAACAACAGCAATTTTTATAACATTAAAGAGAAATCTAAAAAACAAAGGTGTTGATGTTTCCAACTTGAAACCTTCTACAAAAATTGAAGCGTTTCTAGACGTAAACAAGAATTTTTCTCCACTATTGGAAGAAGTAACTTTAACTGGTTTAAAGACTTTTGACAAGCTTGAATATGGGAAATTAGAAAATGAAAGACGATTTAAATATTGGATTGACAAAATATTTCCGAACTGGATATACAAAAGAAGTATAAAGACTGGAAATATTCAAACATTCCGAGATTTGGTTGAGAGGATTGTTGACGATAAAAAACTAGGCATAACAGCTACTAAAACGGATTTGGGCATTTAGCTGAATGGGAAGTTGGTTTTGTATTTGGGATGATTTGGCAAATCCGAAGAATGGGCTTAATTTAGTCCCAAACCCGCTTTAGTAGCGGGACGTCAAACTGTCTAATAACCTCCTTCCTCTATGTTAGATAATTTGTACAAAAAATCGTTCAAATAATTTGCATAATTCGTTGGTTTTATGTATATTTAAGCAT